>CAZYXP010000055.1:0-12945 GCA_964651325.1 uncultured Phycisphaeraceae bacterium
CTTGGGGCTAACAATCTGGCGATGATGTGCGGCATCATCGACAATGTCGCCTACATCTATGTCGCCGCCATCGGCGGGATTGACCCGTCGGTCCTGCCGGGGACAAACGTCACGTTGCACACGAGCCACGGCCCGGTTGACGGCGTGATCGGGCGCCGCCCGATTCATGTCATGAAGCCGGAAGAGCGCGGCGCCAAGGTAGAGCTGCAAGCCCTGTGGATCGACATCGGGGCTAAGAACAAGAAGGAGGTCGAGCGGGTTGTCGCGGTGGGCGATCCCATCACGTTTCGGCTCGGGCTCACCCACCTCGGCCGCGATCTGATCTCCTCGCCCGCGCTCGACAACAAGTGCGGCGTGTTTGTCGTCATGGAGGCGCTGCGGCTCTGTTCGATCAAGAAGATCAAATGCGCGTTGTTCGCGGTGAGCACGGTTCAGGAGGAAATCGGCCTTCGCGGTGCGAGGACGTCTTGCTACGGCGTCGATCCGCAGGTGGGCATTGCCGTCGATGTGACCCACGCCACCGATTGCCCCGACATGAACAAGCGAACCCACGGCGATTTGAAGCTCGGCGGCGGCCCGGTCATCGAGCGCGGCCCCAACATCAACCCCAAGCTGGAATCGGTTTTGGTGTCCGCCGCGCGTGCCAAGAAGATCCCGATCCAATTCGCGGCGGCTCCGGGTGGCACGCCCACCGACGCCAACGCGATCCAATTAACCCGCTCAGGCGTGGCCGCAGCGCTGGTCTCGGTGCCCAATCGCTACATGCACACTCAGGTCGAAATGGTCAGCTTGGCCGACTTGACCAAGACGGCAAAGCTGCTTGCGGAGACCATTGCGCGCATCGATTCCAAAACCAACTTTCTGCCGATCTAACCCACTGTGAGCACGACCGTTCATCGCCATTGTTCCGCGATCGTCCGACCGATCGACAACAAGCTCGCCGAGCTCGTGGGGCCGGCCACGCTCCACGCCATGCAGGATCGCTTCGCCGCCCTTGGGCAGGTGACGGTTTGCATTTGCACGGTTGCCGGCGAACTCATCACGGAACCCACTTGGGGCAGCCCCTATTCCGCCATGATCGGGACGTCGGATCGAGGTCGCGAACTTTTTCGCAATCGGCTGCACGAGTTGGCGGCGTCAGTCAAGAAGGAAGTGCCTTCGGTTTGCCACGAAGGCCTGTGCCTCTACGCCGCGACAGTCAAACTCGAGACCGAGCGACTCGGCATGATTGTCGTCGGAACGCGGCCACCCGGACCACCTTCCGCGGAGGAACTCGAAGCTGCGGCCGTCAAGTTCGGACTCAACGCCCAAGATCTGGCCCAAACTGTCGTGCATTTCACCCAGCACACAGGGGCCACGCCGGACGCCACACACCAATTCGCCGACACGATGGCCGACACGCTGGCCACCATGTACGAGCAGGCCAAACGCATCCAACAGCAATTTGCCGACCTTTCCGTCGTCCACGATCTGGCGAATCGGCTTTCCAGCTCCGCCAATCTCGACGAGGTGCTCACTAATGCCGTCAACCGGGTCGTGGAAGTGATGCCGGTTAAGGCCTGCGTGATTCGCCTGTTGATTCCGCAGACCGGAGAGTTGGTCATTAAGGCTGTCTGCAACTTGTCCGAGCAGTACTTGATGAAGGGGCGGGTCGTTCTAGACGCCAATTCCATCGATGCGGCCGCGTTCGCCGGCGAGGCGGTCTACGTCCCAGACGCACGCACCGACCCGAGAATCCGCTATCCTGCCGACGCCAAGCGTGAAGGGCTCGTCAGCGGCCTGTGCGTGCCCATGACCTACCGCGGAGAAACCGTCGGCGTGTTGCGGGTGTACACGGCCCACGTTTATCGTTTCACGGATCCCGAAACGTCCCTCTTGCGTTCGCTCGGTTCGCAGGCCGCCGCGGCCATCATCAACGCCCGCCTCTACGAGGACCATATCCGCGCCGGGGTGGTTCAGCGCCAAATCCAAGCGGCCGCGCAGATTCAACGGCGTATGCTGCCCGCGCATCCGCCCGCCAGCGATTGCTTTGAATTCGGCGGCGTCTACAAACCGACCCTCGACGTCGGCGGTGATTTCTACGATTACCTTGAATTGCCGAACGGCGGGATCGGCGTCTGTGTCGCCGATGTCGTGGGCAAGGGCTTTCCCGCGGCTTTGATGATGGCCTCGGTCCGCTCGGCCTTACATGTTTCCGCCCGAAACGATCCGAACATCGGTCGAACGCTCGAAGCAGTCAACCGGCACATGTGCCGCGAAACGTTGGACAGCGAGTTCGCGACCTTGGTCTACGGCGCTTTTTCACCGGATGGGCAATCCTTCGCCTACTGCAACGCCGGCCATATTCCACCGATCGTGCTCCGCGGCGGCGAACTGACCGACCTGACGTGCGGCTCAACGGTGATCGGCGTGTTTCCGCAGGAACAGTTTCCAAGTGAGACCGTTGGGATCGAAGTCGGTGATGTCCTGGTCATGGTCACCGATGGCATCATCGAGGCGTTTGATTTTCAAGATCGGCAGTATTCGATGGAGCGATTGCGCGCGTCCATCCAGCGCCACGCCAAACTCAGTGCGTCGCAAATGGCCCGACAAATCCTGTGGGACGTGCGCCGGTTCGTCGGCCTGTCGCAGCAATCCGACGACATTACGATCATGGTGGTCCGACGCATCTAGCGCCGCGTCAACGCTGACTTGACGGCGTAGCGCGTGTAGCACAGCGGCCCTCCGCTGTGTCTGGACGGCAACCCAGCCGAGGGCGGCTCGACCACAAATGGCCGGCTGGGCCGAAGATGGGCGGCTGGAGCGCCGTCACTTGCCCTGTGAATGAAACATCCCGCGTTCGCACGCAACGGTGAACAGCTCGACCGTGCTCTTGAATTCCTCCCAGGAGTCACGGATGCGATCCGCCTCCGTAGGCTCGATTTCCCCGTCATCCTCGATCGAACGTGTTACCGTAAGCAACAGTTGGCTGAATTGTTTCACCAAACGCTGGGTATTGCTCAGCAACTCCGTGCTGAGGTTTGAGGGCGGCGGAACGGGATTGGGGACAAAAAAGCCCCCGCTCTCGTGACATAGCCAGTTGCACACACGCTCATCGCCGGTCACGCGAACAATATCGGCCAGCCGATCGAGGGGGTTTCTAGCGCCGCTGGAATCGGGATCGTCCGGATCGGACAACTGGCACCACTTGTAAATCAGCGCCTGAGACAACCGCAATTCGGCGGCCAGCGCTTTGACCCCCACGTTGTCCGCGGCCCGTTTGAGAACTTCGTACGAATGCATGCACAGCTCCTGCTTACCAGGATCGTTCGCCCGCCGCGATCTTCACGGCAATGAATCGCACAGCCGGGTCCGGAGGCCAAAAATTCCTTGCCGCGGTATACTGCCTTACGCGATACCGATCAACCGCTTGTAGGATGAATGCCCTTGGCCATCGAGCATGTACAGACCCGAACGGAAATTCAACAGATCCTGCGCGACGCCGACCTGCATCCCCGCAAACGATTCGGACAGCATTTCCTGATCGATGGGAATCTGATGCGGACGCTGGTTCGGTCCGCAGACCTACAGGACAACGACGTCGTCATCGAAGTGGGGCCGGGCACCGGCGGGCTCACCGATCTCTTGATAAGCCGCACCGGCCGAGTGGTCTTGATGGAGATCGACCGCTACCTGCACGAATTCCTGATCAGCCGCTTTGCAGACCGCGACAATGTCTCGATTCTGTGCGGCGACGCCTTGGAGAGCAAACACCGAATCGCGGCACCGCTCGCCGCATTTCTAACGCCCCAAGCGTCGGGCATTGCGCCGGACATCAAGCTTGTCGCCAACTTGCCGTACCAGGTCGCCACGCCGCTGGTGCTGAATCTCCTGCTCGGCTTTCCCCAGGTCACGCGCCTTTGCTTCACGGTTCAGGCCGAAGTGGGGCAGCGGATGGTGTCGCCAGCCAGGTGCAAATCCTATGGCCCCCTAGCCGTCATCTCCCAGTGTTTGTCTGACGTGAGCATCGTTACACGAATTCCACCGAGCGCGTTTTGGCCTCAACCGACGATCGACTCGGTGATGATTCGGATGGATAGAAAATCGCCGCCGGAGCCGATCAGCGATAGCGTGAAGCGGTTTGGCCTCTTCGTGCGATCGGTCTTCGATCACCGTCGAAAAACCCTTCGCTCGGCGTTGCGGTTGGCCCTGGCAAACTTGCACGCGATGCCAGATGAAACCGAAAGGCCCAACGACGCCGCACGAAGTACGCCGCCCGAAGTCAACCAAAATGATGCCATGACCCAGGCAGGCGAATTGTTTGATTTGAAAAGACGGCCGGAATCGCTCGAAATTGCGGAGTGGGTAGACCTCTTTCAAGCCATTCGATGATGCCGCGTCCATGCAGGCCTATCTTCGGCTCTAAATCTTTACGGGTCGCAGCCGCCCGCCAAAACACGAACCGCAACGGCCTCGCTGGTTATCGATCCGCACGTATTGGCCAACCGCACCGAATAATAACCCTCATCGGTTAGGCCTGCGGATGGGATCGTATACACGGCATCTGTGGCCCCGGGAATCGGCACCGAATCTTTGAACCACTGAAACGACGCATCGGGATCCGTATTGAACGCCACGCCAACCTGCCCCATCGCGCCGGGACAAAGATTGAGCCGTTCGGGCTGCTCGGTAATCTGCAAGCGCACACATAGCTCGTTGGTAAAAGCGTTTTGCATGAGGGCGTAGTCGCCAAGGTCCACGTGTCCGTCGCGGTTGCTGTCGCGATCCATGCACGCCGGCGTGGCGGGCTGATCAGGACCGGTCGCACACGCCTGCAATAAGGAATAGTCGGCAAGATCAACTTCGCCGTCGGCATCGACATCTTCCATCGCCACGACTAATAGCGTTGGCCGAGGAATTACGGTCACGGGTCGGGATGCTCCGTCAGTTCGCACGTCAAACTCGTCGATTCCCGGCTCGGTCGCGAACCCGAACCTAAAACTGAACACCCCGTTGCCCAAATCTTGGAACGGGCCGGCAACCGTTCGACCATCGCTGGTGGCGCTGTGCATCGGAAACGGAAAGAGGACATCGGTCGCGGGCTGATCCTGCCAATCCTTAATCGAAACCAACAGCTCCACAGATTCCTGCCCGTCGGCGCGAATCCATGGGCGATCCATGACGACCGTACTATGCACAGCGTCGGGACGGCCGATGTTGTCCAATCGCCATTGGTCGAACAGCGCCTGAACTTGAAAAACGGGATCCTCGTCTTCGGCTGTTTGGTTTGCTACGTTGAAATTCATGAAGTAATCGCCGGCGCCGCACCCAACCGACGCATTGCAAGCGCCGTCTATGTCGCCCGCCCGCGCACTGATCATAAAACTGATGTGGGCCGCCTTCTCGAAACTATCCGGCGGTGAACCGCAAACGGTCGGATTCAAAACGGTACAAGAGCAGCGACCGTCACCCCCGAAAGAGCGGGCCGCCTGCATACCAGCCATGAGCTTGTCAGGAAGATCGCCAAGCGTGTTGATCACCGCGGCCTCCGCCGCCAGAACCACCTCCGGGCCCGTAAGCACGTTGCCTTGAATGGAATAGACGATGGTGCCGGTTTGTCCGATAACTCCGCTGGCGTGCTGACCGTCTTCTGTGCCGGTGAACGTCGCCGCCCGCCCAAGGACATCAACAATGCCGTATTGCCGCGTCTGATGCGCGGGATCCAGTTGATCGAGCAAGATCAGAATATCGTCGGGATGCGTACCCAAGAGGAGCTGGTCGTGGATACGAATGCGGTTGACCGCGCTCCCATCGACGGCGGATTGGGCGACCCCAGCACCGACCTCGACAAGCACCACAGGGAGGTTTTGCCGCAAATCGAACCCCGTCAGACAGGTGGCCGAGCCTACGGCTATTTCCTTTGTTTCCGTATCAATTAGAACAATCGACCAAGTCGCCCATGCCGGCGCGGCCATCAGGCTCAGGACCGTAAAAACGCACCAGAATCCCATCGCCCGCCGCGTGCGTAGCCCACCATTCGTATGGGACCGGCCGCGACCCACACCCGAACACAAACTCGATCGTATGGTCACCTTGTTACTCCCTTTCGCTCACATGCCCCACGGAAGATCTGTTCTCCCAACCATGCTACCAACTCGACCAGAAAACTTCCAGCCACATTTTCCCCTGTGCACCCACACGAACGCTGATTTCGGCATAAAATGGCCTGTGAGGCAATGAGCACAGGAAGCGCCGATCCCTGGGGAGCCCATGACCGACACCGTTTACGCAGACAACAACGCTACGACCGAGCCGTTCGATGAGGTCGTCGAGGCTGTCCGATCCTCGATGAAAAACGCGTACGCCAACCCGTCCAGCGCCCACCAGGCAGGGCAGGCCGTGCGGTACGCCGTGGAATGCGCCCGGCAGGAGGTGGCCGACCTGATTCGAGCTGAGCCCCGCGAGATCGTTTTCACCAGCGGGGGCACAGAGAGCATCAACCTCGCCCTACGCGGGGCGCTCAACATCGCGCCGAAAAAACGACATATTGTTACAACTACGGTGGAGCATGCCGCATGCGTCGGCGTTCTCGACTCGTTGGAAGCGGCGGGGTATTCGGTTGAGCGGGTCGGCGTCGACCGGCAAGGATTGATTGATTTGCCCGCCTGGAAGCGCGCCATGCGCGAGGAACCCGTCCTCGCCACGTTTCAACACGTCAACAATGAAACCGGCATTCGGTTTGATGTTGGCGCTATGGCACAGGCAGCCAACGACTGTGGAGCGTTGGTTCATGTAGACGCCGTCCAATCCGTCGGCAAATTGGCCATCGACGTCAGAAACTGGCCCGTACACCTGCTGAGCCTTTCCGGGCACAAGTTTCACGGCCCCAAGGGCGCCGGGGCGTTGTTTGTCAAACGTAAGACGCGACTTGCTCCGCTGCTCCTCGGCGGTCATCAGGAGCGCGGATGGCGCGGCGGCACGGAGAACGTTCCCGGAATCGTGGGGATGGGCGTCGCCGCCCGTCTTGCGTCTTCCCATCAAGAAGCGACGCAACGATTCGTGGGCGCCCTGCGGGATAGGCTCGAGCAAGGAATCCTTGAATCCGTCCCGATCGCGCATGTCAATGGATCGACAACCGAGCGGATCTTCAACACCACCAACATCGCCTTCGAGGGGCTCCAGGCGGAAGCGATCCTGATCCTACTAAGCGAAGCCGGAATCTACGCATCCGCGGGCGCCGCGTGCAGCAGCGGCTCACTGGAACCGTCGCACGTGCTTCAGGCCATGGGCCTGCCCGAACAGCTTGCCCACGGCGCGATCCGGTTCAGCCTGTCCAAGCAAAACAACGAGCAGCAAATCGACCACATCATCGGTGTCTTACCGGCGCTAGTCGGGAAACTATCTTCACTGTCGCGGTAACGGCAGGTCCGATCCGATTGGAGATGCAGCCTAGGGGACACGTTAGCCAAATCGGCGGCGGGCGGGCGTCAGATATCGTTTCAGAGCACCTGGCGCAAGCCTGGTGACAAGCGGCCGGGGAATCACAAGCCACCGGGGGAGGTCCGCAGGCTAGCGCCAGCGGCTCTGATTCGGTTTGAGAACCGGCAAACACGATCCCGCTCGTATACTGTACCGGGCTCGCCGATCCCGGTATGGTGGGCCTATAATCAATCAGGCGGCATACGGCTGCCGGCTATGGAGACTGAAAGGGACTGAACGTGAACACAGCCCAGATCGGCATCATCGGCGGAACGGGATTGGGAGATGCGCTTTCGAGCGAGGCGGACGGGCAGTCCATTCCCGTAGACACACCCTTCGGGAAACCAAGCACGGATCCACTGCTGACGACGTGGGGTGGAAAACGAATCGCGTTCATCGCGCGGCACGGAGCGGGCCATGTGCTCAACCCCTCGAACGTGCCCTATCGCGCCAACATTTGGGCCATGAAGAAACTCGGCGTGGAGTGTATCCTTGCCAGCGGTGCTACCGGCAGCCTGCAAGAAGATGTGCACCCCGGCCACCTCGTCCTCTGCGACCAGGTGATCGACAAAACGTTTCGGCGCGAGAGCACCTTTTTCGATGAGGGGCTCGTCGCCCACGTGGAACTCGCCGAACCATTTTGCCCCCATCTGCGCGAAGCCCTGACGCAAGCTGGTGAGCAGGTCGACACGACGGTTCACGCCAGTGGAACCTACGTCTGCATGGAAGGGCCGCAGTTTTCCACGCGCGCGGAATCCCGAATGCACCGACAATGGGGCGGTGATCTGATCGGCATGACCTGCATGCCCGAAGCGAAGCTCGCGCGGGAGGCTCAGATTTGTTACGCGCTGATCGCCTTGCCCACCGACTACGATTCGTGGCGACCTCATGAGGGCCATCAGAAACCGGACGAACTCCTCAGCGAGATCATCGGAAACCTCAAGAAGGCGACCGAAAACGCGATCGCCCTATTGCACAAGACCATTGCAAAGATCGATCCAAGCCGTCGATGCTCATGCCGGTCGGCGCTTAAGCTGGCCGTATGGTCCCATAAGAATGCGGTTGCTCACGAAACAAATGAGCGGCTCGCGCTCTTGCTGTCGGGGCAAACTTAAGGACTCCTGAAGCGAATCGGTGGCGCCGATCAACATGAGGAGCCCGGCGCCGAATTCTTGTTGATTTGCGAGCGTGTAGCATGTCGCGACCCAAACATCTGCTGGCACCGCCGATAGGTTGCTGCCTTGGCCTTTGGGCGTGGGCGGCCTGTGCCGCACCGGCCAGCGCCGAGATTCCCAACGGACCTGACCCAAACGCCCAGCCGGCCGGTGTATACCTTAACGACAGCTTCGAAGCCACGGACGCCCTGCGCCGGGCCGATCGGCTCGCGCGGCGCGGCGATTGGGCTAAAGCGGCGCAGACGCTTCAACGCGCTGCGGAGACCTACGCCGGCCGGCTGACCCAAACCGCGCCGGCCTACTATGTCGATTTGCGCCGTCACATTGCCCATACCATCGCTGCGTGGCCCGACGCCGGGATCGAAGCCTTTCGTGGCCTGTTTGAGCGCGAGATGGCGGATGCATGGACACGCTTGAATCGATCGCGAGACGTGGCCGACTTGCTGCCATTATTGGACCTTTACTTCTCAACATCGGGTGCGGTGCCGCTGCTGGACAGAATCAGCGATCTGGCCATCGAATCGGGTGACTTCGCGCTGGCGCGTCGGGTGCTCCGGCGCGGGATCACCCGCCACCCCGATCGCAGCAAACACGGTCCCCGGTGGACGGCCATGCTCACGCTGATCGACGCCATGCAGCCAACGTCGCCCGCGGGTGACCAAGCGGACAACGACCGAGCCGACCAAGCGGATCACGAAGGCGCTGGCCAGCATGCGATCCGTTGGATGGGCAAAATGGAAACGCTCGAAAGCGCCTTGCGCCAAGTACGTGAATCCTTCGCGACGCAACCGTCGTCCCCGGTCGACAGCTCCTGGCCCATCTTCGGCGGTCAAGCGGATCGTACGCGGATTGGCACCACGCACGTCGATGAACTCGGCCTGCTTTGGCGCGTCGATCTCATGGCCGAGGGCGATGCCTATTCGCAGCCCCCTTTTTATGACAGCGATACGCTGGATCGCCGGGTTTCGGGGATGGTCATGCAACCCGTGGTGCAGGGCGGCCTGCTGGTCGTCCAGCATCTGCGCAGGGTGACCGCGTTGAACCTCAACACGGGAGCGGAAGTTTGGACATTTCGTGCCGACGCGGGCATTGAGCCGGACCCCGACGAGTTCGATGAGTTCCCCATCGGATGGCATTCGCCAACCATTGACGGCGATCGCGTCTACGTCACCCTCCCCGGCGACATGGCGCCGTACTACGGATACGAATCCGCACAGAGCCTGACCGAGTTGGCGTGCCTGGATCTACACACCGGACGCCCCATCTGGCGAACGAATCGACTGACGCAACCAGAGACCTTCAAGGAGCTGCATTTCGATTCGAGCCCGATCATTGACAACGGTCGTATGTACGTCATCGGAAGACGGCGGCGTTCGTTTGGTTTCGAAGATTGCTACCTCCACTGCTTTCGAACCGCCGACGGGAGTCTCGTCTACCGCACCCACTTGGGCAGCGCCTCGACCGGGTCGTTCGGTTCCCAGCAGGCGACCGTATCCGTTGCGGCGATGCACGGCGATACCCTCTTTGTTTGCACGAATCTCGGGTCGGTCGCTGCGGTGGCCGCCCATACCGGCGCCGTGTTGTGGTTGCGGCTCTATGGTCGCACCGGCGAAGCAAACGCGCACGGTACGAGTTGGAGTTCGACCGACGTGAAGCCCTGGCAATTCAACCCCATCATGATTCACAAGGGAAAAGTGCTTTGCCTCCCGATTGATGCCGGCCACCTGCTCGTCTACGACGAAGCCCATGGGAAAGAGCTATTCCGCACGCCGATCGATTCCATCGGCAAAATGAGAACCATGCTGGGCGTACGCGATGGCGTGTTGTGTGGAAGCGGGGAAGAAACCGCCTGCTTCGACTTGGAACGACAGACCCGAATCTGGTCGTCGCCGCTTCCCCGCAATGAAGCGGTACTCGGCCGCGGCCGATGGATTGGCAGCAGCTTGTATGTACCGACATCATCGGGCCTACACGTGTTCGATGCCGGCGATGGCAGCGTCGCGACGCTTCCGTGGGACCCCGAGGGTCAAGGGGGCAACGTGCTGGGGTTGCCCGATCGCATCATCGTCGCCTCCGCTAGATATGTATCCGCCTACGTTCAGAAGGATGAGATTTGGGCTCTGGTTCGAAAACGCATGGAGGCCTCGCCAACCGACCCGGCGCCAGCGCTCGACCTTGCGGAAATCGCCTTTGGCAGTGGCGAGTTTGCCGAGGCCATGGACGCGCTGCAAGAGGCTGTCCGACGAACTGAGGAACGCTCCATCGCCCCTGATTCAGCCCTCAAGACAAGGCTTTTTACCGACGCGGTTACGTTTGCCAACAAACTGGCCAATCACGACCGGCTGACCAGTGACGATCTTGATAGACTGCAAGGCCTCGCCTCCTATTCGGCGGAATCCCAATCGGACCACATCCGGTTTCGAACCTCGTTTTCCAGGCTGTTCTTACAGCTCAAACGACCGGCCCGCGCCGTGAGGTTATTGCAACAGATCCTGCAGGACACCATGCTTCGCTCGCATCGCCTCAGCGAGCAGCCCGAAGGCGCTCCAACGGCCGGCGCTATGGCTTACACCCGCATCGAGGAACTCATCGCCCGGCACGGACGCGACATCTACGCCGTGTTTGACCGCCAGGCTAACGAAAAACTGAAAGCGGCGCTGGATCAACGCCACACCGACGCGCTCGCTCAACTCGCCAGTGCCTATCCCAACAGCGAGGCGGCGCCGAAGGCTTTGATCGCACGAGGTGATCTTGTCAGCGCCGCCGGCCAAACCGCGGACGCCGTGGCCACGTACTCAAGCGCCTACCACCGATATCCAAAACAGGTGGATCGTCCGGCGCTGCTGCGTAAGATCGCCGACACCTACGAGCGGGCGGGACAATTGGAGCACGCCTATTTGTGGCTCACCAAAGCATCCCGCGAGCACCCCAGCGCCACCGTAGCCCACGATGGGAGGCGTTTGACGTTCGCCCAATACCGACGACGGCTGAATCATGTTCGCGTCAACCTCGATCCGTCTCGGCCTCACGTCGCGCTGCCCCTCGAGCACACGTTTACAATCAAACTAGACGCGCCGGCGCTTCTGCTTTCCCCGCTGTTTCCCAACAAGCCCAACGCCGATTGGTCGCGGTATTTTGTCCAAAGTAGCGACGGCATCCGCGCCTACCCGTCGGGAGGCGATCGCCTGCTATGGCCTTCCCCGTTTAAGACTGTGGGAACACCGCGATTGCTAATCGCCTACGCAGATCTAGCGATCTTCGCGACCGACGTTCGCATTTTCGCATTACGCCCCGACTCCGGCGAGCCGGTCTGGACGCTCGGGCGCGATGCCGACCTCGGCGACGAGAGTCCGCCCGACTGGGAGGACGAAGATCGCTATCGCCGATTTGCATTGGATCATGACCGCTTGATCGTAGGCAAGGAAAATGGAGCCCTGCGCTGTCTGGACATCCGAACTGGAAAAACAATTTGGGTACGCACCGAATACCCGCCCGTCGGTAGACGCATCCGCATCCAATCCGATTTTGTTCTGTTCGATTGCCTGCGCGGCGGTGAAACAGCGTTGATCTTGCTCGATCTCCATGACGGAAGCGTGATCGACATCATTGATACCGGAAGGACGCGCGGGGTCGAAGAGCTGTTCCTCACCCTGGACAAGCAGATCATCCTCGTCACCGCACACGGCGTCAGCGCGTATCAGACCGATCCGGGGCAACTCCGCTGGACCGCCTCGATCGAAAGCCAGTTGCAGCGCGACACGCTCCTGCTCGACGTCGATGCGCTCTATTTCTCCGACGATGCCCGCAGCATGAAGAAGCTGAGCCTAAACGATGGAAACCTCATCTGGGCGTCCGATAGACTCCTGCCGCGTGGGCAACAGGGAATCTCCGCCGATCTGCTGGACAGCAACATCATCATGAGCTCCTCTTCCGTGGTGACGGCGATGGACGCAATCACCAAACTCATGCTCTGGGAAGCGACCACGCCACAGGATCCACGGTTTCTCGCACGATGGCTTACCGACGCCTATTTCCTCGCGGTCCACATTCCTGATGCCGTTCAGGATCGTGACAGCCTGGCTTTCTTCTACGATCACCGCAACGGAAGCGGCATGATCGCCCGAAACGGGGGCAGCCTAAACCTCGGGCGGCTCGATCGCGTCAAGACCATCCTCGTCGTTAATGATACGCTGCTTGTCCAAACCGGCGACACCCTCCGCGGCTGGACCCACGCCCCTCTATCCGAACCGCGCCCCACCGAACCGCGCCCCACCGAACCGCGCCCGTAAGGAAGCGGCCGAGTCGCTACAAC
>CAZYXP010000055.1:13045-19044 GCA_964651325.1 uncultured Phycisphaeraceae bacterium
CCGAACCGCGCCCCACCGAACCGCGCCCGTAAGGAAGCGGCCGAGTCGCTACAACTCCACCCCCCTGCGACCCTCCGTTTGCCTCCGGCAGTACGAAGCCAGGGCTTGCCGCAATGGCACATGCTTCATCAAGCGATGAACGTAGGGCCGTTCCTGTGCCTCGCTTTTGGCACGCATCAAAGAAACCAATGCCCTCTTCTGAGGTCCGGTCCAGCACGCAAGCTCGCCCACCAACGCCACCGTCGGTGCGAGCCGCTCAAACCCAAGGGCCTGAGCGCGGGGCCAATCCTGCCGGTCGCCAGCGTCCAGCGCGTCGGCTACCTCCGCCGCGATGCCGCGAGCCTGCGCGACGCGATCCGTACCCGGGCTGTCCGCCATGGCGGCCGTGGCACCGCGCGCGCATGTTTCAAGCCATCGCTCGTCGAAAAAGTCCCCCTTCTTCGCGCCGGCGAGCGTCAAGTGCAGATCGCTCTTGGCCAACTGCCGCAACGTCGAAGCGTCGGTTCGAGCACCACGCCGGCTCCGCAGGTTCTCGAATTCCGCCAGCGCCAACGTCGCCGCGCCCGGATCGACGGGGCGAAACCCCAATTTGTAGTAGAACCAAAACGCGCCGCTGCGAATCGCTTCTGGGTTGTCGCGACCGAACTGATACGGATTGGCGACAAAACGAGTTGTGCCGAACAGCGTGCGAAACGCACGTAGCGTTTGGCCAAACAGGTAGGCCGCTTCGCTTCCTCGATACTCGGCAAAAAAATGGGCCCCCGTGTTGGCCTGCCCAAACAGAGGGCTTGCGCCACCGTAGCCGACCGGGACCCCGTTGGCGAGGATTACATAACCGTAGTTGCCCTCGACATGCAGCCTATACTGCGGCAAAACGCCCAACACCAAGACGTGCGTACCGGCACCGAGGGGGGCGAGGTACACCTCTTCGGGATTCGCGCAAGACATCGAGAACACCTCTCGCTGTCGCGCGGCCAGCGCGACAAGGGCAAGTTCTATCATCGCGCGGGCTTCGCGGCCTTGGAGTCGCTTTATCCCGCGAAGCGGTCGGGCGATCTCGCGCCGCGGATGGGCCACGGCCTGGCGCAAGCCCGCAACGCGGTACACGGGGCGAGGCCATGCCATGGCATTGCCGCCAATGGACGCTGCCCCGCGCAATGACCAATCAAGCGGGATCGCGGCTTCGTCATAAAGCGATTCCGCCACATCGCGCAGGGGCCTGGCCGCTCGAATCTCGCGCATCAGCCAGGCCATGTCAGAAATGCCGCGGTTGCCCTTGGCGAGCTTCACCCATTGTTCGGTGGAGATATCCCCGTTGTCGAAAACTTGCTGCTCCGCATTGACGATCAGATGAATGAGCACCGAGTCTAGTCGCTCGGGAGACTCGTACGCCTCCCAGTCGATCTCCATCGAGTCGGGGAATCGATGCGTCAAAAGACGGGCCGTGTGGTACGAGAATTCGTAGCAGAGCCTCGTGCCATCGATGCCGGAATCGGCCAATGCGAACCGCTGCTTGCTGCTGAGTGAATCGACGCGCTGCGCGAATGTCGCCAACGAATCGGTCGCAAGGCGCAAGACCGTCGCGTTGTCGGGGAAGGCCCTCAAGAAACAGAGCAACTCGTGCAACCGCTTCAGCAGGCTTGCCGAGGCTATTTTCCGTTGGGCGAGCTCAGTCAGCAACTGCGCTTTGGCAATGGCCTGGCCCCGATCGTATTGGTTGCGAATTGTGTGAAGTTGTTGGATCAGATCGCGCGTGCGGCGACGTCCGGCGGCTTGATCCTCCGATGATCGAGCGGATCGCTCCTTGCTTTTCTTGGCGCTCTTGTGTTGCATGAATGTGTACTAACGTGGTCCCAGTCCGCGTGCAAGATAGGTATTTCACCGGGTAACGAGGCCGAAGGAGGTGGATTAACCCATAGAGGCCACAGTGAACACAGAGGCTAGCGGCGCGGCGCCTGCGAACGACAACCGCAGAATCGCTCCGTGCGCTCTGTGACTCAAGAATCTCCGTGGCCAGCGAATTGTTCACCGCGGCCGATTGGGCGATCGAGGTGGGAGACACGCTTCGCAGAGCTTAGCCCAGTCGGCCCATTCGCCATCGCAAGAACATTCAGGTACGATTTCGTTTCAAAGGTGGGTGCTCGTCATGGCTCACCGAAGCCTTTGCCTTCACCGGAGCAGAACATTGCAAACGCAGATATGCCTAGCACTCGCGTTGATGTCGAGTGCGTTGGGGCCGGCATCCCAAGAGCCCTTGCATGTCGGTTACCAGAACTACGCAACACTAACCGATTCCTTGAAGAGCCTCGCCAAGCAGCATCGTGACGCGTGCGAACTCACCACCGCCGGGACCAGCCGCCAGGGCCGAACGCTCTGGGCGCTAAGGCTCGGACGCGGCACAGATCAAGACCAGCGCACGGCCATGGCCCTCATCGCAGGAATGGACGGAGACTTTCCCGTGGGCTCGGCCGTAGCGCTGCGCGTCGCCGAGGGCCTGCTTTCGGCGGGCGCGGGTGAAGCGGGGCATAAGCTGCTAACAGAGCATACCGTGTACATCCTGCCGCTGATCAACCCCGACGCCGTCGAGTCCTTTTTCGCCACGCCGCAACTCGAGCAGCGCCAGGCACTGCGGCCGGTCGACGACGATCGCGACGGCCAGGTGGATGAAGACGGCCCCGAAGACCTCAACGGCGACGGATGGATCAGCATGATGCGGATCAACATGCAAGGCCGCCGCATCGGAGACCTTGAGGCCACGCATCTGCCCGATCCGAAAGAACCGCGTTTGCTGAAGAAGGCCGATCGCAGCAAAGGCGAAAAACCCGTGTACGCATTGCTCGTCGAGGGCGTGGACAACGATGGGGATGAACTCTGGAATGAAGATGGCGTCGGAGGCGTCGATCTCAATCGCAACTTCACCAAACGCTACAAAGATCACGAACCCGGCACGGGTCCGCATCAGATTTCAGAACCCGAATCCAAGGCGGTGATCGACTTTCTCTTGCAACATCCGCGCATCACAGCGCTCATCACCTACGGTCGCCATGACAACGTCGTCAATGCCCCCAAATCAGGCAAGAAAGGCGGCCCCAAAAAGGACGCGCCCAGCCCCCAGGGTCGGCGCCGATTCGCAAGGCCCAAGCCGCCGGCAGGCTTGCACGCAGACGACATCGCGATCTACAAACAGATCAGCAAGAGCTATCGCGAACTCACCAAGATCGAGAAAACACCCGACGAGTCGGCCGACGGCGCAGCCTTTGCATGGGCCTACGCCGAGTACGGGATACCCGCGTTTGCCTGCCGCTTGTGGACACGCCCCGAAAAGAAAAAACCAGAAAAGCCTAACGAAAAAATGGGTGATTCCACCGAGCGGGGAACCGACGCGTCCGACGACGCCAAGGACGTGATGCCATCCAGTTCAGAGAAGCCGGGCGAGGCTGCGGCAGAGCAACGAGGCGAACGCGGGCCCAAGCGCAGGCGCAAGGGCGGCAATGGAAAAGGGAAACGGGGAAAAGACGAAGAGAAATCGCCCAATACCGAAGACATCGCCTGGCTCAAGTACAGCGATGAAAAGCGGGACGGCGCCGGCTTTATCGCTTGGACTCCGTTTGATCACCCGCAGCTCGGCGAAGTCGAAATCGGCGGCTTCGTGCCGTTTTTCAAGACCACGCCGCCGGCAAGTGAGTTGGATCAGATCGCGACCGGTCAGCAACGGTTCCTCGAAGATGTTGGAAACCGCATTGCGAGCCCCTCCCTCGAGCCGGTCACCGTCACGAAACTCTCAGAGACGGTCTATGAAGTGCGTACGGCCCTTGTCAACGACGGATACTTCCCCACCGGGCTGGCCATCGCCAAGCTCAACCGGCGCGTCCGGCCGATCGTGATCGTGCTGGACATTCCGCTGGACCGCATCCTCGGCGGAACGCGCGTCGAGAAGATTTGGTCGGTACCCGGAAGCGGCGGCCGGCACGAGCTGCGCTGGGTCATTCGCGGCGAACGCGGATCCACGGCCAAGATCAAGCTCACTTCGGAGAAATTCGGCAATCAGACGCTGGACGTAAAACTGGCCCCCAACGGATAGCGACCCAAAGCCCCTTAGGAGAATCGACTGTGGTTCACAAATCCAACTCCCGTTTATGGTGCCTGGCGATCCAGGCGACGGCCATACTTTCCATTTCAACCGGTTGCGCGTTCGCGCAATCTTTCCATTCCGGTCAGGTCGACCTCCGATTTGATCGCTTTTACAACTACCAGCCCATGACCGACGCCCTCAAGGCGCTCGCCAAAGCCTATCCGAATCTGCTCACGCTTGAATCCATCGGAAAGAGCAGCGAAGGCCGCGACCTCTGGTTGATGACGATCAACAACCCGAAGACCGGCTCCGATCGCGACAAACCGGCCATGTACATCGACGCCAACGTTCACGGCAATGAAGTGCAGGGCGCCGAGGTCTGCCTCTATACCATCTGGTTTCTAACCAGAAACTACGGACACATCGACAAGATCACCGAGTTGGTCGATGAGCGTACGTTCTACATCCTACCGAGCGTCAACCCCGACGGCCGGGCCCATTGGTTCGACTATCCCAACACGGCACATTCCTCGCGAACCGGAAAGAAACCCACCGACAACGACTACGACGGCCTCTACGACGAAGACGGCTACGACGATCTCGACGGCGACGGCGCCATCACCGGCATGTGGAAAAAGGATCCCAACGGCCGCTATCGCCGCTCCAACCGCGATCCGCGCATCTTTGAACGCGTTTCTGCCGACGAAAAGGGAGAATACACGCGCCTTGGCAGCGAGGGCATCGACAACGACGGCGACGGCCGGATCAATGAGGACGGCCCCGGCGGATACGACATGAACCGCAACTGGCCTTCCGATTGGGAGCCCAACTACGTGCAGCGCGGCGCGGGCGAATACCCGTTCAGCTATCCAGAGGCCGCGGCCATCGGCGCGTTTCTGATCGATCATCCCAACGTGGCCGCGGTGCAGTCGTACCACAATGCCGGCGGCATGATCCTGCGCGGGCCGGGTGGAAAATCTCGCGAGCCCTACTACCCGCGATCCGACGTCTCGGCCTACGACGAAATCGGCAAGACGGGCGAGCGTATCCTGCCCTACTACCGCTACATGGTCATCTACAAAGACCTCTACCCCGTCCATGGCGGCTTCGTCACCTGGACGTACGAGGGCCTCGGCATCTTCAGCTTTACCAACGAATTGTGGAGCAGATCGCAATACTACTACGGCAAAGAAGGCGACTGGCCCCGCGATCAGCAGCGGCTCAAATTCGGCGACCTGCTTCAGTTTGGCGAACTATGGATGCCGCTCAAGCCGTTCGATCATCCGACCTACGGCGAAATTCTGATCGGCGGGTGGAACCAATACGCCTCACGCGTCCCGCCGACATTCATGCTCGAGGAGATATGCCACCGCAACTTCGCGTTCACGATGTACCATGCGGATCAGATGCCCAAGATTTCGTTCTCGCGCGTCCGCGTCAAATTGCTCGATCCCGGCATCTGGGAGGTCACGGCCGAAGTGAAAAACGACGCGGCCATCCCCTCGATCAGCGCCGTTTCCGCCCGCAAGAAAATCGGGGCGCGCGATCAAGTGATCCTTCGCGGCGCTCAGGGCGCTGCCGCCAAGGTCCTGGCATCGGGCACGTTACGCGATTGGCATACGCCATCGATGACGCTCACCAAGCGCCAACCGGAGCGCATCTGGGTCGATAGCGGCATCGGCCGACACGACCAACGACTCTTCCGCTGGGTCGTCGAGGGCACCGGCTCGATCGAATTGGAATACAAGAGCCAGAAAGCCGGAACGATCAGAAGAACCGCCCAGCTACAAGATGCCGGCTAGAGCGTCGCCGCGCGAACGCTCGCCGCGTACACGATCCCCCGAGCCGCGGGCTTTAGCCCGCGCGGCCGTCGGGTGTCGATCCGAACGCCGGGCGGGATGCTACGCTTACGTCTTGATCTGCCGCA
>CAZYXP010000056.1:0-18861 GCA_964651325.1 uncultured Phycisphaeraceae bacterium
AGCTTCGCTGCGGGGTGCACCCTGCCGATCGACGCGACGCTGGTGCTCGAGATCGACGCCCCGACCCGCGATCCCGCGGGCGGTGGCGACGGTGGTAACTTCCGCATGGGTTCTAGTGGTGTCACAACGGACGGCCCCTCGTACCTGAAGTCGGTCGATTGCGGACTCACGGATTATCTCCCGGTAGACGCCATCGGATTCCCGACCTCCCAGTGGGTCCAGAACATCGGCCTCAACGGCGGTGGTGGTCCGACTCCCGCGTGCGGCGTTGCCGGCACGGGTAGCTGCACCGATCCTGCTGGAACGGGCTCGCCCTTCTGTGACGACCTCGCTTGCTGCGAGGCCATGTGCATTATTGATTCATTCTGCTGCGACGTGGAATGGGACTCCCTTTGCGCCAGCAACGCGGCCACCCTGCCCGAATGCGCGGCTGGACCTGGCTGCACCCCAGGCGCCGGGGACGAATGTGCGGATTGTCTGTGCATCGCCGCGGGCGACACGGTGAACGGCACCACGGCGGATAACACCGGCACGGTGGACGACACGAGTTGTGCCAGTGGCGACACCATCGACGAATGGTATTGCTACACGGCCAGCACCGTTTGCGCCCCGGGTCAAACGCTGACCGCAACGTTTAGCACCTGTAACACGGCTGCTTACGATACGACGCTTGCCCTGTTTGATTCGTGTGGCGGCGCTGAGATCGGCTGCAACGATGACGGTTCCGGTTGCGCCGGATTCACGTCGTTGCTGACCGTTGATGTTGTCGAAGGCACCAGCTACAACCTGCGCGTTTCGGGCTTCGGCGGTGACGCGGGCGATTACACGCTCACCGTGACCGAGAACTGCGAAGCCGGACCTGGCGACGTTTGTGCGTTGAACGACGCCGGCACGGCCGGTTGTCAGCCGTACATCACGGATAACGCGAGTCAGTCCAATGACACCGGTTTCCGTTCGGCGGACGACTTTACGACCGTGGCCAGCGGTAGCATCAGTAGCTTCTGCTGGTGGGGTGCGTACCTTCCGGATTCGGCTCCCGATGCGTTTGTCTTGACGTACTACGCGGATGGTGGCGGTCTTCCCGGCGCCGTGATTGGTGGTCCCTTTATTCAGGGTGCCGATCTGACCGTAGCCGGCCCGGTTGATACCGGCGACTTGGTTGCCGGACTGGCTCCGATTTGGGAGTACAGCGGTAGTCACGCTCCGGTCGCGGTGACCGGTGGTGATTGCTACTGGGTCGAGATCAAGAACAACCCCACGGGCGGAGTCAACTGGTTCTGGGAGTGGTCGCTAAGCGGTGACTTGGTCACGGCGACCGATGCCGGACCGGACGGTTACGATCCGGGCGACATCGTTGAAGGCGATCACGACTTCTCGTGGTGCATCGATCTTGACGTAGCCGTTCCTGACTGCCTCGGACCGCCGCCGGTTATTTGCGGCGCCGGTGCGGGCCCGTGCGATGTCGGCAACGGCACGCCGGGTTGTGACGACGTAGCTTGCTGCGAAGCGGTTTGTGCGGTTGATCCGTTCTGCTGTGATACGCAATGGGACGACATTTGTGCCGGCGAGAGCGTTGACATCTGTCAGCCGATCGGTAGCTGCTGCATTGTTGGCGTTTGCTCTGAGCTCAACGCTGGCGATTGTGCCGCCGCCGGTGGTATCTATGGTGGCGATGATACCGTCTGCACGCCTACTACGTGTGATCCGGTCGGTGGTTGCTGCTCGCTTGGCGCTTGCAGCATTCAGACCGAGGCCGCTTGCCTGGCGACTCCGTTCGCCATCTACAATGGTGACAACACGAATTGCTCGGGTAATGGCGCCTCGACCACCAACAGCGCCAACCCCGCAACGGCTATTCCGGATAACGATCCGGCCGGCCTGTCGCACACGATCAACTTCCCCGAGAGCATTACGATCTCGGATGTTGATAT
Source organism: uncultured Phycisphaeraceae bacterium (assembly GCA_964651325.1). Classification (GTDB taxonomy): domain Bacteria; phylum Planctomycetota; class Phycisphaerae; order UBA1845; family UBA1845; genus JADFOB01. Next base: position 1,932 of record CAZYXP010000056.1, read on the forward strand.
TTCGTTGGGCATCACCCACACGTGGGTTGGCGACCTCTGCGTCACCGTAACCCACGGCGCGATGAGCGTTGATTTGATCGTACGGCCTGGAACGACTGAAGCCGACTGCCAGAATGCAGACGGATTTGGTTGCTCCGAGGACAATTACCAGATTGTCCTTGACGACGAGGCTGCCAGCGGCATCGAAGACGCTTGCGACGCAGGCGGTACCTTCGGCGCGTTCAGCCCGAGCAACGCCCTTAGCGCGTTCGACGGCATGGACTCGGCTGGTGACTGGACCATCAGCATCACCGACAACGCCGGTGGCGACACCGGATCGTTGGATTCGTGGGGCATCACGGTTTCCGAACCGGGCGTGCCCGCCTGCGAGCCAGTCGGTGGTTGCTGTGGTTGTCCCGATGAGGCCGTTTGCAACGTCATGACCGCGGGCCAGTGTGCGGCGATTCCGCTTGCCACGTACCTTGGTGACGGCGATGCGACGAGTTGTGATCTGCCTCCGGGCGCCACGACGGACATCGATTCCGGCTCCTTGTTCATGGACATCCCGGACAACAACGGACCCATTAGCCATGACTTGAACATGGGTATGGACTTCGCCGTCCAGGACGTCAACATGGGCGTGAACATCACGCACACGTGGATCGGTGACCTTTGCGTTTCCGTGACGCATGGTGGTGTGACCGTTGATGTGATCGTACGGCCTGGAACGCCTGAAACCGACTGCCAGAATGCAGACGGATTTGGTTGCTCCGAAGCTGGTGTAGCCGCCACGTTGGATGATTCGGCCGCCGGTGCGGTTGAAGACGCATGTCCAGCTCTGGGAACGTTCACACCGAACAACCCGCTCAGCGCCTTCAACGGCATGAGCTCGGCCGGTGTCTGGACCATCACGGTCAACGACAACGCCGGTGGTGACACCGGTACGTTGGATAGCTGGTCTCTCGCGATCACCGCGCCGTCGACGGCCGGTGCCCCGTGCGAGAATCAGTGCCAGGTTTGCAACAACGGTATCGTCGAAGGTACCGAAGAGTGCGATCCGGGTGCCGCTGATCCGAGTGACTGCTGTGACGACGTCACGTGCACCTACTTGGTTTCCGGTAGCAATTGCGGTTCCGGTGCGGGCATCTGCTCCGCGCAGGACACCTGCGATGGTGCTGGAACTTGTGAGCCGAACCACGCGGCGTTTGGTACGTTCTGCGGTAGTCCTGGCAATGAGTGCAGCGATCAGGACACGTGCGACGGCAACGGTGGTTGCAGCCTGAACGACCTGCCGCTGGGTACCGCTTGTGGTAACGCTGCCGATATGCCGGGTAGCTGCTTCACGGGCGATTCCTGCTCCGGTGGTGGCGTCTGCATCCCGGGTACCATCGTCACTTCGTGCATCAACGACGATCTCTGCTGCAACCGTTCGCACGGCTGTAGCGACGAGAACGACAATGACTGCGAAGCCGACGTCCCGACGGTCTCCACCTGGGGCCTTCTGGTACTCGCGCTGTTGCTGGCTGCGGCCGGTAAGGTCTACTTCGGTCGTCGCGAAAGCGTCGCCTAGGTTGATCTTGGCTTCTTACTGATTCCGGGTGGCACCCCGTAACGGGGTGTCACCCCTTCAGTGATACAAACGACGCCCCCTGGATCGAAACGTCGATCCAGGGGGCGTTTTTTTGTGGGCATAGCTATCAGCCGTCAGCTATCGGCCATTAGCTCTCGGCTTACGCAATGATTCGAGCGGATGGGACTTATCCGAACCACGACCGTCAGGGAGTGACAGTGGTTGCTCAGGCCAAGCCGCTTCCTGACGGGCGCGGTTCGGATCCGCCCGAGCCGCGGGCTTCAGCCCGCGCGGTGCCCGGGGTCATGCGGCTTCCCGGCACGCAGCGCCGCGCAAGCTAAAGCATGCGGCTCGGACTTGGCATTCTCTTCGGCTCGCGCCTCGGCGCGCTCGTACGCGCGGGTCAGATCGGCGACATGCCGGCGATGGCGTGCCTTGGCTTCGTAACCCATCTCGCTGAGATCCTGGCACAAGAGGCGTTTGAGCTGTTGCTTGAGCGCGGCGGCGCTGTCGTCGTTGGGCATCGGTGTCTCTCCTGCGTACAAAATCGGCTGGCACTGCGTTCCGCTACCCAGGTTTCGACCTCGGAGCAGGGCATTCCCCCCTACTTGATCGGCCGATAACCCAGGCAAGTTGAAGCCCCGCACCGCCGGCTCGCGATCCTACAAACCCAAGAACCGGCTGAGGATGGAACGACCTTCGACCCTCGACCGCCAGATCGCAGCCCAATGCCGCGTCTAACCGCGCGCACAAGAGTGGCCGTTTCGACGACTCGCGTCGAAACGGCCTGTTGCCCAACCGCCCTCAACCTATCACTTGGATCAGGGACAGCCCGGAACGATGCCCGTAAATTCAGTCACCGCACAGAGAATATCGCTGAAGCTGCAGACTCCATCGCCCACGCCGCATGGAGAGATGTCCGTTGCGGGCCCCGGAGCCGTCATTCCCTTGAAGCAGTTGACGATCCCCAAGATGTACGCGAAGTTCACGGGGCCACCGGCGCAACCCGGGCCGGCCGCCGCGTTGTCGGCTGCCGCGTTGTTGGCCGCGCCGCCGTCCGTGTTTTGCTCCTCTATCGGGTGGGTGTCCTGAGCGTCACCATTCTGAGGATCGCCGCGAACCGCGATGGACACACCCGGACCAACGTCGAGCAGAATGGGCCCTTCGACGCTGTCTCTTAGCAAGGTCTGTGATTCGAGACTGATATAGATGTCGAACAATCCGTCCGCCTCTGCGGTCGCGTGGAATGTGAAGGTAGCGATGTAAGCCGGTTGGTCGGCGGAGACGCCGCCATCCATGCTCACCGCACCAGCCCGCATCGATCGCCTGTCTCCGGCCGCGACGACATGGTTACCGGCGAAAACGAAATCAGCTCTTCGTTGCTTGATCTGGATCGTATCCAGCGCGAGCCCGCCGGACAGGCCGCCTTCGGTGGCAAGCTGAACTTGGTAGGCTGCCAGGTCGTCAACATCTTGCAAATAGACGTTTACCGTCACGGATTGACCCGGGACGATCTCGTCTACGTTTACGTCCAGGAACATGTAGGGAGATCGAACCAAACGCTTGTCCTGAATGGGCGTCTGCTCCGCCCATGCCGAATTCGCCAGCCCGTAACCCATAACCGCCGTCGCCAGAATCATTTTTGTCGTTGTCATGGTCAGCACTCCTTGGTCTTAGAAAGTTCTCGTTTCGTGATTCCGCCGGCTTTCAAGCCGTCGAGCTTTTGGCCGCCCGTCGCTTTCGGGTCGGCCAACGAATGAGAATAGGAACGAGTGCTGTCGTTCTGACACAAGCTAGGAATATGTTCGCTGAATTCCGGAGAGGCAAGGGTGAGGCGCTCGGCCGCAAACACGTCGGTGATCGAATCGCGGCCATTGCAGGCATCGCGGGGGGTTGCCCCCCTTCATGTGGCGTGGGGCTCGCGTCATCGCCATGGGGCGTTCCCCTGCCCTACCCTCAGATGCGCTTACCAGTCCACTTCGCACAGCTTATAGGCCGTAATGGCCATGCCTAGCTTCCTGTAGACCTCGATGGCGGATTGGTTGTCGTGATGCACGTACAGCCGCAAGCCGCAGGTGTCGTCCTGTGAGCGTGCAAGCGTATCGACATGCCCGTAAAGGGCCCGAAAAACACCCCGCGAGCGAAAGCCGGGGGCCACGAATACGCTCTGAATCCACCAGAAATAGGCGTTGCGCCAATCGCTCCATTCGGATGTGACCATGAGTTGGCCAACGACGCCGCCGCCTAGCTCGGCCAGGAAATACCGGGCCTTGCCAGCGTCGGCCAGCCCGACTCGTACGCCCTCGGCCACCCGCTCGGGATCAAGCCGCAATCCTTCGGATTCGAGCGCCAGAGCCAGGTTGAAGGCCTTTATGGTTTCGGCATCCTCTACCGTTGCGCAGCGAATGGCCGCTTTGCTCGTGCTCATTTGGAATTCTCCAGCGTGGCGCCGCGCGGCGATCGACGCGCTTTCGAGAGGGCGGGGCTTTCAGTACCGGGCGCCACGGCCACGTACGGTTTGCCGAGCATCTTCTTGATAAGGATGATTTCGCCCATATCGTTGCCTTCGATCCTGTGTCCGATCCATTGCATCCCGTAACTAGTCGCCAGCAGGGTGACCGGACGCCACCAGAGGGACCAAGCCCCGTCCGCCAACTGAATCGCCGCAAGGACGCCGGCCAGCGGAATCATCGGGATGGCGACCACATGAAGGGCGAGCGAACGCGGATGCTGATGCCGTCGGCGCCATTGCTTGATCCAGCTGGGCATCACGGTCTGAATCCTCCGGAACTCCGCCGACGGGTCAAGGTTCGCCCAAAACGAGAATTATTACCAAATTGGTCCAATAAGGCCTTGATATAGCACCGATATGGTGATATATACAATGGGCGCTGGCCGCAGTCAACGGTGCTAGCGTCGGACCAGGCGAATGAAATATGCTCTCGCTGACGAGGAAATGCGATTACGCGTTGCTGGCCATGGTGGAATTGGCGCATTGCGACGCCAAACTGGCGAGCGCCCGGGGTATAGCAAGCGTGATCGGCGTGCCCCTACCGGTGCTGACGAACGTGCTGCATTTGCTGGTTCAGTGCGGATTGGTTGCCTCAAGAAAGGGCGCGCACGGCGGTTATGCGTTAGCGCGAGGCCCCGATGACATCAATCTGGCCGATATCATTGACGGAGTCGAGGGCCCCGGGCGGCTGACGATGTGTTGCGCGCCCGAGATCGACGATTCCGAGGAGGACTGCACATTGACGGATTCGTGCCGGCTGAAAAGGCCGATCCGGAAAGTGCATGAGGGGATTCGCGAATACCTTTGCGGTGTTTCGCTGTCAGAGCTCGCATTTGAGCGCGAGATAGTAGAGTTGAGTTTGCCGGAGCGTTCCGGATAGCCATGAATACTGGCGCGGCGTCGCTTGGACCGCTGAGGAACAGCGAATCGGCGGTGCCGCAATACACGGAGAAATGTCGATGTCGATCGTTCTTACGGAAACGGCCGCCAAAGAGGTCAAGGGCCTTATCGAGCAACAGGTAAATGGCTCTGAAGATCCCAAGGCTTATTATCTGCGGGTTGGCGTCAAGGGCGGCGGATGTAGCGGGTTTGGTTACTCGCTGGACCTGACCGAATCCAAGACGGAAGAGGACGAATCGTGGGATCAGCATGGTGTCAATGTGATCTGTGATCCAAAGAGCCTGCTGTACCTGGATGGTACGACCGTCGATTTCAAGGACGAGTTGATGGGCCGTGGGTTTGTCTTCACAAACCCCAACGCGACGAGCAGTTGCGGTTGTGGTAGCAGCTTCTCGGTCTAGTAGGCCGATTGGGCGTGCGTCGGCGTTATCGGACCAGCCGGATCCGGGGCGACGCGATTGAGTTCCATCTGAAGCCCGCCCCCTTGGGGTGGGCGGGGAATCTGTATCACCGCGCAGGAATTGGAGCAAACAAACGGATGTCAGCCGCAGGAAATGCGATCGATCAGTGGGCGGATTCGGAATACAAGTACGGGTTTGTCACGGATATCGAGACGGACAGCTTCGCGCCGGGCCTGAATGAGGATGTGATTCGTCTGATTTCCGCCAGGAAGGAGGAACCAGAGTTCCTCTTGGAATGGCGGCTCAAGGCGTATCGCCACTGGCTTACGATGAAGGAGCCTAGCTGGGCAAAGATCAACTATCCGCCCATCGACTATCAGGCCATCATCTATTACTCGTCCCCGAAACAGAAGAAGGACGGTCCAAAGAGCCTCGACGAGGTCGATCCGGAATTACTCGCAACGTACGAAAAGCTCGGGATTCCGCTGGCGGAGCGGGCGGCGCTGGCAGGCGTGGCGGTGGATGCCGTGTTTGACAGCGTGTCGGTCGCGACGACCTACAAGGAAAAACTTGCCGAGTTGGGCATCATCTTTTGCCCGTTTTCGGAGGCGGTTCGGGATCATCCCGAGCTGGTCAAAAAATACGTCGGTTCCGTAGTGCCCCACACGGACAACTTCTTCGCCACGCTGAATACGGCCGTCTTCACCGACGGGTCGTTCGTCTACATTCCCAAAGGCGTGCGCTGCCCGATGGAGCTATCGACCTATTTCCGAATCAATGCGGCATCGACGGGCCAGTTTGAGCGGACGCTTATCATCGCCGACGAGGGTGCCGAGGTCAGCTATCTGGAAGGCTGCACGGCCCCCATGCGGGACGAGAATCAGCTTCACGCCGCCGTGGTCGAGCTCGTGGCGCTGGACGACGCCAAGATCAAGTATTCCACGATTCAAAACTGGTATCCGGGCGACAAAGACGGCAAGGGCGGAATCTACAACTTCGTCACCAAGCGCGGCAAGTGCCAGGGGCGCAACTCGCGGATTTCATGGACGCAGGTCGAAACCGGCTCCGCCATCACCTGGAAGTATCCGAGCTGCGTGTTGATTGGCGACGGCTCGGTGGGCGAGTTCTACTCCGTGGCCATGGCCAACCACCGTCAACAGGCGGACACCGGAACCAAAATGATCCACATCGGGAAGAACACCCGGAGCACGATCATTTCAAAAGGCATTTCCGCAGGGCATGGTCAAAACACCTATCGCGGCGGCGTGCGGATCAACCCCGGCGCGGCAAATGCCCGCAACTTCACGCAATGCGATTCGATGCTGATCGGCGAGGAGTGCGGAGCGCATACGTTCCCGTACATCGAGGTCAAAAACAGCACGGCCCAGATGGAGCACGAAGCGACCACCTCGAAAATCGGCGAGGACCAATTGTTTTATATGATGCAACGCGGCATCTCGATGGAAGATGCGGTTTCGATGATCGTCAACGGCTTCTGCAAGCGCGTGTTTCGCGAGTTGCCGATGGAGTTCGCCGTTGAGGCCCAAAAGCTCTTGGAAGTCAGCCTGGAAGGCAGCGTCGGCTAACGCGCGGGGCATGTCTTCACCGCCAAAAATGAAAAGGAATATTCAGGAAGATGCTAGAGATACGAAATCTGCACGCCAGCGTCGAAGGTCATGAGATTCTCAAGGGAATCGATCTGACGATTCAGCGCGGCGAAGTCCACTCGATCATGGGCCCCAACGGCTCGGGCAAGAGCACGCTGGCCCAAGTCATCGCGGGCCATGAAGCCTACGACGTAACCGAGGGAGACATCCTATTCGATGGCGAGAGCCTGCTGGACAAAGCGCCCGACGAGCGAGCCTGTCAGGGCGTTTTTCTGGCGTTCCAGTACCCGGTGGAGATTCCGGGCGTGACGACCAACTACTTTCTTCGCGCGGCGTTGAATTCGATTCGTCGAGCGAGAGATGAGGAAGAGCTGGACGCGATCGATTTTCTCGAGGTGGTCAAGGAAAAGGCGCGGCTCGTCGAGATCGACGAACGTTTTCTCAATCGCGCCATCAACGAAGGCTTTTCCGGCGGCGAGAAGAAGCGCAACGAAATCTTTCAGATGGCCATGCTGGAGCCCAAATTCGCGGTGCTCGATGAAACGGACTCCGGCCTGGACATCGACGCCCTGAAGATCGTTGCCGACGGCGTCAACAAGATGCGCGGCCCCGATCGGGCCATGCTCGTCGTAACCCACTATCAACGTCTGCTGAATTACATCGTCCCCGATTTCGTGCACGTGCTCGTGGACGGACGGATCGCCAAGTCCGGAGACAAGTCGCTGGCATTGGAACTGGAAGACAAGGGGTACAAGTGGATCGAAGAGGCGGCGGCCGTTTAGGTCGCCAACTCCACAGGCGATCGATCCGAACCGCGACCGTGAGGGAGCGGCCCTCAAGTAACAGCAGACAACGCGCTATCGAGCAAACTCATTAAGGAGCAACCGCGTCGAAACAAGAGAAGCCCCTCGGCGCGGGATCAATGATGATGGATCAGATGCAGCAAGCAAATGCTTATCGTACGGAGTTTGAGCGGCTTTGCGCCGAGCGCGCTGCCGGCGAGCCAACCTCGTTTCATCAGAAGCGGCGGGACGCGTGGGCGCGTTTCGAATCGCTAGGGTTCCCCAAGTCTTCCGACGAAGATTGGCGATTCACCAACATCGCCGAGCTCGCGCGGACCGAGTTTCAACCCGGACACGCCCGGCAAGCACACTGCGCGCCCAAGGACTTAGAACCATACACGTTGCCCGACGCCGCGGCCACGCTGGTCTTCCTCAACGGTCGCTTTCAAAAGGAAGCCTCCCGCCGTGCGGCGTTGCCGGCCGGCATGGTGGTGGAGGAACTAGGCGGAGCCATGGCGTCCGATGGGTCCGCCGCCTCCGCGCATTTGTCACGGGTCGCGAGTTACGACGAATACGCGCTCGTGGCGCTGAACACAGCCTTACTGACAGACGGCGCGTCGGTCTTCGTCCCGCGCGAGGCGTGCGTGGAAGGACCGATCCAGCTGCTGTTCGTTTCCGAGCCCGGCAGCGAGCCCATGGTGACCCATCCGCGAGTCCTGATCGTGACGGAACCTGGAAGCAGCGTGTCGATCGTGGAAACCTACGTCGGCAGCGGTCGCTACTTCACCAACGCGGTCACAGAGATAGAAGCAGGCGCCGGCTCCATCATTGATCATTACAAGATTGGGCGCGAAAGCAATGACGCGTACCACCTTTCAACCCTAGCCATTTCGCAAGGGCGTGACAGCCGCGTCTGCTCCCAAGTCGTTGCGATCAGCGGCAAGCTTGCGCGACACGACATCAACACGCGTTTCGCCGGCGAGGGGGGAAACTGCAATTTGCGCGGGCTAAGCGTGGTCGGTGGTGACCGCCACGTGGACAATCATTTGCGCATCGATCACGCCAGTGCCCATTGCGACAGTCGCGAGTTCTTCAAGAGCGTGGTCGGCGACAAGGGGCGAAGCGTGTTCACCGGGCGCATCATGGTGCGTGAAGGGGCTCAAAAGACCGACGCCAAACAGACCAATCAGAGTTTGCTTCTTTCGAACGACGCTCGCGTCGAAAGCCGCCCGCAATTGGAAATTCTTGCCGATGATGTGAAATGCACGCACGGCGCAACGGTCGGCCAGATCGACGACGCGGCCTTGTTTTACTTGCAATCACGCGGCTTGTCCGCGGAAGCCGCGAGAAACTTGTTGATCTACGGCTTTGCGCGAGCGTGCCTTGATGAAATCAACATCGATTCGTTGAAGCGTCAAATGGAGGAGCTTGTGTTGTCCGGGCTCGACAAGCTCTCAGGGCCGAGCGCCACGAAAGGCTGAACACCTTGAAATCCACGAAGACGGCAGCCGGCGGAAATGCCACGGCCGACCACAAGGACAAGTGCATCGCCATGGGGGCATGGGATGTCGCCGCCGTCCGCCGGGATTTCCCAATACTTGGCGAAACGGTCAACGACAAGCCGCTGGTGTACCTTGACAACGCGGCCACCGCTCAAAAGCCCCAATGCGTGATCGACGCGCTTGCCAGATTCTACACCACCCAAAACGCCAACATTCACCGCGGCGTGCACGCACTCAGCGTGCTGGCCACCGATGAATACGAAAAGGCCCGCAGGACGGTGCAGCGGCACATTGGCGCGGCCGATTGGCGGGAAATTGTGTTTGTTCGCGGCGCCACAGAGGGCATCAACCTGGTGGCCGCAGCGTATGGGGTTGGCGCGGTCGGGCCGGGCGACGAAATCATCGTGTCGCAGATGGAACATCATTCCAACATTGTGCCTTGGCAGATGCTGTGCAAGCAGGTCGGAGCCGTGCTCCGCGTGCTTCCCCTGGATGATTCGGGCGCGTTGCGGCTCGATGAATTTGCGAGACTGCTGGGCGCACGAACCAAGATTGTCGCGGTTACCCACATCTCCAACAGCCTCGGGACGATCAACCCCATCAACGAAATCGTGGCACTCGGACATGCCGCCGGCGCTAAGGTGTTGGTGGACGGGGCTCAGGCGATTCCGCACATGGCGGTTGACGTGCGCGCGATGGATTGCGACTTCTACGTCTTTTCCAGCCATAAAGCGTACGGGCCGACCGGCGCGGGCGCTTTGTATGCCAAGCTTGATCTCCTGGAATTGATGCAGCCGTATCAAAGCGGCGGCGAAATGATTCGATCGGTCACGTTTGAGGAAACGACGTACAACGACGTGCCGTTTCGCTTCGAGGCAGGAACACCCAACATCGCCGGCGCGATCGGCCTCGGGGCTGCACTGACGTATTTACAGGGCATCGGGCTCGATCAAATCCGGGCGTATGAGGCGGAATTGCTGGATTACGCGACCATGCGCATCGGTGAGATTGAGGGCGTCCGTATTCTGGGCACGGCCGATGCCAAGGCGGCCGTGGTTTCTTTGCTTGTCGATGGCGTTCATGCACACGACGTAGGCACGATTCTCGATCAGCAAGGCGTGGCGGTGCGCACGGGGCATCATTGCACCCAACCGGTGATGGAGCACTTCGGGGTCGAGGCCACCACGCGGGCATCCTTGGCGATGTACAACACCAAAGCGGAAATCGATACCCTGGTGGCCGGGATCAAACACGTACTCGAGATGTTTTCATGATGACCGAGCTACCCGACCTCTACCAGGAATTGATTCTGGACCACAACCGAAGGCCGCGGAACCAGCGGTGCATGGAAGGCGCCGACTGCAAGGCAGACGGCTACAACCCGTTGTGCGGGGATCGCATTACGGTTTACCTGAAGGTCGAAGACGGCTTGATCGCCGACATTTCCTTTGAAGGCGGCGGTTGCGCCATTTCCACGGCGTCGGCGTCGCTGATGACGCAATCACTCAAGGGCAAGTCCGTGGAACAGGCGAGCAAGCTGTTCAAGAAGTTTCAGGCCGTTGCGACCGGAACCGCGCCCGATGAAACCAATGCGACGGCACTGGGAAAGCTGGCAGTGTTCGGCGGCGTATCGAAGTACCCCGCCCGCGTGAAGTGCGCCACATTAGCTTGGCACACCATCAAAGAGGCACTTGCGGGCGGCGGACACACGGTAAGCACCGAATAACGAGGGCTGCGCAGCCTGCCCGGACGGCGAAATCCTACAAGGAAAACGTAGCATGGAAGATGAAACACAGCCCATCACGCCTGTCGAAGACATCCAGCGGCAGGCCCTCAAGGCCGCCGTAGAGGTCGTCTTGCGGACCGTCTACGATCCGGAGATTCCGGTCGACATCTACGAGCTCGGTTTAGTTTACGGCGTCACAGTGGAGGCCGATGGCGACGTTGCCATCGAAATGACCCTGACCTCGCCAATGTGTCCGGTCGCCGGATCGCTTCCGGGCGAGGTGGAGCAGAAGGTCATGACCGTCGATGGCGTGAACAAGGCCATCGTAACGCTCGTCTGGGATCCGCCCTGGTCGCCCGAGCGTATGAGCGAGGCCGCAAGGCTAAAACTCAATCTCTAACGAGGTGCGCCAAACAGAGGGCATCTCATCCGAACCACGACCGTAAGGGAGTGACGGGTCGGTCTTGTGACCTGGGGCAATTGACAGTGCCGCTTCATGACGGGCGCGGTTCGGATTGCTGATTCGGAGCTAGTCAATCCGCCACTTTGCGTCCTCTTTGTGCCTTCGTGTCTTGGTGGTGAATCCGCAAGCCGAGGCAGGGCGCGCTCAATCAGGGAACTTGAAATCAAGGATCTGCAGCTCCACGCTGCGTCGTCCGCCGAAGTCACTAATGATCGGTTCGAAAGCGACCTTGCAGCGGCGATGGCGCTTGAGCTCGTTTAGCGCCTCGCCCAGACCGAATCCGATCGCCTTGAGCGTGACGCCATCTTGCGAGAAAACGGCTTGCAGATGACTGCCGGTTTGCCCCACACATCGCGGCTCGCTGGCAAGCTGAAGCCACCGCGTCGCAAGCCGCGGCTTCGGATTTTCGCATCCGAAGGGCCCCAGGCGCCCAATGGATTGAACCACCGGCAGGCTGAGTTCGTTTAAATGGACTTCCGCGTCGATGTTTATCTTCGGGATCAGATCGCGACCGGTCAGCCGGTTGTTGGCCACGGCAACGAAGCGGTCGGCAAAGGCATCAAACCGGTCTCTTGCCACGCGTAGGCCGGCCGCCATGGCATGCCCACCGTGGCTGAGCAGGTCCTCATCGCATTCGCGAAACGCGTCGGCCAGGTGGAAATGGGCGACGCTCCTAGCAGAGCCCTGCCCCTGCCCGTTGGCAAAAGCCACGACAACCGTGGGGCGATGAAACCGTCCGACGAGCCTAGCGGCCACGATGCCGATGACCCCGGGGTGCCAGCCCTCATGGCCGACCACAATAGCGCGCCGCGCATCGCAGGCCAGGCCGTTTTTCTCCACCATGGCCACGGCTTGGCTGGTGATCTTCCGCTCGGTCGCCTGTCGAGTCCGATTGTGGTCATCCAGATAGGCAGCGATCTCTGTAGCCCTCTTGCCATCGGCGGTGGTAAACAACTCAATCGCGAGATCGGCGTGGCCCATGCGACCGGCCGCGTTGATTCGCGGAGCGAGCTTGAAGCCGACCTCGTACCCACCGATGGCCTGCCCGCGCAACCCGACGGACTCCATCAAAGCGACAAGGCCGGGGATTTTGGAGCGACTGAGCCGCTCGAGCCCATGCGTTGCAATGATGCGATTTTCGCCGCGCAGGGGAACAACGTCTGCAATCGTGCCCAAGGCGGCCAACGGCAGCAAGTCGGAGAGAAGTTCGCGAAAATCGGGGGCGACTCGTTCACTGCCTGAAAGTTCCTGGCCGATGGCCCACGCGAGTTTGAAGGCCACGCCCGCGCCGCATAGGTGGGGATTGGGATAAGCTCCGCCCAGGCCCGGATGAACAATGGCGGCGGCGATGGGCAAAGGCTCATGCCATTGATGATGATCGGTAATAATCAGTGAGACGCCGAGCCGCGCCAACTCGGCCGCCGCCTCGTGACCGGTCATACCGCAATCGGTTGTAACGACGAGTTGGGCCCCCTGCTCGGCCAGCGCAATGCACGCGGCGGTATTGAGCCCATAGCCCTCTTCAATTCGATGGGGAACATAGCACGACACCGCGGCGCCCGCATGGTGCAGCATATGCCAGAGAATGGCCACGCCCGTGGTCCCGTCCACGTCGTAGTCACCGTAGAGTACGATTTTTCGGTTGGCTCGAATCGCTTCGACGATCAAACGGGCGGCATCCGTCGTGCCTTGCAAGGTGTTGGGCGGCAAAAGATCCGTCAGTTGCGGGGAAAGAAAGGCGCGAACATCGGACTCGGAGGTGATCCCGCGCTTTTGAAGAAGCCTGTCTAGAAGTGGAAGGGGCTCGGTAGTGCTTGCGGTTGGGCAGGCCGTTTCCACCCCCGGCAGCGAGGAAGATGACGCCGATGCGCCGGCCAACGACAGCGCGGGTTGCGATGGGAGAATCCATTCCTTAGCCATCTGCTCGACCCCAAACCCCGTTTTCCAAACGGAGTATTCGCGTTTTGCCCGAGGCGGGCAAGCCCACCGGAGGCGGGAGTATAGGCGACCAGATGGAACCGGTAAAGATGGTCCCAAGGAAGGCCGATGAAGTCTGATCCGTGACGGAATCGGCGGCCGTGATTGCAGGCTGAAGGCCTGAAAAGCAGCAGCCGGGGGCAAGCCCAGCGGCACGCCCGTGCGGGCTGCCCGGGCCCCAAGGCTCAACACCGGTCGTTGCGACGAAATCTTACATAACGGGCTTCCTTTTCGCCGATGCGCCCCTATAAATAGCAGCGAATCGAGAATACGACGATGGGCGCGATCCAATCGCCGAGACGTGCCAACGCAGTCTCGCCGATGGCGTGGCCGTGGGAGCGGGTGCAATCGCTCCTCTATTGAAAGGCGCAGACCGCCGGGGCGCGGAGCGAGGACGCAAAGATGGCAATGCTGGCATTTTTCTATTTCGATCCCATGTACTTCGTCTACGTTGGCCCGGCCATGCTCTTGGCGATGTGGGCACAGATGCGGGTCAAGTCCGCATACAAACAGGCCGGGAAATACGCGGCCAGCAGCGGGCTGACCGGAGCCCAGACGGCCCAGCGCATTCTCGACGTCCATGGCATCAACGATGTCGGAATTGAGCCGGTTCAGTCATTCTTGGGCGATCATTATGACCCCAAGGCAAAGATGTTGCGGCTTAGCCCCGATGTTTACAGCGGTCGATCGCTCGCCTCGTTGGGCATCGCGGCCCACGAAGTCGGTCACGCGATTCAAGACAAAGTCGCCTACGCGCCGTTGGCCATTCGAAACGGTCTGGTGCCCATGGCATCCATCGGAAGCAAGGCCGCCGTGGGTATCATCTTCCTCGGGCTTATCATGTCGTGGATGTTCCACGAGAGCGCCGGCACGCTTGGCCAGACGATTGCGGCCGGAGGCTTAGGCCTGTTCGGCGTGGTCGTTCTTTTTCAGATCGTAAACCTGCCGGTCGAGTTCAATGCGTCAAGCCGCGCGCGGGAAATCCTCGTCAACCAGGGCATGATCACGACGGCGGAGGAGCCGGTCGTGGCCAAGGTGCTCAACGCCGCGGCCATGACCTACGTCGCCGCCACCATAACCGCCATCATGACGGCACTCTACTACGCCTCGCTGGTCTTCGGCCGACGCGACTAGCAGTACAGCGCAAGGTCGTTCGGAGCGCAGGCTTCCAGCCTGCACGACCCGCGATTATGATGCAGGCAAGATGCCTGCGCTCCGGGCTTGTGACGACGTTGCGCGGGACGGTTGGTCGTAGGCTACAGCCGCAAGGACCATCTCAGAGCTTGCGGCGCCGCGGCGCCTTTCCTTGCAGCTATAGCGCTAAGCTGACGTGCCCATCCCCCTTGCCGTGGCACCGGTCCGACACTTCCCCGCAACATCCGAATAATCGGGAAACGGGCAAAATGCGTACAACCCGCATGCTCAAGCGCGGAGACGCCGCGTGGCCACATTCTTATCGGCTCTGCGCCGAAGCCCCCGCCGGGGCATGCTCCGTGCCGATTGTTCCGCGGTAACCAATGGGGTTAGCCCATTTGCGAAGGGGAGAGCCGTGGGAACAGCGAGAATCACCTTACGAGGCGCAGCCTTACTGCTGGCAATGCTTCTCACGGGCTGCACTTCCGCGCGACGCCCGATGACCAGAGACTTCAGACCGTCGCACAACCTCGTATTCAACTCTCGCTTCTCGCAGTCCAGTGAAACTGACATCGTTCGTGCACCCTGGCCGACAGCCGCAAGACCCGGCTCGGCGCGCGAATCGGTCTCCTACACGACTACCATCGTGGACACACAAGGACGGAACCACAACGCTGAAAGCCAGTCATACCGCCGTTTTCGGTCGACGAGGACCGGTAAGGTGCGTCGGTAAGTCGGACCGAACGCCCCCCCGCCGCCACGTCAAACCGCGTCTGTTTTCACCATTCCACAGCCTTCACGTCAGGTCTTGCCGTCGGGAACTCGTTACTGTACGATGACTTACGTTCAGCGGGCGACCCAGCGGGCTTCCGTGAATTCTTGTCTTCCGACGAAGATGAGCGGCCCGCTAGCGTTAGGTAACCAGCTCTTGTTCGTTGGCGGCATCAACCTAGTTGTCACCTCCGGTGTTGTGGCTTGTAATTGCTTTCACGAGAATCTTGATGGCAACCGTAACAAAGAAGACGCTTATTGATCGGATCGCGGACGAGCAAGGATGCAAACGCGTTCAGGCCAAGCGCATCATTCAATCGTTTCTCGACCAGATCATCGAGGAACTGGCGCTTGGCAATCGGCTGGAGTTTCGAGATTTCGGTGTTTTTGAGAGCAAGGTTCGCGCAGCGCGCCAGGCCCAGAACCCCAAGACCATGGACAAGGTATTGGTGCCGTCAAAACGCACCGTAAAATTCAAGGTGGGGCGCGTGATGAAAGAACGCCTCTGCGATCACGACGTGGGCATCGACGAGGCCACCGGCTTGCCGGTGGAAGGCGCCGCCCAGCGTGTCACCAAACGTTCAGCCAGCAAGTAGGGCCGCGCCGCCGGCTCTAGCAAGCGTGCAGGCTCCCCAAGCAGTTACTAACCGTGCAACACGGCGGGGCTGTAGCACAGCGGCCCTCCGCTGTGTCTCGGTAGCGCGGCGGCCCACTGCCTCGCCTGCACAACCCCAGCCGAGGGCGGCTGGGCTACATGTGCCGAGCCGCTCCGCTTTCGCCCCCCCTGTCCTACTTCGAGGATTCGTACTACTTCGACGATGCCGTCTGGGCTTCGCGGGTCGCCTTGATTTTCTCCAACTGCTCTTGCATGCGGTCGTTATCTTCGCGCAGTTTGTCGAGTTCTTCGCGCAGTTCGTCAATCTGCACATGAGCCGGTTCGCCGGCCACGATCTTCTTAACCGCCTTCTCCGCTCGTTCGCGAGCCCGACCGTCGGGATCGTTCGCGGCAATTGCGCGCAACACCGGCAAGGCCGGCCGCGCCGCATCGCCCATATCCCGCAAAGCCGAAATGGCAGAGCCCTTCATGTATCGACCCGAGCCCGCCACACACGCAGCAATCGAATCGACGGCCTGCGCGGTTTTCTTTTCCGTGAGCACACCTCGTTCGTGCAGCGACGCCAAGCCGGACACCGCGGCCGTGCGACAAAAACGTGGCTTGCCCGCCTGCATCCACGCAAGCAACGTATCAAACCCCGAGTCGTCCGCGAGCCTGCCCATCGCCCGCAAGGCGGCGGAACGCACGCGCTCTTGATAGGAATCACGATCCAACAGCGACGCCAGAAATGCGCCGGCGCCTTCCGGTTGAAGCTTGCCATAAGATCCAATCGCCGCCGCCTCGACGAAGTAACTCGGATCACCCTTCGCAATCAGGGCACGCAGCGCGTCGATCACCGCCGCGTCTTTGTGGAACGAGCCAAGCTCTTCAGCGACCTGGCGCCGCGTCTTCGGGTGATCAGTCTTAAGATGCACGAGCAGCGCGTCGCGAGCCGAGTCGCCGCCGACTTTGCCAATCGCCTCAGCGATCTGCACGCCTACGCCCCAAAAG
>CAZYXP010000057.1:0-18198 GCA_964651325.1 uncultured Phycisphaeraceae bacterium
GATCACGCCGCAGAACGGAACGATCCCCGTCGGATTCGCCCCCGTCTTCGCCGAGTCCATGAATCTTGGGGGCGGCTCCATACCCGCCACCTCCACCTGGGGCTTGACCATTCTTGCGCTACTCGTTCTTGTCGTAGGGACTGTTTGTTACGGCCGCGTCCACGCCACGTTGAGATGCTGCTAGCGTATTCCCTTGCCACAGCCCGGCAAACCTTGATGGCCGCTGAACGCGCCGCGTACGGCGAGGCAACCACCTGCCCAACGCGTGGGTCTTGGTGTCTTGGTGGTTGATTTATCCTCCGGGCTACGCCGGAGGCCGAGTTTGCGGTAGCATGGCCTGCTGGATTCCAAACGGGCACGGACGAGGATTGCACGCTCATGGCAGCAAAACAATTGATGTTTCTTTCCATCCCTGGTTTGCGGCCGGGCGATGTCGATGCTTCGACGACGCCTACGCTGTTTCAATGGGCCAATCGCGGCGCGATCGCGGAGTTGACCCCAACCTTCCCCTGCGTCACCTCGCCCGTGCAGGCCACCATGCTGACCGGCTGTCCGCCCTCTGAACACGGCGTGATCGCCAACGGGTTCTATCACCGGCAGCGCGGCGAGGTTGAATTCTGGGTCGCCCACAACGAAATCATCCAGCGTCCGCAAACGTGGGATGTGCTCAACCGAAACGCGCCGCCGCTTACCTCCGCGGCGTGGCACACGCAGAACATCAAAGGCGCCGGAGCGGCGTTCATTGTGACGCCGTCGCCGATTCACAAAGATGATGGCAGTACGAAACTCTGGTGCTATTCCAAGCCCGATGGGTATTACGAATCGCTCATCGAACGCTTTGGCCATTTTCCGTTACAGCATTATTGGGGACCGCTGTCCAACATCGAATCGACGCGGTGGATCCTCAAGGCGGCCGCCCATCTGGCGGGGCAGCACGCGCCGAACTTTCATTGGATCTACCTGCCGCACCTGGACTACGCGGCCCAGAAACACGGCCCCAACAGCCCGCAAGCTCGCCAAGCGCTCGTTGATCTGGATGCTGAGTTGGCGGGGTTTGCGGAAGCGGTGGCCGCGACCGGTGACGCGGAAGAGCTGGCCTTCCTGGTGGCGGGTGAGTATGCCATGACCGATGTCTCGGGCGTGGTCTACCCCAATCGGCGGCTGCGTGAGGCCGGATTTCTTTCGATCCGAGAGGAGGACGGCGGTGAGTATATCGACCTGGCCGCGAGCCGAGCCTTTGCGATGGTGGATCATCAGTTCGCGCATGTCTACGTCCGCGACGCGGCGGATGTTGCGGCGTGCGCGGAGTTGTTTCGAGCGGATGCAGGACTGGCGGGCGTCTATGCTGGTGGCCAGCGCCAAGAGGTTGGCATGGATCAACCGCGAAGCGGTGAGATCGTGCTGGTCGCGCAGGATACGCACTGGCTGGCGTATTACTGGTGGCTCGATGACAAACTCGCGCCGCGTTTCGCCCGAACCGTGGACATTCACGCCAAGCCGGGCTACGACCCGGTCGAGCTATTCTTCGACCCGGCCACCAAGAGTATTCCACTCGATGCTACCCTCGTGAAAGGGTCCCACGGCGCCCCGGCCACGGAGCCGAGGCATCGGGCGGCTTTGATTTGTTCTCAGGCGTCGGATTTCGTCGAGGAAGGAAGGATGTATCGCGATTTGGATGTGCATGCGATGGCATTGGGTTTACTGGGGGGGGGTAGTGTAGTGCTTAAGCATGGCGGAGGCCTATCCGAACCGCGACCGTAAGGAAGCGGCCTGACGGATGCCACCACCTCCACTCCCCTACGGTCGCGGTTCGGATAAGAAGCCGCCTGCTTGAGTCATTACAGCAGTGCGATTTATTTGCCCACCGCCTGAATTGCGGTGACACACTTGCCGTACGCGTGGATAACGCATGGCTAAGCGTAGCTTCATTGATCCTTTGCTAGGCCGGTTGGCCACGGCGCATGCGAAGCGGCAGTACGGCCGGTTTCTTCGCGATGCCCATGCCGCGCGCCGCGTGCAGGAAAAGGTGTTGCTCGAAAAGATCGCCCGCAACGCGGACAGCGAGTACGGCCGCGCGCATGGGTTCTCCAAGATCAAAAGCTACGAAGACTTCGTCAGGCAGGTGCCCGTCCAATCCTACGAAGACCTCCGGCCGTACGTGAGCAAGGTCATGGACGGGCAGACCCGCGCGATGTTCGGCAAAGGCCAACGCGTGCTCATGTTCGCCATGACCAGTGGCAGCACCGATCGGCCCAAGTATGTTCCGGTGACCAAGGCGTTTTTGGACGAATACCGGCGCGGTTGGAATGCATTCGGCGTGAAGGCCTTGCTGGACCACCCCAGCGGGTTCCTGAGGAGCATTCTGCAGGTCGTTTCGCCGATGGACGAAAGCCGGACGCCGCTGGGCATTCCGTGCGGCTCCATCTCGGGG
Source organism: uncultured Phycisphaeraceae bacterium (assembly GCA_964651325.1). Taxonomy (GTDB): domain Bacteria; phylum Planctomycetota; class Phycisphaerae; order UBA1845; family UBA1845; genus JADFOB01. The sequence continues at coordinate 2,432 of CAZYXP010000057.1, forward strand.
TTGCTGGGTGCCACGCAGAAACGCATCGTCCGGCGCTACTACGTCACACCGCCGGCCACCGCCCATATCGAGGATTCCGACGCGCGCTACTACGCGATCATGCGGTTTGCCGTCCCCGTAGACGTCGGCTGGCTGGTCACGGCCTCCCCGGCCACACAGGTCAAGCTCGCGCGAGCGGCCAACGAGCACGCCGCGCGGCTGATTCGCGATGTCCGCGATGGGACGATCCGCGCCCCCGGCGAAATTCCCCCTGGCGTGCTGCAAACGCTCATGGCGAACGTGAAGCCGGATCCCACGGCGGCGGCACGGCTTGAGACGCTGCTCGATAAAAACGGTTCGCTATTGCCGCGGCATTACTGGAATCTGAGCTTTCTGGCCAATTGGACCGGCGGAACGATGGGCCTGCATTTGCAGGATTTCCCGGAGTATTTCGGCGACACCCCGGTTCGAGACATCGGCCTGTTGGCGACCGAAGGCCGGGTTTCCGTGCCCCTGGTCGATGGCACGCAGGGTGGCGTCCTCGATGTCGGCGGCAGCTTCTTCGAGTTTGTGCACAAAGGCGCTGCGGACGGCGATGGCGGCGGCCCGGAGCCGACCGTGCTTCGATGTCATGAACTTGTCGTTGGCGAGGAATACCGCATTCTGCTGACGACCTCGGCCGGATTTTATCGATACGACATCGGTGATTACGTCCGCGTTCATCGGTTTGAGGGGCAGGCTCCGGCGATCGAGTTTCTCCATCGTGGTGAGCACACGGCCTCGATAACGGGGGAGAAGCTGACGGAATGGCAGGTGACGGCCGCCTTCGCGCGAAGTTGTCAGGCGTTGGGCGCCTCTCCCGGCATGTTCGTGCTCTGCCCGAAGTGGGGCGATCCGCCGAAATACGTGCTTTACGTCGAGGAGCGCGGCTCGCGCTCCACCGACGACAACCTGCGCGACCACGCCTTGCTTGCGGAAACCTTCGACCGGCAGCTTGGCGAAATTAACATCGAGTACGCTTCAAAGCGCTCGTCCTGCCGCCTTGGCGCCGTGGAGGCGGTGGCCTTGAAATCCGGGACGCTGGCCGAGATGGACGCCGATCGCCGCAACCAGCGCGGCGGCGGTAACGAGCAATTTAAGCACCGATACTTGCTCGCCAGTCCCGGCGACGACGCGTCCTTGGCATCTTCTCGGATCGGAGCCGCTTCCTGACGGGTGCGGCGCAGATAACGTGGTCGCTAATCCGAACCGCGACCGTGAGGGAGTGGCAGTAGTCGCGCGTGCTGAGTCATCGGGCCGCTTCCTTATGGGCGCGGTTCGGATCGGGCGCGGTTGGGAACCGCTACGCTACGAGTAGATACGGCTCCCCGCGGCGTTGAATTCCTTCGCCTTGGCGGCCATGCCCTCATCGAGGGCGGCGGATTCGTCCATGCCGTGCTCGGCCGCGTACTCGCGGACCTCTTGCGAGATCTTCATGGAACAGAAATTCGGCCCGCACATGGAACAAAAATGCGCGGTCTTGGCGCTCTCCTGCGGTAACGTTTCATCGTGAAACGCACGGGCCCTCTCGGGATCGAGCGATAAGTTGAACTGGTCTTCCCAGCGAAACTCGAATCGGGCCTTGGACAGTGCATCGTCGCGAACCTGTGCACCCGGATGCCCTTTGGCGAGATCGGCCGCGTGGGCCGCGATTTTGTAGGTAATCACGCCTTCGCGCACGTCGTCGCGATCGGGCAAACCCAGATGCTCCTTCGGCGTAACGTAACATAGCAGCGCCGTGCCGAACCAGCCGATCATGGCCGCGCCGATGCCACTGGTAATATGATCGTAGCCGGGGGCGATGTCGGTGGTCAGCGGGCCAAGCGTGTAAAACGGGGCCTCGCCGCACGACTTCAATTGCCGATCCATGTTTTCCTTGATCATCTGCATCGGGATGTGGCCTGGCCCTTCAATCATCACTTGAACGTCGTGCTTCCACGCCGTTTGAGTCAGCTCGCCGAGCGTGTCCAACTCGGCGAATTGTGCGGCGTCGTTGGCATCGGCAATGCATCCGGGCCGCAGACCGTCGCCCAAGGAGAACGAAATATCGTAGGCCTTCATGATTTCGCAGGTTTCCTCGAAGTGCGTGTAAAGGAAGTTCTCCTGATGATGGGCCAGGCACCACTTGGCCAGGATTGATCCGCCGCGGGATACGATGCCCGTCACGCGCTTTGCGGTAAGCGGTACATAACGAAGCAACACGCCGGCGTGGATCGTGAAGTAATCAACCCCTTGCTCGGCCTGTTCAATCAGCGTATCGCGGAAGATAGACCAGGTGAGCTCTTCGGCCTTGCCATCCACCTTCTCTAGCGCCTGATAGATGGGGACCGTACCAATCGGCACCGGGGCATTGCGGACGATCCATTCGCGCGTTTCGTGGATGTCCTTGCCGGTGGAAAGGTCCATCACGGTGTCGGTGCCCCAGCGCGTGGCCCAGACCATTTTGTCGACCTCTTCCTCGATTGACGACGTGACGGCCGAGTTGCCGATGTTGGCGTTGATTTTCACGAGGAAGTTACGCCCGATAATCATCGGCTCCAGTTCGCCGTGGTTGATATTGGCCGGGATGATCGCCCGGCCGCGCGCGATCTCCTCGCGCACGAATTCCGGCGTGATGGCCTTCGGGATGCTCGCTCCGAAGGCTTCGCCGGGATGTTGATCACGCGCCAACGCCTCCCACTGCGCTTGACGCTGGTTTTCGCGTATCGCCACGAACTCCATCTCCGGCGTGATGATGCCCTGCCGCGCGTAATGCATCTGCGTGACGTTGCCCCCGGATTTGGCTCGAAGGGGCTTGCGCTTGGCGTTTTCCGGGAAACATTCGGTGGGCGAGGACGCATCGCTCAGGTAGCCGTTGTCTTCGGGGCGGACGCGCCGCCCGTCGTAGGTTTCCACGTCGCCGCGCGCTTGAATCCAAGGCAGGCGGATCGGGTCAAGCCCGCGACGCACATCGGTTTCGATGGCCGGATCGCTGTGGGCGCCGCCCGTATCGTAAACGGTGACGGGCGGATTCTCGCGCGCTTGAGTTCCGATAATCGTTGGCGTTAGGACGATTTCCTGCATCGGCACACGCACCGAGGGGTGTAGCGTCCCGCCAATATAGACCTTGCGCGCGCCGAGTTTGGGGGAATCGCTACCTGCGTGGGGTGAGCTTGTTGTGGTGGCGGTTCTGTCGTTCTCGCCTTCGACGCCCGCCTGTGCTAGCGGAAGGGCTTGAGTAAAAACGCTGTCTGGATTCGTCATTGTGGCGCTCCTCCAAGAATGCCCCTGTCGGTCGGTATTGGGATGCCACAATCCTCAAGGGGCAGGCCTCATGTGGCTGGCCTCAAGTGGCTCGCCTCAAATGGCCGGCCTCGAAAACCCGGCGTTCCATGGTTGGCCGGGCGCCCCATTGAGGGGATGCGTCGCTTCCCTACGCGCGATCCGGTTGCGACCTGGCAGCTTTGCGGACGGGGTCGCAAACGGGGGCAGGTTCCAAGGTTTTGATCTCAGCCCGAACTTATCGGACACACCTAGCGACCTCGCAGGTGTTGTAGTCCTTAGCACCGAGCTCGTCAACCGAGGCGTGCTTGTCGGATTCCGTTCTCTCGACGCCGTGAAAGAATCAATGGTATGTGTGGAATCCGTCGATTGAATTAGGGAAACGCGGGTCCATGCCGAGTACGCCGAGCGTGTTTTCGGCCTGCGCCCAAGTGGGCGCATTCTGCGCTCCGGTTTGGTTCGATTTTCAGGGTTCAAGCAAAAGGGTGTCTCTCTATGAACAAGACCGTATTGGATGCGATTAAGAAATCCGCCGCGGTTCCCTCCATGCCGCAGGTTGTGGCGCGGTTCCTTGAAATCATGCAGGATCCCAACTTTTCCTATTCGGATCTGGTCAAGGTGCTTTCCGTCGATCCGGGCACGGTCGGCGAAATCCTCCGTTTGGCCAACTCGGCGTTGTTCGGTGTTCGAAACAAAATCGTTTCACTCCGACAGGCGCTGACGCTGCTCGGGCCCAAACGCACCCGATCGCTGATTCTGGGGCGCTACCTGGTGGACACCATTTCTGATCAGCGCTGCTCGGGCGTGGATATGAGCTACTTCTGGAGGCGGTCCCTGGCGGGTTCGGTGCTCGCGTCCCGATTTGCCGAACGCGTGCTTCCGCGCCTTCGCGACGAAGCGTTTATCGCAGCGTTATTGGCGGACATCGGCATCCCCATCCTGGCCGAGGCACTGCCGACCGAGTATCAGGACCTGGCGTCGGAGCATTGCCCGCACGGAAAATCCGTCACGGCCGAGCAGGAAAGCGGCACAGTCGGTGCTACGCACGGTGAAGTATCGGGTATCGTATTGGCGCATTGGGGATTGCCCGAGAGCATCTGCAAGGCCGTCGTGCTCCACCACGCCGAGAACCCTGGTGAAAGCGATGTTGCCTCGGTGGCCCGGATTCTCAACGCGTCCGATCAAATCGCCAAGCTCCTTTGTGAAGTCACCGAGAACAGTGAGATCGTTGCCGTTTGCGCCAAAGCGACCCAATTCGCGAACATAGAGCTCGCCGTATTGCCTGAGCTGTTGCCGACCATCGAGCGCGACATCGAAGAACTCGCCGGCGTGCTGAACATCGATGTCATTCCCAGCAAGGTCTACTCGCTCATCGCTGACGCAGCGCAGTTGGCACTAGGGCAGCAGGCGGCTCCGTGACGCCAGCGCAACGCCAGTAAGACCAATTGCTCTCGATCTTCGCTCCTCGCTTTGAAACGGGGAGCTTTTTTGTGCGCCAAGCACCCGACGCGGCAATGAGCCCGCATCTCGGGCTGAGAAGGCCTCGCCATGCGCTTGTCGCGGTCGTCGCGTCCAAAAAAAAATGGCATAGCGTTGATCGTCGAAACTCAGCCCGTCCGGTAAGAGCCCACTTGCGGCGGGACGATTTGGGGTGCATGAATGTTATCGGAAACGCGGTCTTGAAGGGGGAGAACAGGTCCGCATCTGGGGTCCGATTGTACTAAAGGACAATTATCGGCGCGACGATGGTTTGCTTTGTCAAGCGGTCCCAATCCTGGTCCGCTTGGGTCAGATTCCAGGTTGAGACGGCCTGGCGCTGAGCGAACTCGCCGAACCGCGATTGGGATGGGAAGAAGCGAATGGGTCCCCCCGCGGGGTTCACAGATACCTTGGTGGATCGATGGTTCGATGTTTATACGCTCGACAGTCGCCAGCGCAATGAGCCTAACGGCGGGCGAGCATCAGGAAGCCAACCGACGCACGACGGGTTTCGCGTCGGAGTTCGAGGGCTTCAACAGTGCGATTAGGAGGCACGGCCAGAAATGAGTCGGATTAATACGAACGTTCAGTCACTCGTCGCCCGACGCGCCTTGTCTGTCAACAATGCGTCGCTGAATCAAGCACTCGTACGCCTGAGCACGGGCTTGCGTATCAATTCAGGGCGGGACGATCCGGCCGGGCTGATTGCGTCTGAGACGCTGCGCGCCAGCATCCGCGCTATCGACACGTCCATCAACAACGCCAACCGGGCCGACACGATTGTGGCGGTCGCGGAGGGCGGTTTGCAGGAAGTCAGTTCCTTGCTGTTGGAGTTGGAAAACCTGGTGGACGCCACCGCCAACGAGGGTGGATTGACTTCGGCCGAGGTCAAAGCGAATCAATCGCAGATCGATGATATTCTCGGCTCCATCAATCGGCTGGCTGAAGCGACGGCGTTTGGGGATAAGAAGCTGCTCAACGGCAACCTCAACTTTACGACCTCGGGCGTCACGGCGACTCAAATTGATCGGGTTCAGATCAACTCGGCCAAGATTCCCAACGGGGCTTCCCGGCAGGTAAACATCACCGTGCAGGCTCCGTCAGAAATCGCGCTGCTCAGTGCGGTGGGTTCTGGAACCGACGGGAGCGGCAACCTCAACGGCACGCTCAATGGGGCGACTACGTTTCAGGTACGCGGCGTTTTTGGGAGCGAAATTCTCAGCTTTGCGTCGGGGGCGACGACCGCCGACATCGTTGCGGCCATCAATACGGGCACGTCGGTTACCGGCGTGTCGGGCACGGCGTCCGCCGGTACGGGTGGCGGGATAGCCTACCTCAACCTTCAGAGCACCGGCTACGGCACCGATGCCTTTGTCTCCCTGTCCGTGATCAACAACATTAGCGGTTTCAGCTCCATTGACGATCCGGGGCTGACCAGCGGCGCGCTATCGACCGAGACGAAGACGACCGGTGTTGAGGGCACGATCACCATCAACGGGGCCGCCGGGATCGTCAAAGGCCAGCAGGTTTCCGTCCGATCCGGCGCGCTTTCGGCTGACATGACGTTGAATACGACCTTCATTGGCGTCGCAAACTCAGCCACGAGTTTCGATATCACCGGCGGCGGCGCCAAATTCTCGATTTCGCCGACAGTGAGCCTGGCGGGGCTGGAGACGATCGGTATCGGAGAAGTGTCGACCGCCAAGCTGGGCGATGCCGGAAACGGCTTCCTCGCGACGCTTCAGTCGGGGGAGACCAATGATCTTACGAGCAAGAACTTCACCGTGGCCCAGCGCGTGGTGCGTTCCGCCATCGACCAGATCGCGGGCTTGCGTGGTCGCCTTGGCGGGTTCCAAAAGAACACGCTGCGCACAACGATCAACTCGCTGAAGGTGTCTATGGAGAACGTCAGCGCGGCCGAGTCGGCCATCAGAGACGCCGACTTCGCCGAAGAGACATCAAGCCTGACGCGGGCACAGATTCTGGTGAATTCCTCAACCTCTACGCTCCAATTGGCCAACGCGCAACCTCAAAACGTGTTGGCGTTGCTCGGCTAGATCGCGTAGCGAAGTCTCAAACAGCAGGGCGTGGATCCCGATTGCCGGGGTTCACGCCTTTTTTTTTCGGCCGGCGACCCCACTACGGACCCAAGAGGGCGATATTGGAACAAATCAACGGTACGTCCGCTAAAGATGGGCTATTAGCTTTCCGACAACCGGATAGCGGCGCACAGGCGTCGGTCTGATGACGCCGGAAGATGGCGGCTCGGATCTCGATCAGGTGTCGAGCGCTAAGTTTGGGTTGCACAAGGTGGTGCGGCCATTGTCTTGGGGCAGGTTGGCTACGGTAGTGCCCCGGAATCGTCAAGGACGACGATATGACACGAATCAATAGTAATGTACCTGCCCTTCGTGCGATTCATCAACTCCGGTCGAATCAGCTCGACCTGAACACGCGCCTCGAGCGACTGGCCACGGGTCTGCGCATCAATCGCGGGGCCGATGACCCGGCGGGTCTGATCGCATCGGAGGGGTTGCGCTCTGAAATCCGAAGCATCTCGCAAGCCATCGACAACTCGACCCGCGCCACCAATGTGGTCTCAACGGCCGAGGGAGCGTTGACCGAAGTCTCGGCGCTCTTGGTTCAGCTTCAAGATCTCGTGGTGCAAACCGCCAACGAGGGCGCATTAACGGACAACGAAGTAGCGGCCAATCAGCTTGAGATCGATTCAATCCTCAAGAGCATCGATCGGATCTCAAACACGACGACGTTCGCTGGGCGGAAATTGATCGATGGGAGTAGGGCCTACACGACGTCCTCCGTGGTCACCAACGCCGTGGCCTCGCTCAATGTTTTTGCGGCTACGTTGCCGCGAACCGGGCCGCGAAGCGTAACGGTTCAGGTAACCGCATCGGCGGAGACCGCCCGGGTGCAATTCGTAGGAGTGGGGCAAACCACGGCCAACCAGTCGTTCACGTCCGCATCGACCATGGAGCTTCGTGGGAATCTTGGCAGCACCGTATTAAGCTTCGCCTCGGGGACCACCCTGACGGAAATACGCACGGCCATCAACGGCATTTCGCATGTCACCGGGGTTTCGGCAGTGATCTCCGCGGCGGCCACAGGCGGAGTTCAAAGCGCGCTGGTTCTCAACAGCGTGGGATTTGGTTCGGATCAGTTCGTTTCGGTGCGGGCCATCAACGGCAACTTCGTCGAGCTGGGCAACGCCGGTTCGGAAATCCGTGATGCCGGGGCGGACGTCGGGGTTGTGGTCAACGGTCAGGTGGCCGCGTCCAAGGGGCTTCGCGCGGATGTGCGGACGGAATCCCTGGACACACGCCTCCATCTGACTTCCACGTTCGCCGAATCGCTTTCGACGACGACCTTTGAAATCACTGGTGGCGGGTCGCTGTTCCAGCTTTCGCCGAAGGTGACCCCGAACGGGCAGGAAAACATCGGATTCGAGCGCGTGGCGTCCACCGCGTTGGGTAACGGGGTCACCGGATTTCTTTTCTCCCTTCGCTCCGGACAAACCAACGACCTGCAAAGCCAGAACTTCCTGGATGCCCAAACCATCATCACGGAGGCGGTCAGCCAGGTCGCGTTCGCGCGTGGCCGGCTTGGCAACTTCCAGAAAAACAAGCTGGAAACGAACATTGCCTCGCAGAGCGTGGCGCTGGAAAACGTGATCTCTTCGGAATCGGCGATTCGTGATGCCGACATTGCCGATGAGGTCTCGGCGCTGACGAGGGCCCAAATCCTGGTCCAAAGCACGATGGCGACCTTGCAGATCGCCGGCAACGCCCCAAGTGCCGTGCTTTCATTGCTGGGATAAGCGGCACTGATCTCGCTCTTGTGCGAAACACGCCTCCTCTCGACAAGCCCTTACGCGGCCCGGCCGTGCCCACCGGCAATTCAGCGCACCTGGCGCGAGCCTGGTGACATCCAGCCGCAGATGGTCCGCAGGCTGGCGCCAGCGGCCCTGATCTCGCTCTTGTGCGAAACACGCCTCCTCTCGACAAGCCCTTACGCGGCCCGGCCGTGCCCACCGGCAATTCAGCGCACCTGGCGCGAGCCTGGTGACATCCAGCCGCAGATGGTCCGCAGGCTGGCGCCAGCGGCTCTGATTCGATGGCTACCCTACCCCGACCAAGACATCGACCGCCCTCGGCTGTGTGGCTTGAGCATTTCGTCCGTGCGGGCCGATAGATAGGTACGGGTCTGGCACATGCGGTTTCCGCGCGCCCGCGTTGTGCGCCCTGGACGAACCGTACTCGCGCGGATGAGGTAGACGGCAGCATGAGTGGGATTTCCTCGGGCGTGGGTTTGGTATCCGGGATCGACACGGCCTCGCTGGTCAATCAGCTGATTGCGATCGATTCGCGCCCTGTGACGTTCCTGCAAGATCGGGTCTCGCAAATCGGCGCCCAACGAACGGCGTTTCTCACGCTGTCGGCCCAGTTGCTGGCCATCCGCAACGCGGTCACCAATCTGAACAAGCAATCGTTCTTCCGGCAATTCAACTCGCCCAGCAGCGACGAATCCATCCTGACGGCTCGGGCGACCGACAGCGCCGTGCCCGGCTCGTTCACGTTTCGGGTCCGATCGCTGGTGACGAATCACTCGCTGATCAGCCGCGGCTTTGCCGACGCGAACACCAGCCCCCTCGGGCGGGGCTCGATTTCTGTGGAAGTGGGCAACGGTGCGGTCAACACATCGACCGATCTGGGCGTGCTCAACGGCGGCCTTGGCGTGCGTCGCGGTGTGATCACCATCACCGACCGGTCGGGCAACAGCGCCGATGTTGATCTAAGAGACGCCGTGACGGTCGATGATGTGCTCAGCGCTATCAACAGCGAGGCCGAAATTGATGTTCACGCGCGCGTGACCGGGATCGAGTCCAACGGGGCCACCGGTGACAGGATCGTGATCGAAGACCTGACCGGCGCGGCGGCCACCGGGATGCTATCCATCTCGGACCACGGTGCGGGGCACATGGCCGAAGACTTGGGGATTGCCGGTTCCGCGTCGGTAACGGATCCGGCCAGGATCGACGGGACCGACCTCATTCGGCTCAGCGATGCCACCAAATTGTCGTCGCTCAACGATGGAAACGGTATTGGTAGATTGATTGACGGCAGCGACCTGGTCTTCGAGAGCGACAGCGGGGATAAAGATTTCAGTGTTTCGCTCACGCCCATCCTGGCCAGCCACCTTGAAACGCGCCTTGAACAACTCAACAGCGGCAACGGCGTTCGCCTTGGCAAGTTCCGGGTGACCGATCGGGAAGGCAACTCCGCGATCGTGGATCTCGGTGAGCCGGTTCCCGCCGACCCGACAAGACCACCAGTTCTAAACGTCGCGGATGTGATCACACGCATCAATGCTGACTTAGCGGCGGGCGGTGTCAACGTCTCCGCCACGGTAGTCAACTCCGGCTTCCAATTAACGGACACCAGTGTGGTCTTCGATCCGGGGGACGACGATGACACGCCCTTGCCCGAGCTGATCATCGAGGATCTGCTGGGGGCCGACGGTGCGCCGGGCGGTACGGCCGCCGATCTGGGCATCGCCGGGAGTTTTGCCGACGGCGCCGTACCGGGTCGCGAGATTTATCGTATGCAGACCGTCGGCGATCTAGTTAGCGCGATCAATCTCGCGCCGGAGAACACTGGATTCGTCGTGGCAAGAATCTCAGACGATGGCAACGAATTTGTCGTTGAGGCCACGGGGTCGGAGGGGTACACCATTCGCGCGGGGCAGGACGCCACCGCGGCCGCCGATCTGGGGCTCGCCGATGCGACGCTGGATCCGTTTGGGCAAGTGACCACGCGCCCGCTGATCGCGGGGCTGAACACCGTGTTGCTCGATACACTGCGCGGCGGTTCGGGGGTGACACTCGGTGAGATCAGCCTGACCGATCGGGCGGGGAATGCCTCGGGGCCGGTTGATTTTTCGGCCGCGCGGACTTTGCAGGATGTTGTGGACATCCTCAACGCCAACGCTCCGAGTGATCCGGGAGATCCGACGGCCAAGACGATTAACGCATCGATCAACGCCGCGGGAACCGGAATCGTCCTGCGGGATACGTCGGGCGGCTCGGGTAGCATGGTCGTCGAAGACAGCAGCGGAACGCTCGCGGCCGATCTGGGAATCGCGAACGTCGGAGCCGACGCGCAAATCGGGGACGTAGTGAGTAGCGGCAATCTTCAACGGCAGTACATTTCGCGGCAGAGCTTGCTGGAGGACTTGGGCGGTGGGCGGGGCGCGGCGTTGGGTCAGTTTCGCATCACCGATTCGACCGGGGCCGTCTATGTCATCGATCCGGCCCCCAATGTGGATACGGTCGGCGGCATCATCGACGCGATCAACATCGCCACTCCCGATTCAATCATCGCGCGTATCAACGACAACGGAGACGGTTTGGTGATCGTGGATAACTCCGGCGGCACCTTGGAAATGAAGATCGCCGATAGTGACGGCGGCACCATGGCGGCGGATTTGCGGCTGGCCGGCACAGCCCTCGAGGGGCAGAACTTCCTTGACGGATCCTTCGAAACCAGGATTGAAATCAACGCCGGCGATACGCTGAACGACGTGATTGACCGGCTCAACGCGTCAGGCGGTGATTTTTCTGCCTCGAAGGTGAACGATGGCGGGGCGGTCAACCCCTTTAGTCTCACCATTGCGTCCAGCGTGTCCGGTCGCCGCGGGCAATTGGTGATCGATTCGACGGGGGTTGACTTCGGCTTCACCACGCTTTCGCGAGCCAGCGACGCGGTCATCGCCATTGGTGGCGAGGGCGACGAGGCTCCGCAGCTCGTCACCGGATCGACGAATTCGCTTGAAGACGTGCTTCAAGGTGTCACGCTGGACTTGCAGTCCGCCGGCCCGGACCCCGTGACGATCGACGTTTCTCAGGACGTCGATGGAATTGTCGAGGGCCTCCAGTCGTTCGTGTCGGCGTACAACGATGTGCAGTCTTCCATCGATGATTTGACCGAAATCGACACAGAGACGTTCGAGCGATCGGTCTTGCAGGGTGACCGAACCGTCGACCAAATCCGCACCCGCCTGCAACGCACGATTTCAGCCCCCGTGGCGGGGGTTTCGCAGTCGTTTTCTCGCCTGTTTCAGGTGGGGATTTCCATCGGCACGAACAACCGATTGGAATTCGACGAGGAAAAGTTTCGCGACGCCTACGCCGAGTCGCCGCAACAGGTTGAGTCGTTCTTTACGCGCGACGAGACGGGCTTCGGCACGGCCATTCAGGAGACGCTCGACGGTCTGACGGACAACATCGATGGGCTGATCACGCAGAAAAACGACCTGCTGCAAAATCAGGAGACGCTCCTCAGCGACAGGATCGACCAGTTGAACGTGCTTCTGGACGCCAAACGGTCGCGCCTCGAAGCTCAGTTTGTCGCCATGGAGCGGGCTCTGGCGGACTTGCAGGCCCAGCAATCCTCGCTAAATCAACTGGCGCAGGCGAGCGGGGGTTAGTTTGATACCGCCGGATTGTCCGAAACGAACCGAGCCGGCTTCAGCCCGCGCAGTGTCCCGGTTTTTGGCAGCGCCAAGTTGCTTTGAGATTGTGCAGGCCGAAGCCTGAGGCTCGGGGCAATTGGTCGGAGAAATTGTTGAATCCAATGGCGTTCGGCGCCGCGACACAAGGCGTGAGACTGCCCCAAACGGTAGTTTCTGCGTCACCGCCGCGGAATTCGGTTGAATGGCATCAGAATTGAGCCGATAGAATCGGCGCCATGAGAGAGGTTTCAAGCCATTCCTATCTGCGGGACGCGGTCATGACCGCCACGCCCGAGCAGTTGCACCTGATGCTCTACGACGGTTGCATCCGGTACGCGGCACAGGCGCGCGAAGCCATCCAGCGCAAGGATTACGAGGCCTCGTTCGAGGGGCTCACCCGCGCCCGCAACATCATTTCCGAAATGCAGAACGGATTGCGGCATGATGTCAATCCGGAGCTTTGCGAGCGGGTCGGCGCGATCTATGGATTCCTGTACCACAAGCTGTTGGACGCCAACGTGAATCGAAGCATTGAAGACATTGACGATGCTCTTCGTGTGCTCAAGGTCGAGCGCGAAACGTGGCGGATTTTGGTGGATAAGGTTAATCGAGCTCAGCCCGATGACGACGCACCGGCACAACCAGAGGATGGTTCGCGCGGGTTGAGTTTCTCCGTGGAAGGGTAGGGCGTAGCTGTCAGCCGTCAGCTGTCAGCGATCAGCCGCCAGTTTTCGACTCCTGATGATTGGCGTTCGACGCTCGGCTTTCGTTCTCTCCTCCTGCAACCCTGCTTGTGTGCATCCTCGTCGATGCCTATAGTTTGAATCATGATGAGAAGGTCACGGGCGATGGACATTTTTCGGGCTGTTTCGTGTGCCGCCGCGAGGATCATCCGCGCTGACCGTGCGAGTCGCTTGGCCGTTCTTTGCGTGGTGCTTGTGCCTCTAGGTGCATTGGCGCAGGATCAAGCGGAGGATTCCCCTTCTTCCACCTCTCCAGATTCGAAATCATCACAGCCGGCGGCCCAGCAGGTGGTGATGACGCCCGCGATGGCGGTTCGAGACGCCCGGAATGCGCTTGATCGTGCCGAAGCCGACGTAACGGATCGGCCGATTCCCGAGCTATTGGCGATCGCGGCGAGTCGTGTCGATTTTCTCAAGCGAAACGATCCGATCAATCCGATGCTCACCTTGCTTTCCGGGCGATTGCTGGCCGCGGCCGGTCGGCCTCGCGAAGCGGTCGCCCAGCTCCAGAAATTCGTGGCGTCGCGAGAAGGGCGCAATCATTGGCGGGCCTACCAGCGGCTGGGAGATTTGCTCGTCGGCGATTATCCTCGCCTGGCCAAAGGGAATTACGACAAGGCCGACGGCCTGAAGCCCGGTGTGATCGGCGTGCGGTTCGGGCTCGCCCGGTGCGCCGTTGCGTTTGGCAAGACCCGAGAGGCCATCCGGCTGGGTCGCCAAGTTGTTGAGCAGGATGGATACAAGAGTGCCAATTATATGGCTTTTTTTGCCCAAGCTCTTTTTGCCGGAGAGCATTGGGTTGAGGCCGAGCAGGTGGCGGCCAAGGCCGTGAAAAAAATGGCGCAATTGGTGCGGGATCATCCCGGGGCGATCGCGCCGCTGGTTGCGCTGGATTCTATGTATGCGTTGCTTGTTCAAACCGTCCGGACGCGTATGACCGTCACAGAGCCCGCTGGCGAGGACTATATCCAACTGGCGCACTACGTGCGTGATCAAATCGACAACAAAGCCCAGATCAGCATGTACGAGGTGCTTGGCGTGTTGGAGGGGGGGGCTGCAAAACTTGCGGATGAGCCGTCCGTGCCGCTCTTGCTTGAGTATGGGGTCATGCTCGATCGGGTGGGGCGCCGAGAGATGGCCCAGGCCGTGTTCGAGCGAGTCATTGAGTTGGATGCAGAAAACGCCGAGGCCAGTGCCTGGCTCGCCCAATACGCAAGCAACGAATCCGACGCCGAAGAGGACGCTGCCGCCCCCTAGAGATCGGCCCTTCGCGCGAGGGTGAGCTGGGCGACAGGCTGAGGAGCCCATGATCCAATCGACGGTGGGCTTTTTTCAGAGCACCTGGCGCAAGCCTGGTGACCCCCTTCTTTCCGCCACATGTGGCGCAAGCTTGGCGACTCGCATGCCCGAATGTCCGCAGGCTAGCGCCAGCGGCTCTGAGTTGGCCTCATTCTGCCAACCGCAACCCGGACTCAATTTGCCGCGGGTTCGAAGATCCATCGCTCGCCTTCACGGCGGAGCCGAAACGTGCCCGTCAGGCGTTTTCCCAGAAGATCAAACCGGACTTTGTCTTCCTGGGATTCCTGGATGGCTAGTTCGCCCCGATCGACGCGCGAAACATGCCCGCGATCGCCGCTGATCGGGCCCTCGTAGTCCAGGTAGGCCTTGCGGTGATCGGCGATTCTGTGGGCCTCAATCGGAAGATCTTCGCTGTGGCGCGGCTCGCGTTTCAGTTGCCAAGTGAGCAGCACGTCGCCCGATTCGAGCATCAAGTCCCAATGCTCGCCAGAAGGCGCCTGGTGGTGTAAAATGACGTACCGTGCCGGCATCGGTGGTCTTCCGTCCGGGTCTTCAAGCGAAGGGTCTGATGGGCTACGCCCGGATCCTCACGCTGGCTCCTGGCTCTTCCGGCGGGGGCGATCCCGGGTCGCGCCACCCCTGCCCGGCTCCGGAAAGACTGTAGAGTAGCGATTCGAGGGTAGAAAACCATGATCTCGCGAGCAATACGGGTGCCGTGGAAAGCGGTCTTCGCAGCTTCGACATGCTGGAGCGCTGTGATGGCGGGCGGTTGCGGTCCGAGCTACTCTGAAGTTCGTTCAGAGGGTATCGGCATGATGGTCGAACAGGGCTACGGTTCTGCTCGATACCTGCTTCTGGAAGCGGACAAGATTCGCCGAAACCAGGTCGAAAACCTGCATGACCTGGGATTCTGCAGCGTCATGCTGGCCAAGAAGTACTTCGACGAAAAAGATCGCGTGGCCGGCCTTCGAGAGGTGGACCGGGCGATCGAATTCTACGATCGCGCGATCGATGCCCACCCCGGCTTTCAGCCGTCGTTGGTCGGCAAGAATATCGCTCTGGAGTTGAAGGGGCAGCCAGAAATCGCCCTTGAGCACGCAGAATGGGCGGTTCGGGTGGTGGGGCCGTCGGCTAGGCAGTATTTGTTTCTCGCGACCGAGCTTGAGCAGCGGGGCGACGGGGATGCGGCGTTTCTGCGGTTTCGACAGGCCGTCGCCATGGAGCCGAAGAGCCAGCCCGCCCATGTGGCGTTTGCCAAATTCCTGCTCCGCCACGGCAATGAAGAGGCGGCCATCGGGCACTTGAAGTATGCCTACAGGCTCAATCCTGGCGATTTATGGGTCAAAGAGCAATTGGCCGTTCGTGGTGAGCTTCCCCCACCGCCAAGAGTGCCGCAGCCGGGTCCGTAGGGCCCAACTGACCGCTGGTGGTCCCGTGGGA
>CAZYXP010000058.1:0-18068 GCA_964651325.1 uncultured Phycisphaeraceae bacterium
ATGCCCGCCTGGCGCATGACGAGCAGATCGTACTTGAGGTTGTGGCCGATCTTGGACGTTTTGGGATGCTCAAACACTGGTGACAACGCCGCCACAACATCCGCAAGTGGCAACACATGTCCGCCCATGCCGCGTACGGGGATGTAGGCGGCCACGCCGGACTGCCACGACACCGACACGCCCACGAGGTCCGCGGCCACGGGATTCAGCCCGGTCGTTTCCGTATCGAACGCGAAGCATTCCTGCTTGGCCAGTTCGGCAACGAACGCCTGAAGCTGCTGGGGCGTTTCGATCAAGGCATAGTCGTATTTGGCTTCGGCTACGGGTGATTCGGCATCGGGCAAGGTGGGGGCCGCATCGCCTCCGGCCTTTGGGCCAGAGGTCGTTCCGTTGATCGCCGAGATTTGCTCGGCCAGTCGAGTCATTTCCAATTCGTCAAATAAGGCGAACGCGGGCGTCGCGTCAAAACCCGCCACATGGCAGGCGGTCAGATCGAAGTCTAGCGGCACGTCTCGGCGGAGCGTAACCAACTGCCGTGTGATTGGCATCTGTTCGGCGTAGGCCGTCATGCGCTCTCGGGCCTTAGGGGTCAACTCGTCGGCATGGGCGAGGACGTTTTCGGCCGTTTTGTATTTCGCGATGAGTTTGACAGCGGTCTTAGGACCGACTCCGGGCACGCCGGGAATGTTGTCTGTGGAATCTCCGGTGAGCGTTTGAATCTCCACCGCCTGTTGCGGCGTGTAGCCCTTTTCTTCGGTGAGCCACCGCTCATCGAGCACCTGCCCCTTGGTCGGATCGAACATGCTCACTTTGGCGGTGATGAGTTGCTGAAGATCCTTGTCGCGGCTGACCAGAAAAACGTCCACGGGCTCGGCTTTTAGTTGCTCTGCGACGGTAGCCATCAGATCGTCTGCTTCGAAGCCCGACATGCGCAGAATGGGAATCCCCAAGGCGGCGATGATTTCTGCGATCCGATCCACCTGGGTGTGCAAGGCTTCCGGCGCCGGGTCGCGTTGGGCCTTGTAATCGGGGTCGATCTCCACGCGAAAAACGGATCGGTCGTCGACATCCATGGCCACGGCCAGAAAGTCAGGCGAACGATCGCGAATCAGTTGCAAGAGCATCTGGAAGAACACGTGGATGGCGCCAGTGGGTTCGCCGGAGGAGGTGCTGAGCCCCTGCGGCGCGCCGTAGAACGCGCGGTACATCTGGTAATGCCCGTCGAGGATGTAAAGCGTCTTGTTCATAGGTTCGCGACCGCGAGGATACCGGGATGGGTCGATCCGGCCAACCCCGCGTAGCGCGGCCGCCCTCGGCTGGCGAGGATGATTGGCGCGAGAAATGTGGGGGCGACACACCCGAGGGCGACACACCCGAGGGCGGGTGTGCTACAGCGGTGTGCTACATGGGCGCTACGCCGCTGATTTGGAAGGAGAGCTGTTCCAATTGGACCGACAGGTCTACCGACGAGACCGCGACGTCTTCGGGCACCTTGATCGTACAGGGCGCGAAACTGAGCACGGCGCGGACGCTGGCTTCGACGAGTTTGTCCGTAGCCTGCTGGGCGGCCGAGCCGGGCACGGCCAGGATGCCGAATCGGATAGACCGCGTCTCGACGATCGCAGGAATTTCATCGGGGTGGAGCACTACGAGATCGCGATCGCCCGCAAGCCGGGTGCCGATCAAGGCCGGGTCGCTGTCAAACACGGCGACGATTTCAAATCCCCTCTTGGTAAAGCCCTTGTAGGAGAGCAGGGCACGCCCGAGGTTCCCCGCCCCGATCAGCAGGACGTTGGCCGTTCGATCCGTTCCGAGAATCTCTCGCAGGCGGGCTACCATCTCCGGCACGCGGTAGCCGACGCCGGGCTGGCCGAATTGCCCGAAATGGGCCAAATCTTTCCTGATTTGAGCGTCGGAAATGCCGAGGACCGCTCCCAATTGCTTGCTGGAAACGGTCTGAGAGTCGGCGGCGTGGATGACTTCTAGTTGCCTGAGATAGAGACAAAGCCTCCGCACCGCGGGGAGGGGGACGTTTTCCGGTCTGTTCATCGACGCTTCATCTTGTGCTGCCGTGACTGAGTGATCCGTTCCGACGGCCTGTAGCCACAACTTAGTGGTCGTAGTTGTGATAATCAAGCGGTCGATTCGGCGTTTCGGAGCGACAACGGAGGGCTGAGTTGCGCGGTCAGCGTCGCGGTCCGCTTGACACCAGTGTGTCGAAACGGTTACTTTCCGCCCGCGTGCGCGATGATTTACCGTCACGTTTCGCATTGCGTCCCAAGGCCGCGCATTTTGCCGGTTTGCCGGCCCCCGATTAAGCCCGGGTGCGCGGATGGGGATCGTGGAACGATGGCGTCGCGCGATTGAAAATGCTACTGAATTCAGCCTGATAGGGGCGGTTGTACCTATGCGGAATGTGTTTGTACCTACATTGATGTCGGCCTGGCTGGTCGCTGTTTCGGTGAATTTCGGGGGTAGCGCTAGCGCTCAGACGCCTGACGACGACGTGATCGACAAGATTCGGGGTCTGGCGACCATTCCGGGGCCTGACGCGGATCGGGTTGATCGCTGGTTGCGTGCCAAAGTGGACGCGCTCAAACTACCGGGCCAAGGGGTTCCGGATGAGGGGTTCACCCAGGTATTCGCCGCATTCAAGAGTTATTTTCAGCGCCCCGGCCAATCGGATGCGTTCAGTGCGTTGCTCGCGACGAAACTTGCGGCAATCTCAGCGGCAGAGCTTGTCCGAGGGGAGGTGTCCCCCGCGCTTGCGTTTTGCTTGCCTCGCATGATGGTTGACTTGAATCGTGTGGAAACGGTTGGCGGGCTCATCGGTGGATTGAAGGCCAAGTCGGCTATGGCACGGCTTATCAGCGCACGGGGCCTCTCCAAGCTTCGATCTGAGATCGCCGCGTCAGCCGATCTTTTACCGGTGGTCGTGACCGCCTTGCGTCAGGCCGGATTGCAGGAGCCCGAGCACGTCGTGCTTGCCCGGATCTATCTCGCGCTGGCTTATCCCGGCAATGCGGTGGATGTGCTCCCTGCCTACGTGGACATTTTCGACAAGCGTCTTGCCTATCGTCGCGGTCCGGCCGAGCTGGCGGACGGCGCTGAGGTGGAGGCGTTCGAATACTTCCGCATTGCCGCTGTGATCGGCCAACTCAACGAGTCGCAACAGGCGGACTTGGTTAAGCGCCTGGCGGTGTTTATGAGGCTCGACGCACAGCGCTATAACGCAGACAATCTGGCGCCTCCGGCGGATCCCGCTTCGGTTGATCTTGCGTTTTCAGAACGCGATGTGTTGGAACGAATGTTGATCGCCAATGAGGCGATTCTTGCTCGTGTGACCAATAATTCCAGCAGAACGATCACCACCGAATTGGGCGGCGGAGGATGGAAACGGCGTCAGGCGGTGCTTAATGCCGCATATGGATGGATCGGCGACGCCTCGACCGGCACTTCGGGCGTGCTAAACGCCGCGCCGCTTAGTGTGGAGATTGGCGCGCCGTAAATGATGATGTCCCTGGGCGTGCCCGCGTGGCCTTAAAGCACCGTTGACAGGCTAGACCACCGTGACGCTGCCCGATTCGGATGCAGCTTTTTTGATGCTGCGAAGCCTTGCACTGATATTCGTAGCTGGCTCCTGTGTGATGCTGGCGCTTGTGGCGCGATCCTCAACATCTTCCCGCGCCGATTTCACCTACGTTAATCCCTCTGGAATTCATACGTTGGATCCGGCGCGCATGAGCTGGACGACGGATTTTCGCGTTGCGCTGAATCTTTGGGAAGGGCTGACGACCTGGGATCCTCAGACACTGGCGCCCGTGGCGGCGGCCGCGGCGTTTCCGCCCGAAGTTTCCGATGGGGGCACGACGTACCTTTTCAAGATTCGCAACGATGCACGGTGGAGCAACGGTGATCCGGTGACCGCCGAGGACTTCGTCCGAGGCTGGCGACGGGGCATGGAGCCCGGAACGTCAACGGATTACACGTTTCTATTTGAGGACAACATCGTCGGGGCCCATGCGTATGTGCGGTGGCGGATTGAATGCGCTGCGGCGCTGACGGCGCTGGCGCGCCTTCGTCAAGGGTGGTCGATCGACGGCAAGGCGGCGCGCGGGCTGTTGGAGCGGCCGTTGCAGCCAAGAATCGAAGCGCTGGCTGGTGAGGTGGACTTGCCACGCTCGGAAGCGCCGGAAGAAGGCTGGGATGCGGTTGCTCACCGTTTGAGCGCGTTGGATGTGGATTATGGGGCCGTCTACGACGCGGTTTGGGATCGGTGCATCCTCGAATTCGACCATCGATTTGCTGGTGTGGGCGTTGAGGCGTTGGCGCCCGATCGTTTGAGTGTTCGGCTTGTGCGGCCTACGGCCTACTTCTTGGACCTGACGGGGTTTCCCGTATTTCTTCCGTGCCACGAATCGATCGAGCGCTATCGCCTGCGTTTTCGCGGCGGCCCCATCACGGAGCAGGGGTTGGTGGTTTACGATCCTCAATGGACGAAGCCGAATTCGGGCGATCAAGACGCGGGGCTGATTACCAACGGCCCCTATCGGCTTGCCGATTGGACGTTCAAGCGTCGCGCCCGGTTGGAGGTGAATCCGCATCACCGAAACGCGCCCCGGATTCCATGCCGGACCGTGGACATGGTCGTCTACGATAATCTTAGTGCCGCGTTGATGGCGTACGAGGCGGGCGATGTGGATTTCCTTCCCGACTTGAGCGTTCCGTATGAGCATGAGTTGGTTCGCCTCGCCCAAGCTGGAGCCCGTCCGGATTTTCATCTAGCAGAAGCGATCGCGACGTATTTTTTCAACTTCAATTGCGTCAGCCGCAAGGTGGGGGGCGTGGACAACCCGTTTGTGGACCCGCGGATTCGACGCGCGTTTACCATGGCGGTCGATCGCGATCAACTGGTTCACGACGTGCTCAACTGCGGTGATCGCGTGGCGCGGACGTTTGTTCCGCCCGGCGCGATGGATGGCTACGTCTCCCCGAGCGGGCTTGGATACGACATCGCAGAAGCGAGGCGCTTGTTGAGCGAATGCGGGTTTCCCGACGGGCAAGGGTTTCCCACCGTTGAATTGTTGTATCCGCCTCGTGACGAATCGATCTGTCAGGCGGTCGCTGGCATGTGGACTGCGATGCTTGGCGTGCGCGTATCGCTGAGATCGATGGAAGGAAAGGCGTTTGCCGAGGAGAAGGCCAACTTTCACTACATGGTCGCGCGAGGGAATTGGTACGCGGATTACCGGGATCCGACCACGTTTTTGGATTGCCTGGCCACCGGGAACGGCAACAATGACAGCGGGTATTCCAGCGCGCGTTTCGATCGCGTGCTGGGGCAGGCGCGAGACACGTTGGACGCGGCGGCACGCGCGGCGCTGCTAACCGAGGCAGAGCGCATCGTTGTCGAGCAGGATTGCCCGATCCTTCCGATTCTTCACGACGTGACGCCGATTGCGTTCGGCAAGCAGGTCAGCGGGCTGTATGCCAACGCTCGGCTTTGGTTTCCGTTTCAGTATGTTTCGGTGGCCCGATGATACGCATTCTTATTCGGCGACTTCTGCTTGGTATCTTGACGGTCGCCAGCGTCTACACGTTGACGTTTCTGATGGTCGTGGTCATCCCGGGTAACCCGTTTCAATCGGGGGAGCGGACCATGGCTCCTGAGATTGTTCAGGCGTTGCGCGCCCGCTACGCGATGGACAACACGTGGCTCTACTACTGGCAGTTCTTGGAAGGCGCGGTGCGGTTGGATTTCGGCCCGTCGTTTGCGTACAACGATTGGACCTGCGGGCAGATCATCGCTTCGGCGCTGCCGATCTCGATGGCGGTGGGGCTGTTGGCTATGATCGTGGCGCTGGTCGTCGGCGTGTTGGTGGGTACGATCGGTGCGGTTCGGCGGAGCGGCGCGTGGGATGTCGTTGGATTGGGCGTGGTGATGCTCGGGGTATCTGTGCCAACGTTTGTGACCGGTTCGCTTCTGCTGACGGTGTTTGGCGTGTGGCTGCGGTGGGCGCCGGTGGGCGGGTGGGGCACCCTGGGCCACCTGCCGCTTCCGGCGCTGACGCTTTCGCTGCCGTACGCCGCGTACATCGCCCGCCTGACGCGCGCCTCCATGATTGAAGCCCTCTCGAGCGATTTTGTGCGCACCGCGCTGGCCAAGGGGGCGACGCGGCGGCAAGCGGTTTTGCGGCACGCGCTCAAGGTGGCCATGCTACCGGTACTCAGTTTTCTCGGGCCGGCGACGGCTCAGGCGATGACCGGCTCCTTCGTGGTGGAAAAGGTGTTCGGCGTGCCGGGATTGGGGCAGCATTTCGTCAACGCAGCGCTGAATCGCGATGTGGGGCTGATCATGGGGACGGTGCTGGTCTTTTCAAGCGTGCTGGTCTTGTTCAATCTGGCCATCGATCTGCTGTACGCGTGGATGGATCCGCGCATCTCGGAGGCGGCGTAGATCATGGGACTTGGATCGCTGGGGCAACCACGCTCAATCACGCCGGCCCGGCGTCGCCGGTCGGGGAATCGGTCTATCGTCGTCGGCGGGCTGGCATTGGTCTCGCTGGTGGTCGTCGCCTTCCTGGCGCTTCCGTATTCGATGCGCTGGTACAACGTCCAAGGATTATCCACGGCCATACGGTATGCACCTAGCGCTGCGCCCGCGGTCGCGTTTGACGTATACGAAACGGATGGAACGCGACCGCATGCCTCGAGGCCGCCGGTCGGATCGCGCGCGGCGCATCGGTTGACCGGGCTGTTCGGGTACGACGCTTTGGGCCGCAGCCTGTTTTTCCGCGTGCAGGCCGCGACGTTGGTGAGCCTGGCCATCGGGCTGGCGGCGGCGGGTGTGGCGGTGATCGTCGGCACGCTTTGGGGGGCGGTTGCGGCGCTGGCCGGCGGGCGCGTCGATTCGGTGATGATGCGCGTCGTGGATTTGCTCTACGGACTGCCGTACGTGTTGATGGTCATCCTCTTGCGAACGGCGTTGGCCCGACCGCTTGATGCGATTTTCGGTCGCAATGCAGCCGCGGGGAATCTCGCGTTGTTGTTTCTGGCGATCGGCGGGGTGAGCTGGTTGACGGTAGCGCGGGTCGTTCGGGGGCAGGTGCTTTCGCTTCGTACGCGTGGGTTTGTCGATGCGGCGCGCGCGGCCGGCGCGGGTCGGATGCATGTGTTGCGCTGGCATATCCTCCCCAATCTGGTGGGCCCGGTGTTGGTGTGCGCGACCATGGTCGTGCCGCAAGCGATTTTGCAGGAGTCGTTCTTGAGCTTCTTGGGGATTGGCGTACGTCCACCCATGCCATCGCTGGGGCGGCTGGCGGCCGACGGCGTTGAGGCGGTGAACGCGTTTGTGAGCTACTGGTGGCTGCTGGTGCTGCCATGTGGTGTGCTGGTGGTGATGTTGGGGGCGCTGACGTTGGTCGGCGACGGCATTCGCGATGCAATGGATCCGAAATCGCGGGCGGCGCCGCTGGTGTAGTTTCACCCGAGGGGGCTTTGCGGCATGTAGCACAGCGGCCCTCCGCTGTGGACGGGTTGGTGTTGTGTATGTGCGACGAGCGTTAGAGCTGGCGCATCTTTCGTGTGCCAGTTGTTGGGCAAACTCCCACGGCCGCGCAGGCTGAAGCCCGCGGCTCGGGGGCGCGAGCACACAGCCGAGGGCGGCTGTGCTACACGTGGCACGCCCCGTCAGGCGGGCGTGGCCAACGCCGGTTGCGGCATCTTGATTTGAGTGAACACGTCTTCGTATTGTCTGCGGAGGTATTCTTCGGGCGCCCCTCCTTGCAGGTGGTTCCACGGGAAGATTTCCTCGCTCTTGCGCTCGCGGTGGGCATACCAGGCGGGGTCCACCCCGGTCGTTTCGAACGCACGATCCCAAATCCTCGAGTCGAAACACTCATCCCATCCATCAAAGCGGGCGCCGAGCCGAAAAGCGGTCTCGATCGTATCGGCGAGGCGCCGGTCGCCGCGAGCGAAGACGGCTTCGAGGATGGAGCGTTCGACGTTGTGCGTCTTTATGCGAACGTTGCTTTTGCGCCGACCTCGCGCGTGGGGCACCAGGCTTTGCAGCCGCATGCGTACCTCGTGGAAGTAATCCGCGGTCGGCTGCGCTGCCCATTGAAACGGCGTATACGGCTTGGGCACGAGCCAACCCACGGCCGCGTTGACGTTGGCCGGGCCCTTGCCGAACTCGCGCCGCACCTCGCTGACCTGCTTGCTTAGATCGGCGATGCCCTCGATGTCTTCTGGCCGCTCGCCGGGAAAACCGCACATGAAATAGAGCTTGACGGTCCGCCAACCTGCCTCGAACGCCTGTCGCACGCCGTCCAGCAGATCGCCGTCGGTGACGGTTTTTCGAATGGCGGCGCGCATGTCGTCGCTGGCGGCTTCGACGGCCATGGTCAGGCCGCCTTTACGCACGGAGTTGACCATCCACGGGATGTTCTGGAGCATCTTATCGACGCGCAACGACGGCACGGAGATGTTGACGCGCCGCGAGGCAAACTGCTCGTTGGCGCGCCCGGCCAATTCTTTGAGATCGGGATAATCGGCGGTGGAAAGGGAGAGCAGCCCGAATTCATCCATGCCCGTGGCGCCGTACATTTCTTCCGCCATGTTGAGGATCTTATCGACGCTACGCATGCGCAGCGGCCGCTTGGTGTACCCGGCGTGGCAGAAGCGGCATCGCTGCGGGCATCCGCGCATGATTTCAATCGCGAAGCGATCGTGGACCACCTCGACGTAGGGGACAATCGGCTTTACGGGGAACGGCGCCTCTTCAAAGTCAGGCGTTTGGCACCGAACGATACTGGGGCGGATGCCGGGCTCCTGGGGCTCGATGGACGCGATGGTCCCGTCGCCAAGGTATCTCACGTCGTAGAGTGCCGGCGCGTAGAGCCATTCGAAGCGGCGGGCGAGGGCTTGGATCATTTCGCGTCGGGGCACTTGGTTCGCCTTCATCTCCCGAGTGGCCTCGATGATGGCGGCCATGGATTTCTCGCCATCACCAAGCACGACCAAATCCAGAAAAGGCGCGACCGGTTCAGGATTGTCTGCCTGAGGTCCACCCGCGATCACCAGTGGGTGGGTGTCGTCCCGATGGCATGAGCGAAGCGGGATG
This sequence comes from uncultured Phycisphaeraceae bacterium, assembly GCA_964651325.1. Lineage (GTDB taxonomy): Bacteria > Planctomycetota > Phycisphaerae > UBA1845 > UBA1845 > JADFOB01. The sequence continues at coordinate 9,122 of CAZYXP010000058.1, forward strand.
CCTGCCAGATCAAGGAGTGCCAGCACCGACGTGTATGCCATTTCGTATTGTAGCGAGATGGCAAGGATGTCGGCGGACGCGACCGGCTGTCGCGTGTCCCACGTAAACAGCGGAATATTCTTGTGGCGCATGATGGCTTCGGCATCGCCCCACGGACAGAATACACGCTCGGCGCAGCAACCCGGCGTATGGTTGATCAGCCAGTAGATGATCTGGCATCCGAGATGGCTCATCCCAATGGTGTAGGTGTCAGGAAAGGCCACGGCCACACGGACGTCGGCGCGCTCCCAATCACCGGGGTGCACCAGTTGATTGATCTCTTGACCGATGTATTGCCCCGGCTGTTGTACAAACGGGAGCAGTTTTTCGCTGACTATATTTTGTAGTGTTGGCGATGGGCGGATCATTTTTGTGCAATCGCAAAAACCTGTTATCCCTTTGGACGCAAGCAGGTTAGCAGCCTATTGGCATTTTTCAATGGGGTGGACTGATATCCTTTGGGGCGCTGGGCGGTAGTCGCGTTGGTTTATCGGGCCAAGATTTTGTAGATTTTGGTTGCGTAATGACGCGGGTCGGTGTAGATTTTTGTTGGTGGGAGACGTTTTTTCCGGACCCGAAACAGGATGAACGGAACACTTAGAAAACGCAGCGCAAGGCGGCGAGCGTCCAGCCTCATCGAGTTGTTGGTCGTCATTGCGATTATTGCTATGTTGTTTGGGATGCTGCTGCCGTCGCTGAAGCGGTCCGTTTCGCTTGCGAATTCCACGGTGTGCCAATTCAACCTGCGCGAAATCGGTCAGATGTTGCGGGTGTATCGCGCTGAATACGACGGCTGGCTGCCCGTTTCCAAACCTATCCAACCTTCGGTGGTGGCGCAGGCGAACAGTGAGCCGGATGTCTGGTTCATGCGGCTCTACCCCGATTACCTCGCCGATCTTTCTTTCATGAGTTGTCCGGAGGATCCTTTTCGTTTTCGAATGGAAGAGATTGCGCATAGTCCGGATCACTCCGAAATTGCCGACTACGCGAGCTACGGAATCAATAGTTTCATCATGACCGGTGGAAAGGGAATGCTTGCCCATGTCGAGCGTTTTGAACCTTCAAAACCTGGTGATACTATTCTGCTTGCGGATCTCGGTCCCGACGCGGTGCATGGCAGTCCCCGCAGCGGTGGCGGCGATTCGGGTGCCGTGGGACATGTTAGAAACCAGAGTTTGCTTGCTTGGGGTGACGGGTACGACATCTTTGACGGCATGTCCAAGCCTTGGCTCACGACGAGGCACAATGGCGGATATGGAATCAATATGCTGACGCTCGACGGCGGTCTTCGCCGCGTTCGCACGGTGAACCAATTGCGCCGGCCCATTCTCGATCACTACGACGATTGCGATGAGGGTGGATGCACGCTTTGCAAAGAACTTCGCTTGTACCACTATTCGTTCGCCAGTGATCGCCTTTTCTGGTACACGGGTGCGCTGCCCCGAATGGCTCGTACCAGCCTCGGATCGTAAATCACGAAACGTCGCTCCCTCCGACGCAGAGTTCGTATTGTTCGTCGCCGCGGCCTTCCGCGCGCCGCGTCCTTGAGCCTTCTGCTAGCGGTCACCGCGGCCGTATTGGCATACCTGGCGTTGCGCGACGGCAACGTCGAGGATCCCGCGCCGCTCGTACGCACGTCGCTTCAAGATGTGATGCTCGTCTACCAGTGCCCTAGAAAACATACCATGCGCTTGCATGCCCGGGAGGCTCCATATCGCTGCGACCAATGTGGCCAATTGGCTTTTCCGCAAGCGGCCTATCGATGCACCATCCATGGCCTGTTTCACGCATCACTACGGTTTGCAGCGGGCGACGGTGGACGCGTCCGGGTTTCCGAGCTTCGGCTCCCGGGGCAGGCATGGAGCCCGAGTGCGACGGGAGTGGTGTGTCCACAATGCGGCCGCAAACTGACCCGCGAACCGCGCGATCCGCTCGAATCCGCGGTGCCGCAAAAGCATCGCGGGGGGTAAGGCCAATCGGAGGTCAGATCATACGCAGTCCTACCGGAACGCTTTGGGGAGCTTGAAGTCGGCCATGAAAACCTGGGAATCGCCGCCGCCACGCTTCGAGGTCCACATGAGCTTCTTCCCGTTCGGGCTGAATACGGGGAGCCCGTCGAATTTCGCGTCGAAAGTGATTCTCGTAAAATGTTTTCCGTTGGCCGCGGCCATGAGTAGGTCGTAGTTGGGACGCCCGCGGTGGTCGGCCTGTGTGAAGATGAACGCCTTGCCCGCCGGATGCCAATAGGGGCACCAGTTGAAAATGGGGTTGTCGGTCAGCGCGCGATCGTTGTTGCCGTTGCTGTCGATCATGCGGATCTGAAGATTCATTTTCCCGTCGTGTCGCCGATCGCCGCGATAAAGCAGGGTTTTCATGTCCGGAGAGAAGAACGCGCCGCCGTCGTAGCCTTTTCCATAGGTCATTCGACGGGGGTTCCCTCCGTCAGCATCCATGACGTATAGCTCAAGGTCGCCGTCTCGGTTGGACGTGAAGACGATGCGCTTCCCATCCGGTGAAAAGGTGGCCTCGGCATCGTAGCCGAGGGTCGAGGTCAACCGATGCAGGTTGGAACCGTCAAGGTTGGCCTCGAAGATGTCCATGGCCGCATCGAATTGCCACTTGTAGTCGTCACTGTCCTCGACGGGGCGCGGCTTGCCTAGATTAGGGTCGAGGTGGGTCGAAGCGAAGATAATACTCTTGCCATTGGGATGGAAGAAAGAGCAGGTGCAGGCCCCTTTGCCCGTGCTGACCATTTTCAGCTTGTTCGTGGCCAATTCCAATGTGTATATCTGGTAGTCATCTTTTCCGACCGGCGTGCCTTGGAAAATGATCGTGGTCGCATCCGGGGAGAAATAGGCTTCGCCCGCGTTGGCAAGGCCCATCGATTCGTCGGTGAGCTGCCTGATATTGGAAAGGTAATTGGCTTCCTCGCCGAATGGGGTGAACTTAGCGTTCGTGCCGGGCTCTGCAGCCGCCTGTGTAGCTCCAAGAGCTACCATCGCCAAGACACCGATTCTTCCCCATACATTCACCATGGCCAACTCCTACAACGTGATCACGTTTTTTCGGTCAATCCTCAACGGTTCCGACCGCTCAGTGCCGCATCATAGGCAAAACGCCTTGCCGGGGGTAGTGGGGACCCGCTAAGCCTCCCCGGCGGTGCATCCGATTTCGCGCAGCCGATCCGACTGCGGGGAAGCATCCTCCAGCCATACGGGTTTTGAGCCAAAGAGTTCACCGCGCACCAAGACGCACGCGTGGTGACATCCTACCGTGGGGGGGGCCGCGAATCTGCAGTTCTGGAGTCCGCAGGCTGGCGCCAGCGGCTCTGAGTCCGAGCCTAACGCGGCCATGTGCCCCGCCCAATTAAAGGACAAGCGGTGAAGAATCGCCAACCTTGCTGGGATCGCGTTGGCCTAGATGCGGTTTCACGGCTCGCAGCCCGCCTGGCCGATCAGCTTCACGAATCGGCATTGGATCAGGGGCGTCTTGGACGTGCCTTGTGGCTCCTTCTCAATCAGCGTCAGCCGGTGCATGGCTGGGGGGCCAACCGGCGCGATCAGCTTTCCGCCGACCGCAAGTTGTTGGATCAGAGGCTCAGGGGCCTTGGGGGCCGCGGCCGTGACTATGATGCGGTCGAACGGCGCCTGGGCTCCAAGCCCGAGCGTGCCGTCGCCGACGATAATCTTCACGTTGGTCACGCCCACTTCAAGAAGCCGCTTTCGGGCCGCTTGGGCGAGGGATTCGATTCGCTCGATCGAGTATACTTGGAGGCAGAGACGGGCCAACACCGCGGCTTGATACCCCGTTCCCGTCCCGATTTCGAGGACCCGATTGCTCGGGCTCAGGTTTAGCCGCTCGGTCATGTAGGCGACGATAAAGGGTTGGCTGATGGTCTGGTCGCAATGGATGGGTAAGGCACTGTCGTTATACGCCTTGGAGCGGACGGACTTCGGTACGAACCGCTCACGCGGGACGGATGCCATGGCATCCAAGACCCGCTCGTCGGCAATGCCGCGTGCGGCGAGCTGGGTGCGAACCATTTCGGCGCGTTGCTTCGTCCAGTGTTGCGATGGATGGGGTTCGTGGGTCATGGGCTCGGGTTCGCGGACCGCGTACGTGCGGGGTTCGGCGGCTCCAGGGGCCGCACTCGGGGGCATCCTACCGGTGAAATGCATCTTGGATAGGATGGTGGTTTCCGGCGACCTCGCCTAGGCCTCGCCAAGAAAGGAATTCCCCCGGCATGTCGCGTGAAACAACCAGCGGCCGTCCGCTCATTACGTTTACGTCGGATTTCGGCTTGAGAGACCACTACGTCGGTGCGGTCAAGGGTGTGATCCAAAGCGTCGCCCCTGGCGCGAGGTTGGTCGACATCTCGCACGAAATAGGGCCGTACGACATCGTGCATGGGGCATTCGTTCTGCGTCAGATTTGGGCGTACTTCCCAGTTGGCTCGATCCATCTTGCCATCGTAGATCCGGGCGTGGGGTCGCCGCGGCGGATCATCGTGGGGCGTTATGGCGGCCGAACCATCGTGGTTCCGGACAACGGGTTGGTCACGCTGGTCCATCGGGATTTCCCCATCGAGTCGATGATTGTGGTTCAAAACAAAAGATTCTTCTTGCCGGAGATTTCCTCGACCTTTCACGGCCGCGACATCATGGCACCCATCGCGGCCCACCTTGCCAACGGCGTGCGACCCGAGGACTTGGGTTGTCCGACCGATCGACTGGAGCTGCTTCCCATTTCGACCCGGGCGGAAACGGTGGATGGCAAGCTCATGGGGCGTGCGCTCTACGCCGACCGATTTGGGAATATCATCACGAACGTCGCCGCGGATCAGCTTCTTGAACCCTCGGGACGCTATCGGGCGACTTCGATCCTGCTGAACGGGCGTCATTCGGTTCCGATCGCAAAAACCTTTTCCGATGTCGGCGTCAACGAACCCGTGGCATTGGTCGGAGGCGCGGGATTCTTGGAAATCGCTTGCAATCGCGCCAGGGCCGACGAACGGTTTGGGCCTGCCGGCGAACTCGTGGTTGAGGTTCTGACATCGATGCCACGCGGTTGAGGCTAGAGCGATTTCATTTTGCGTGTAGCGGTTGTTTGGCGATCGCCGGGGGCCGCGCGGGCTGAAGCCCGCGGCTCAGGGTCCTTTGCTGAATTCAAGTGCTATCAGTTTCCCCGCTCAAAAAGTGAGATTGCTCTAGCCCGGTAATACAGGAATCTTGTTTGCACCAGGCAAGAAAGGCGCCGAAAAAAATGCGGGATTTCCCTCATATTGTTTCAGGTGCATTTACCGGGCTCCGATAGATGGGGCAGCGAAGGTAGGGGCTTCGATAGGCCCCGACGGGGATACACGCCGGCGGTTCCCACCCTACGCCTTCGTAATGTTTTTCGATTTTGTATTGAGGAGTCAAGACGAATGAGTGCAACCTCCAGTACTTGCGCAACCCAGAATTTCGCGACGAATTGTGGCTCGACGGTTCCCTTTGACCAGATCAATGAGCCGGGATGCTACATCTGCAATTGGAGCGGTCATCTGCTTCGCGTTCCCGAAGATGGTGTTGCGCCAGGTCGCTCGCCGTTGGTGAACATCATCGGTACCGAGCCCTTGGTCGTCACGAAGATCAGCCACAACCCGTTCATCACGCTGACCAAGGCCAAGATGGTCGCCTCGAATCTCGACGTCGCCGTCAACTTCTAGCACAGAAGTTCACCAGGCCACGAATCTAAGCCGGCAGCAAGTGCACATGCTGCCGGCTTTTTTGCGCGCGCTGGTTCCGGGCAGTGCGGACTCTTGCTTCCAAGGGGAGGAGCTTCAATCCACTGAGGGCACAGTGGTTGCAGCCAGGAATGCATTGGCCGCGTTCGGTGGGTGGCCACGTCCGCTCTTGGGGGAGAGGGAGCCGGCGGTCGTGCCTCAAAGACGCTGGTACATACAGGCCGAAGTGGGGTCGCCAGGGGTGTTCGAGGGGCTCAGTGGCTCGATATCAGCCTTCCTGGCGTCGATGGGCTAACCTCCTTGGCTTCTCGTTCGATTATCAGGCATCTCGATTCACGTAGTTTTTCGCGTTCCCGGGGCCGCCAGTGATCAGGAATAGGGGAGGGCTGGGCCGGACAGCATCCACCGTTTGCAATGTAGCAGTGCGGTGGTCCAAATCGGCCGTGCAAGATTCTGGGAGGAATCTTCCGCAATAGACGCGATGTGCCGACGGTTTGCAAGGCTACATAAACTATTTTCAGCACTAACAGTAGCCGTGTCTTGGGTCGTCCATGGATCGTTAGTGAAGGCTGTGAAAATCCTTGATCGGACAGCCTGGTCGGTGGAGCCGACAGGCAGAATCTGCCGACAGTCTGTGGTACCGCGTCAGGAGGACACGGGTTTTGGAGTCAGCCGCTCAGGATGGGCATAGATGTCGCAGTGGAAGGAACTGCAGGAACGCATTTCCGGCAAGTGGCAAATCCCCTTGCTCGTGGTCTCCCTGGGTCTATTGGGCGGCGCATTTCTGCGCGTTCGCCCTACGCCCTCGGACGTGCCGCTGGACGATTCCCTGAAGTATATGGACGCCTTGCAGGCGTCTGGTGGATTTGAGCGTGTTCTTGCCATCGGGCGGAAAGTCCTTTCTGCAGGCGAACCGCCGGGCGACGCGGAATTCGCCGCCATCCACCTGCGTTTAGCCCGAGCGCGTCACGACCTCGCGGTCCAAGACCGGCACCGAAACGCCGACGCAGGCAACCAGATTCTGGACGATTTCCGGAACGCCGAAGTGCAGATGCTTCCGCTGACGGGGCAGGATCGGGTTCGCTTCGGTGACGCGTTTGTCTGGCTTGGCAATCCGGCTTTGGCATTGGATCAATTCGAACAGGCGTTGAAGACTGGCATTGCGGATGAATCCGAGCTCCGGCGGCGCATGTTCCCTATTCGCGATCAACTTGGCCGGGATCCGCAAACGCAGTTGGCGTTCCTGGACGAATTCTTGGCCGGGCTGGACGAACACCGGCTTGATCTTCGGCTATGGGCCGTCGGCGAGAAACTTCAATTGCTCGACGAGTCGGCGCGTTTGCTTGAGGCCGCCACGTTGCTTGTTCGTGAAGCGCCTCATTTCTCCGAATCCGATCTTCGCGAGGGATTCCACTACCTCGAGGCACTGCTCTTGTATAAGCAGGGGCTTTTCGATGAGGCCGAGGCGACGCTTCGGTCCATCCGCAACCGGGTCGAGCCGCACGATATCGTGTATGCCCAAACGGGATGGCTGCTCGGACGGGTCGTCCTGAAGGATGATGGCCCCAAACGGCCTTACGAAGCCATCGCCTTCTTCCGCGACGTTATCGGGCGACACGGTGACACCGCCTATGGCGTGGCGAGTCTGGTGGCTTTGGGGGAAGCGATGACCATGATCGGCCGGCATGTCGAGGCGATCAGCGCGTTTGAGACCGCTGCCGACCAGCTACCCTTGTCGGCAAATCGACATCTGGTCAATCGCGATGTAGTGCGCGTGACCCTGGGGCTACTCGCTGAGGACCAGAAGAACTCGGGGCACTTCAAGGCAGCCCTCTCGTATGCCCAGTTGGCAATCAAGCTCGTCGATCAATCCAACGGCGAACAACTCATGGCCTACGTGGAGCAGCTCGGACAAATTCAAGAGTTGCTGGCGATCTCGCTTAAGAAAAAATCGGTCGGTGAGTCGTCGCCGGAAGAACGCGCGTTGCTATTGCGCGAGGCGAAATCGATGTTCATCGCGGCTTCGGATTCGTCCCTTCAAATCGGGCGAATTCCCACGCTCAAGGACAAGCGTTCCGCCGCCGCCGTCTGGCACGCGGCCGAGCTGCTTCGGGACGGTGATGAACTCAAACGGGCGGCGGATCTGTACGCTATGTTCATTGCGGACCATCCGGACCATCCGCTTGTGCCGCGCGCGATGCTTCGAATCGGACAGGTCTTGCAGGCCACCGGAGACCTCGAAGGGGCGATTGCCGGGTTTCGTGAGTGTTATGCGGCGCATAGCCGCACCATTGACGGGATGCGGGCGTTGATCCCCTTGGCGCGGTGCTACATGGCGCTGGGGAAGGAAAAAGAAGACTTGGTAGAGGGTACCCTCGATGTCATCCTTGAAGGCTCCGAATTCTTCACGCCCGACGCCCCGGAATTCGCCGATGCGTTGTATCTGTATGGCGAGGTGCTGAACCGGCGCGGGGCCTACGAAGAAGCGATTAGTCGACTGGATGAGGTCGTCGAACGCTACCCTGAAGACGAGAGAATCTGGCCCGCGCGGGCCTTGCTGGCCGATTCGTATCGGCAGAGCGCGCTGGCCTTGAAGAAGGAGGTGGCTCAAGCCGGTTCCGCAGCTGAGATCGAGCATATCAAAAAGGAAGCGGCGGCCAGGTTTGATCAGGCTCGGGCCTTGTATCGCGGGCTGATCGATGAGTTCGTCGTGCGCGACCAAGAGTCCCTGACCGAGCTTGAGCGAGTCAACCTTCGCCACGCGTACGTCAATGAGGCGGACTGTTTTTTTGAGACCGCCAAGTATCAGGACGCCTTGAAGCTGTACGAAGACGTGGCCAGCGTGTTCAAACGCACGACGACAGCGCTGGCGGCGTATGTTCAAATTATCAACTGTTATGTGTTCTTGGGGCAACCGGAAGAGGCTCGGGCCGCGCTGGCAAGGGCGCGGATCCTGGTCGATGCGATCGAAGACGATGCGTTTGAGCGGTCGGTATCTCCTGAGAGCCGCAGCGACTGGAAACGCTATTTCTCGTGGTTGGATGAAGCGGAGTTGTTCTAGCGCGGCATCCGTCGGGCTTGGCTGGATGCACGGACACCGCGGCGGGTCGTTGTGCTACATGGATGGTTTTTATGAAAACGAATCAAACCGGGGCTGCCGATCCGACTCCTGCGCCCCGTGAT
>CAZYXP010000059.1:0-13931 GCA_964651325.1 uncultured Phycisphaeraceae bacterium
AAGAAGAAGGCCACGAAGAAGAAGAAGGCTACGAAGAAGAAGGCCACGAAGAAGAAGAAGGCTACGAAGAAGAAGGCCACAAAGAAGAAGAAGGCTACGAAGAAGAAGGCCACAAAGAAGAAGAAGGCCAAGAAGAAAGCTACCAAGAAGAAGAAGGCCAAGAAAAGGAAGAGGTAGCGACCAGAACGCGCTCGGGTAGGCTTCGATTCCAGATCTTGTCGTCGGCTTTCGCCACGGCGGTCGACTAAGATCCAACGCAAGCCCATTCGGGTACAAGAACAAGAGAACGGAAGGCTCTCCGGATAACGCCGGTGCCTTCCGTTCTTTTTTTGTATGTGGCCCGGCCTGTCATGTCATGGCGCAGGAATTGAAGCGACGGTATACGTTCCGTGGCGCTCGCGTTACTCGGGCTTGCACTGGCGACACGGCTTGCGACCGTCTTTCACCGCCTCGCTAAGCGATTTGAAATACACCCGGTTCTTCTGAAGGATTCGTTTCGCATGGGGGCAGGTCGATTGATGCACGACTAGAGACTGCGCGCTTCCTACGAACTGATCGGTCGTCTTATTCGCACCGCGTGACCGCCCATCGTTGTTGGATTCTGACTCGGTCGAAGTGGGGCCCAGGCCCCGCTCAGCCATGCCGGCGGATGTCCATGCATGATAGATCAGCCGCGACGCGAGCACGGCCCCTCCCTCCATTCGTGCCTCAACAGCCGCCAGGCATCGAGCGCCCAGCCTGTCAAAATACGGCCCCTGCTTTTCGATGAAAAGCCGCGATGTGCTGATGTTCAGCTCGCGCAGGACATCGCGCTCAATCTCTACCACATCGTGTAACGTCGCATGGGCCAAGAGCATCTCGCGCAGAATGCTTCCGTCCCGATCCGCTATCGCCTGCAACCGTCCACGATAAGGGCGGACTTCAAAACGAACCCGGTCGATGTTTCGCCGGATGAGCTCCGATTCAACACGATCGCGCAAGGTTCGACAGCAGCCGCATCGTTCGCCTCGTGCGTCCATGTTCACACGCAGCGCGCCGGATAGCATGCCAGAGTGCGGCGCCGCGGTTCCAAACGGTGACGACGACTGCGTGGCCAGCGCAATGACCGCCGCGGCGCGTTCTACGGCAACCGAAAGATCTTGAGCGGTCAATGCGTCTGTTAGCCGCCCCTGCGCTTCGATGAGTCGTAGCGGTAAGTCTCCCAAGCGGCGATTATCCTCACGCTTGAGCCACGCCATCATTTTGGATGGCGTACGAAGCATTGCCGCCGTCTGGCCGTCACTCAGCCTGCTGACATCGAGATAGGGGTAGGCACGCTGATCGGGAGCGGCTCCGCAGTACGATCCGGCTACCGATTCGGCGCAAACGGCGATGATCCGCTCCTGGTGCTCCCTGTGAAATCCGCCATCAAAGGGAAGCAGAAGGGCCGTCGTGGCCGGAACCACGATGGAACAGATGGTGTTATCGCTCGGTTGAGGGTCGGTTGCCAAGCAGCGATTGGTGCTTATGACCGGAGCAAGAAGAACCGCGCCGGCCAAGAAAACGATCGAATGGTTCAACATGGCGATGCGCCAGAGAACTCGGGAAACGAATCGGCTAAGCGCCCTCCGGGTCGATGGCCGACACAATTTTCTGTAGCAAGTAGGACGCCATAGCGTCGTCCCTTCCCATGTCCAACCAGCGTTCGTCCGGCGACGCGGTCGATGTTTGCCCGCTAGTGGTGGGAAGTGTGGCACTGAAGAGCCGGTAGGCGGCCGCGGTGCTGTTGAATTGTCGATCCGGAGACGACAAGCGTTCCTTATGGACGATCAGCGTCAGCCCTTCCCAATTCCCTTCGGCATCTTGGCCGACGTGAACCTCAGCCCATCGTCGAATCGGATTGATCGTCGCTTCCAGCAGATCCTCGCGGGTGTCCACGTCGTGCCGCCAGAATTCAAAGATGTTCTGCGAAATAACCGGAAGCGTGGTGATTTTTCCGGCCCTGCGATCGACGCGATCCAAGGCAAGCCGGTTGTCGCGTAGCACCCGTTGCGCTGCGTCCCAATAGCGATCCGCCTCGGCGGATTCGAGCCCGGCGGCTACCGTCAAGGTCGTCGTATACGTAGCACGTCTAGGCGCCATACAGCCGGTGCTCACGACCGTCGCGGCCGCCAGAACGAGGAATGCCAGACGGGTCTTCATGGTCCGATCATATCTCGCGCGACAACCCGGTCAAGGCTGACAACTCGTGTCCAATACTCCTTGATTTGTCCCCTGCAAATAGCCTATCATGGCGGCAAGAATGGGGGGGCTAAGCGATAGATCGTCATTTCTGTCGTTGCGGCTGTTCGCGGCCGATGCCTCGCGTCACGTTAGATCGAAACCAAGAAAAGGGAACAAGTTAGTATGCGCAATCATCTAACCACCATGTTTGTCGTTGGTGTTATCGCTGGGTTTTGTGGAACGCCGCTTCTGGCATTTACCACCGGAGGGCCGGATGGGCTGACCGGCGGACCCGCCGATTCTGGCACATGCACTCTTTGCCATTCGGGCGTACTTAACTCGGGGCCAGGGAGCGTTGAGATTCTGGGCGTACCCAGTCAGTATCAGTTCGGGCAAGTCTACGATCTGACCATTCGAATTAGCGACCCCACCAAAGTTGCGGCCGGGTTCGAGGTGAGCGCCCAAGACGATCTTGGTGGGCACTTGGGCACGCTGAGCCTCTTCGATCCCTTGGGTACGCAACTGGCTAACGGAAATCCAGACTACATCACGCACACAGCGACAGGCGTCGCGGATGCCCTAGCAGGTTGGGCGGCCAGCGGCAACAGCGCCGACTACTCCGTGCGCTGGGAGGCACCGGCCAGCGACCTCGGCCCCGTGGCTTTCTACGCCGTGGGCAACGCCATCAACAACGCCACCGGCAACAACGGTGACAACATCTACCAGACGTCGATCGTGGCCGGGCCGCCCGGACCCATCCCGGCCGTGTCCGACTGGGGAATTGCGGCGATGGCGTTGCTTCTGCTCTCCGCCGGCACGATCGCGTTTCACCGAAACCGGCCGCGGACCGCGCAGTAGGGATTCGTCGGGCGCGCGCCCAGCACCCGAATCAGAGCCGCTGGCGCGAGCCTGCGGACCCTCCGGGGGAATGTAACCGCGCCGGCGCCATGCGCGCTGATGGTGTTGCTCCAAAAATTACCCCGCGCGGTCATCCAGAAACGCTTGCAGCATGATCTGAGCGGCGATGCTGTCGCGCCGTCGCTTGCGCTTCTGAGCCGATAGGCCAGTCGTCACGAGGGCGTCATCCGCCGCTCTAGACGAGAGCCGCTCATCGAAATAGGTCAGCGGCACTGCGCAAAGCCGCTCGATGTGCGTGCCCACGGTGCGGGTAATCTTGGCTTGCGGGCCTTCCGTCTCGTCCATATTCAGCGGCAGGCCAAGGACTATGGTGGACACGTCGTACGCGGCGAGCGACGCGACGATGATGGCCGCATCTTTGGCGGGGCTACCACCCGCGGCCACGACCGGCAAGGGCGTTGCGAGCTGCGTGGTCGAATCCCCGATCGCCAGACCGATGCGTTTCGTGCCGTAATCGACTCCCAGAAATAAGCTCATCTAGCTCGCCGTAATAGGTCTGCCGCGCAAGAGCGCCTCGCCGATTCCTGCGCCTTTGGCCCGAACGCCCAGGTGCCCTATAGCGGGTGCGCTACAGGTACTCTTGTCCGAACTGCTCGCCGATGTTGTTGACGAGTTCTCTGATGCACTGGGCGTCGCGCTTCGTGCAAATGATGGTCGCGTCGGGAGAATGGACGATAACCAGATCGTCTACGCCGATGGTCGCGATCAGATGATCCTGCTCCGAAACCACGATGTTGCCTCGCGAGCCAAGATGCATCACCCGCTTGCAGGCGGAAACATTCCCATCCGCATCGGCCTCGACCACGGATTCCAACGCCGGCCACGAGCCCACGTCAACCCAGTTGCAACTCATTTCCACCACAAGCACGCGGTCCGCCTTTTCCATGACGGCGAAATCGACGCTAATCTTCATAAGTGGCGGATACTCGCGATTGACCACTTCATCGCGCTGATCCGTATTCCATGCCCGCGCGATTTTTCCGACCGCATCAAACGAAGGGGGTAGGTGCTTGTTGAGCTGGGTCAAGATGGTCGAGGCGCGCCAGGCGAACATGCCGCTGTTCCAATAGTACTCCCCCGTCGAGACGTACTTCATGGCCGCGGCGACGGTGGGCTTCTCCGTGAACTTCTCTACCTCGAAGACGCCCTCGGAAATCTGCTCGCCGCGCCGCACATAGCCGTAATTCGTGTCGGGCCGGGTAGGTCGAATGCCCATCGTCACCAGGGCGTCGGGGTGTTGCTCTGCCGCGGTGTAGGCCTGGTCCACCGCACGGGTGAACTCCTCGACCGGTGTAATCAAGTGGTCGGCGGTGAACACACCGATCACCGCATCCGGATCACGCTCGGCGATGATGGCGGCGGACATACCCACGGCGTTGGCCGTGTCGCGACCCTCCGGCTCTCCGAACAGATTCTCCGGCGGTAACTCCGAAAGCTCGTCCGCGATGACCGACAGGTGGGCCTGGTTCGTAATGATGCTGATCTGCTCGGGAGGAAGCAGTTCCGCCACCCGTTCGTAGGATTGGCGCAAGAGGCTCCGTCCTTGGAACAGCTTGAGCAATTGCTTGGGGCGTTTTTTTCGACTGAGCGGCCAAAGCCGCACGCCCGCGCCGCCCGCCATAATGACCGCGTGTCTCATCTGCTAAACCCTCGCGCTAGCTCAATCGACTTCTTCAAAACTGACGCGTTCTAATTGCGCGAATTCCAAGACCCAGGATCGCTGTCCGCCTTCCTGGAATTCAACATCTACATGCGTCCGACGCGCCCCGCGATGCATCGCCGTGATGCGACCCAGACCGCAATCCGGGTGGCGGACCAAGCTGCCGACGCGCCACTGGTCCAGGTCATCGGGCAGTTGACCGGTGGGCGCCGACGGGGTACGTCGCCCTGGCTTACGCACGCCAACGCTGCTTGCTCGAACCCTGTTTCCGTGAACGCTGCTTGCTTGATCGTCCAACCATTCTAGCTCGTTTCTGGGTAGCTCGTCCAGAAACCGGCTTCGCGCCGTGCGCTGCGCGGCGCCGTAAAGTGTTCGATATCGCGCTCGCGTGAGCGTCAATCGCTCCATCGCCCGCGTCATGCCGACGAAACAGAGCCGCCGCTCTTCCTCGTCGTCGAGGTCTTCCTCGTCGCGCCGCCGCATCGGCAGGATGCCCTCCTCGAGCCCGATCATGTAGACAATAGGGAATTCCAGACCCTTGGCCGCGTGCAGCGTCATCAGCGTTACTACGCCATGCTCACCGGAAAGCCCGTCAACATCGCTAACCAGCGCGGTTTGCTCCAACCAGTCGGCCACCTTGGCGTCGGGGTTTTCAGAATCGAAATCTGCGGCGGCGTTGATCAACTCGTCCAGGTTGGCGCCCGGACCGTCATCGCCGTCTGATTGCGGCGCGTAGAACGCCCGCAATCCGGTATGGCTGATGACAAACTCGGCTGCTTTCCCGGCCGGCCACTCCGCTACGGCGGAGAGTTCACCAAGCAGCGTTCCAAAGACTCGCACCTTGGCCTCGGACCGCCCAACATCCAACTCCGAATCGCCCGCCGTAAGCAGATCGTACAATTGAACCCCGCGTTCCTGCGCAATGCCCAGGAGGCGTTTGATGGTGGTGTCGCCGATGCCCCGGGCGGGCGTGTTGATGATCCGAAGCAGCGCGATTTCGTCCGCATGATTCACCATCACCCGAAGGTACGCCAATGCGTCGCGAATCTCTTTCCGCTTGTAAAACTCCACGCCACGCGCAATCTGATAGGCGACGCCCTCGCGTATGAGCGCCTCCTCAAACGTCCGGCTCATCGAGTTGAGGCGATAGAACACCGCGATGTCTTTGGGGCTCGTGCCCGAGCGAATCAGCCCGGAAATTTCAGCGACGGTCAGCCCCGCCTCGTCCTCCGCGGTTTCGTGCTCGACCACGCGAACCTTCTTGCCCGCAGCGTTGTCGGTCCAAAGGTCTTTCTGCTTGCGTTGCGTGTTGCCGCGGATCAGCGCGGCCGCTGCCGCGAGGATGGACCCCGTGGAGCGGTAATTCTGCTCGAGGCGTACCACGACCGCGCCGGGGTGATCCCGATCGAAGCTCATGATGTTTTCAATATCCGCCCCGCGCCACGCGTAGATCGATTGATCCGGATCGCCCGTGCAGCAGAGGTTCTTGCTATCGCGCGTCAGCAGATGCGCAATGCGGTATTGCGCGGCGTTGGTGTCCTGATATTCGTCGACCAACACGTACGGGAACCGTGCCTCGAGATGGTCGCGGAGGGAGTCATCCTTTTCGAGCATGGTCGCGACCCGCATGAGCAGATCATCAAAATCAAGCGCGTTCATCTCCCGCGCCATGTTCTCGTACGTCTCATAAATCCGCGCGATCGTGCGCTGACGCCAATCCATGGCCGCCTCGGTGTACACGCGCACCGTTTGCATGCTCGACTTGGCCAAGCTGATTTCCCGCTCGACCATCGCCGGCTGCCAATTCGTGGTGGAAAGATCGCATGCGACGATCGCTTTCTTCAGGAGTTTTCGCCGATCGTCCGTGTCGAAGATCGTGAAATCCCGCGTGATCCCCGCGCTGTCGGGGTATTCGCGAAGCAGGCGAGCGCCCAGCGCATGAAACGTGGCCACGGTCATGCCGCCCGCCACCGATAGCGACTCCATGCGTTCGCGCATCTCGCGAGCGGCCTTGTTCGTGAACGTCACCGCCAGAATATTCCGCGCCGAGGTGGTGGTGGCCGCGAGATGGGCCGCCCGACGCGTGACCACGCGCGTTTTTCCGCTGCCGGGTCCAGCCAGGATCAGGATGGGCCCTTCCACATGGGTCACTGCCGTCCGCTGCGGTTCGCTAAGATCGCGCAGCAACATCTCCAAATTAGCATCCATGCCCATGTGCATAACGCTTGTATAGCCGAGCAACGCCCGATCGTCCAACCGGACGCGCAGACGCGACAAAGAGCCGCGGGCGCCAGCCCTCGGACCCTACGCCGCGGGGCTTGGCCCTTTTCCGGTCCGTCGGGTAGGCTAGGAACCATGTCGGTCATCGGTCACGGAATTGATCTTGTTCAGTGCGAGCGAATCGCCGCCGTGCTAGAGCGCCATCGCGATCGATTCTTGGAGCGCATATTGACGTCTGCCGAACGCGCGCGAGCGGCGCAATTCAAGAACCCGTTGGCGCATATCTCGGGACGCTGGGCGGCCAAGGAGGCCATTTTGAAAATGATCGGCACCGGGTGGCGGGGGGGCATCGCCTGGACCGACATGGAAATACTTCCCAACGCGCTGGGCGCACCGGGCGTCACGCTGGCCGGCGAAACCAAGCGGCGCGCCGACCAACTCGGAATCCAACACGTTCTTCTATCAATTACCCACACGGATCAACAGGCCATGGCCTCCGCCATCGGCCTAACCGAGCGTCCCCGCGCTGCTAAGAACTGAAAACCTCGATCCTCGACATACGCCCTCAGCCCTCCGGCTGCATGACTCCCAGGACCATCCCCTCCGAGTCCTCCAGCATGGCAAAGAATCCCACGCCGGGGATTGCCGTTTTATCGACCAGCACGCTTCCGCCGTGCTCTTTGACCTTCGCCAGCGTGGCATCCATATCGGAAACCTGGAAATATACATTGACGCATGGGCCGGGCGCAGCCTCCGGTTTCGGGAAGATCGCACCGGTGGGCTCACCACCCGTGTCCACAAGCGTGTAGCCGGGCATGGATTCAGAATCGAATTGCCAGTCGAACACGCTGCCATAAAACGCCTGAGCCTTTTCCGGATCGGCGGTCATCAATTCAAAATGACAAAGCTGGTTGGCCATCGGTTACTCCTGTGTACACGATCTCGCTTGGTTCGCCCGTGATTTTCATCCCTGAGTGACCCATTGTATCACGGCTTGGACGCCCGACCACTACCGGTCAATTCGAAGGGCTTGTTGGCCCAACTGATCGGTGTAAGCGGGCCCCCGGCCAGATCGCCAAGGCCAACCAGATGCCGGAGAATCGGCAAACGGAATGCCACACGCCACAGATCACGCTCCTCGCTGTCTCGTGCAGCGGATAGATCGGGCAGATCAACCGGCGATAGGCACACCTCCACCGCCGCCTCGGCCTGACTGTCCCCCGCGCGTTCTCGGGCCGCCGCCTCTTCGCCCCGAGCCGCGGGCTTCAGCCCGCGCGGCCCCCCGAACCCAGCACACCGCTCGCCTTCAGCAAGCCGAAACAAGGCGACCTGCGCAAACGGCAGCGGCGGACAGCAATATGGCGCCGGCTCCTTGGGGACATAAACAGTCAACCGCGGCTTGAGCCACGCATCGCCGCCCTCCTTCGCGCCCGCCCCCGGCTCAATCGCCAGCCTCGCCCGAATCCGCGAGGCGGAATCCGTGCAATCTGCCCGAAAATTCGCCAGGTACGCCCATCCGCAATTCGCCACCCAGAGTACGGTAAACGCCGTCGCGACTTGGCTGCCTCGCCTGCGCATCCCTTTTCGATCGCTAGCCAGGAACGTGGCCGCGGCGATGGCCAGCGCGGTATTCGTGAAAATGCCAAACCGCCCGTATTCCGCCGGCTTGCCCGCGCCGATCAACACAAACTGAACGAAGAACACCAGGGCGGCCGCCATCAACGGCGTCAGCGTCCGCGTGCGCCGGACGATCGACCAGACGATTCCAATCGTGCCTAGCAGAAGAATCGGCAGGGTCGCCCCTTCAACGGTGAGCGCCAGCACGCGAAGCAACCCTTCCCCAACGCGCGCCACTTCGTACATCGCTAGCGAATTGCCGAAATTGCTTCGCAGCACGTCGCGGTTGACAAAAGCGTTGATCAACACGTACGGATTGGTGACAAGATACACCGCCGTCGCGAGCAAGACGCCGATCGCGATTCTCGATAAGAACGCCCCAAATGCTCGCCTCGGTCGTGCGGCTTCGTGTCCGGCGGAAACCTCAACGGCGCACCGCGATTGCATCCATGCCGTAAGCGGGATGAGAATGAAAATCGGTAGGGAAGAGAGCACCATGCCAAAGGACGCCCCGCAGGCTAGGCACATGCACCAGAACGCGCGACTATCCTGCGCCGGGCGGCCGCGCGGGCCAAAGCCCGCGGCTTGGGGGGAAGAATCCGCGGTTCGGGAGGATTGACAACGCATGGCGAAGTAGACCGCCAGCAGCATGAGCACCGCGCCAGGCAAGTGCGGCTTGCCCTCGTGCGCCATGCACACGACCACCGGCATCAACGCAAACAATCCCGCCGCGATAACTCCGGCGGTCGCTCCGCCCGCTCTTCGCGTGATCAAGAACACGACGCCCACGCCAAGCAGACCCCAAAGCGCCGAGTACGCCCGCGCGACGACGTAGAACTTGCCGAACTCCTCCGGGTGGTCCAGGTAAAACGTGACGTCGCTGCGAACGTCAATCAGCCCGACCATGCCGCACAGCTTGATCAGCCCGCCGACGGGATAGATGAACAACCCGCCGTATTGATACAATCGCGGATCTAATTGAAGTCGAGACGGGCGCATCCCCGAGAGCGCCATCATCGTGATCATTTCGTCGGGTTGGTAGGTGTAGAGGCGGTAGCGAAGGAGAATCTTGGCGACGTCCTCGTCGGTGGCCGTCAGCGGTATCGGCGCGCTGAGCTCTTTTTCGAGCGGATCAATAGACGGCATAGCCACCGAATCAAGAGTCGGCTCGGTAAGCGGATCAACATCGACGTCCGCGCCGCGCTCGGCCGAGAATCGTTCCCCCGCCCCGGCCAATCGATAAATTTTCTCCCCGGACCAGGCTTCGCCCCCCGCAAAAAGATAGGGATCAATGCTCCGGCTCGGCAAACCCCAACCAATCCCGCCGACCGAAAGCAAGCCATACAAGATCGCAATCGCCCCAAGAGCGAGGATGCTTCCGCTGGTTCGGGTTGGATGGTCCATGGACACCTAAACAAAAGTCCAGGATATGCCACCAATCCGAACCGCGCCCGTGAGGAAGCGGCCAGCGGGCATTGCGCGCATTAGATCGAATCGCAGGCACCATGCACCATGCAGGGCGAATCGATCGTCCCCCTTCTCTTTTCTTGGTGTCTTCGTATCTCGGTGGTGAGTACTCCGCATGCGCGCGTCAATCTCCGCCCAATCCACTCGGTCACCGCTCAAACACCGTCGCCACACCCTGCCCCACGCCGACGCACATCGTCGCGATGCCACGCTTCGCGCCGCGCCGTTTCATCTCGTGCAGCAGCGTTGCGGCAATGCGCGCGCCGCTGCATCCGAGCGGATGGCCCAGGGCGATCGCGCCGCCGTTGGGGTTCACGCGCTCGGGGTCGATTTCCAAGTCGCGCATGCAGGCAATCGCCTGAGCCGCAAACGCCTCGTTAAGCTCAAACAGATCGACATCGGCCACCGTTAACCCCGCCCGGGCCAGGGCCTTCTGGCAAGCTGGAATAGGGCCGAGGCCCATGTGTGCGGGATCGACCCCGGCCGTCGCGGACTTGCCCACCGCCGCCAGCGGCGACAGCCCGAGGCGTTCGGCCAACTTCTCTTCGACCAGAAGCAGGGCGGCCGCGCCGTCGTTGATGCCCGAAGCATTCCCGGCGGTAACCGTGCCGTCTTTCGCAAACGCCGGCCTGAGCTTGGCGAGTTTTTCCATCGTCGTGTCCGGTCGGGGGTGCTCGTCGCGATCCACGATCACCGGATCGCCCTTGCGCTGCGGCACGGCCACACGCACGATTTCATCCGAAAACCGCCCCGCCTCCATCGCGGCCTTGCACTTCAACTGAGAGGCCAAAGCGAACGCGTCCTGTTCCTCCCGCGTCAGTTTGTATTTCTTGGCGACGTTTTCCGCCGTTTCGCCCATCGAAAACGGGTGATACAGCTCCGCCAGCTTGGGATTGGTGAACCGCCAGCCGATGGTCGTATCGTACGTTTCGACCTTCCGGCTAAACGCGGCCGTGGCCTTGGCGGTCACGATCGGCGCCCGGGACATGCTCTCGACCCCGCCGGCGATCATGATGTCGCCATGGTCGGTCTCGATCATGCGCGCGGCGATGTTGATGCAATCCAGGCTTGAGGCGCACAGTCGATTGACCGTTGAACCGGGCACCGTGTTCGGCAAACCCGCCAGCAGCACCGCCATCCGCGCGACGTTGCGGTTGCTCTCGCCGGCCTGATTGGCATCCCCGAAGTAGACGTCATCGACCAAGCCGGGGTCTACGCCGGTCCGCTCTATCAGCTTTTTGATCACCAGTGCTGCCAGATCGTCCGGGCGCACCGCCGACAACCCGCCGCCATAGCGACCCACGGGGGTCCGAACCGCATCCACCACCACCGCTCTTCGCATAAGCCTTGTTTCCTGCAGCCCCAGCTTTCCTTAACTTTGCTTCCGGCCTGACCAGTGTAGCACGGCGGCCCTCCGCTGTGTGCCCTCAGATTCCGCGCGACCCCCGAGCTGCGGGTATTCTCTTCCGAGCCGCGGGCTTCAGCCCGCGCGGTGCCCTGTGGTTCGCGGATGGGCCTGGAATCGTGCGGCGCCGCGGCTCGCGCCACTACCGTACAAACAGCTCCGCCGGCTCATATCGCCCATCGTCAACGGACGCGTTCAGCGCCGCAAGCACACCGCGCACCGTATGATGGCCGATTTCATCCGCCCATGCGAGCGGCCCGTGGGGATAGTTCGTTCCTTTCTCCATCGCAATGTCGATATCCGCGCTGCTTGCGACTTGCTGCTCAAACGCGAAACCCGCTTCGTTGATGATCGCGGAGAGAATCCGGCTGAAAATCAACTGCTCCGTACTGTTGGCGGCCACCGCGCCCGCCCGCCCCGCAAACACCAACATGGCATCTGCTAGTTTGAGATTTACGTCAAAGCTCTTCCGATCGACTTGAACTGCCGGGATCGGCCCCGCCGCGTCGTATCGGTAGAATCCTTCGCCGCTCTTGCGCCCGAGTTTGCCCCGCTCGACCAGCAAGCCCTGAATCTTGTGCGGCGTCAGCCGAGCGGGCTTGTCCATCTGTTCCCAAACCGAGTTGCTCACCGACCAGTTGACGTCAAGGCCGACCAAGTCCATCAACTCAAACGGCCCCATGCGAAACTTGCCGTGCGTTTTCATCACGCCATCAATCTCGGCCACGCCCGCCACGCCTTCATCCAGCAGACGCAGCGCCTCGAGATAAAACCCACGCGCCACGCGGTTTACAATAAAACCGGGCGTGTCTTTCGCGCGAACCGGCGTTTTGCCCCATCCGGCCGCGGCGTCATACGCCTTGTCGATCGACGCCGCGCTGCTTTGTTCTCCCGCGATGATCTCCACGAGCGGCATGAGCACGGCCGGGTTGAAAAAGTGCATTCCCACCACGCGCGACGGATTGGACACGGCCTCCGCGATCTTGCCCACCGAAAGCGACGATGTGTTGCTCGCAAGAATCGCCTCGGGCTTTGTCACCGCCTCTAACTGCTTGAAAACGGCATGTTTGATATCGAGCCGTTCCACCACGGCTTCGATCGCGAGATCGACCTCAGGCAGATCAGAGATGCTCGTGCCGGTCTGGATCCGCGTCGAAATAGCGTCGCGCTCATCCGGCGTGATGCGTCCTTTTTCAACGGAACGGGCGAGTCTCTTTTCGATGCCCTCAAGCCCGCGCGCGACCACGTCCCCATCCACGTCGATCAATCGAACCGACGCCTCCTTGCTCGCGGCAAGCTGCGCGATTCCCGCGCCCATCGTTCCCGCACCGATCACGGCGATATGTGTCAATTCAATCCTCGATTTTCTAGCGCCATCCAAGCCGCGTGTAGCCCAGCGGCCCTCCGCTGTGTTCCTCAGCTACTCAGAACCGCGCCCGCCAGCAAGCGGCCGGTAGCGTCGATCCGAATCAGAGCCGCGGGCGCTAGCCCGCGGACCCCGGGACAGCCAATCTCCTGATTGGCACGTTTCAATTTCAAACCGTCCATGCCGATCAGGAGATCGGCGATCCGAGCACCACCCGTAGCACGGTGTCACCGAGGTTGCGCCGGGTGCTCTGAAACGTGCCCGCCGCAGGTTCTATCATCCTGGAAGCTCGTGCATCAGTTCATGGCTCGACCTGCGATCGAGTCACAGCATCTAATGCAACCGGTAGCTTACTGGACGGATTAGAGGTTCGCCAATGGCCGGCGTGTCTCGGGGGCAGCCCATGGCGCTATGTGTGATTGACTCACGCCGCCGGAGGTGGGCCGGAGGAAAACAGCAGCGCTAGCGTGTAGGCGACGGGCAGGGCGTTAATCACCACGGCCGCGGTCGCCAGCCGCCGACCGGTTCGGTCGCTGATTCGCCCAATGACCTCGCAAACGATGACGACCGTGAGCATCATGGCGAACTTGAAGGCGATCGCCCAGCCAAGGCCCCGGCCATAGATAATGAATCCCGCGATGGGGTTGGCCTCGCTGCCTTTCCACACGTAGATCACGAGCATGGTAAGAATAATATCCAACGCCGAAACGAACACGAGCCAGACGTAACGGTTTTGATACCGCATCTCCGGCAGGGAAAGGAAGCGGGGCAAGCGGCGCTTGGGCGGAATGAGCGGAACATCCTCGTGGCACGTTGGGCATTGTCCATTGACCAGTAAATCAAGCCCGTCCCCACAACGAGGGCAAAACGCCGGAATCACTGGTTTTCGTTTCTTCAACACCGCAACCTGACCCCTCAGCGTTATTGCCACTATCTGTCGAGCCCTGTCCGCGTCACCGTACCACGATCCGGCCAGTCGAGCCAAGGCCAGCCTGCGCTACCCCAATGCTATTCGGGTACCCAGGCCGATTATTTCCGTCGAGAAGGACAGCCACGGGAGGCTACGAGGTTGGGAT
>CAZYXP010000059.1:14031-17962 GCA_964651325.1 uncultured Phycisphaeraceae bacterium
GCTGTGTCTGGGGCTCCGCTGTGCGGCCCACCGGTGAGTGTCGCGCACCTCCCAGCCGGGGGCGGCTGGGCTACACATGACCGAGTCAACCCGTCAATACGAGCTTGATCAGCCCCGAGTATGCTACTCGCCGTAAAGATCCGCGATGACCCGGTCCACGGTGACGTCCACCGCCCGATCCATCGCGTAATCCCCACGTTCAAGGGCGTCTCGGACACGGCCCACCTTGTCGGCTTCCTCGGGCGCAAGGTGTGCGTCATTCGCGGTTGTCGGTTGGTGGTCGCGGATGGCCCCCTGAACCGTCCGCGCCCCATGCTTGGTGGAGTGTTTTGACTTCATAATCGCTTCTCCGCGGCAACGTGCCTGTAACTCAGGGTCCGATATCCCATCAATTCGCCATGGGGCGCATCGGGAAGGCGGGTCAATCGGTTGAGTAACTTCTCTTTGGAATTCAACCGCTGCGAAGCCAAGCCCTTGGGGGTTGCTTGCTCAAGGATGCGGATTCGCTTGACGCGAACCTACCCAATGACCGATAAATATGATTCGTTGAGTTCGGTAGACACGTTTCGACTCGCTGACTCCAGTCAGTGCGGAGTGCGACGCAATGCATAAGCTCGTAGTAGCCTTGGCGGCGCTTTGGCTGACCCTGCCGGGGTGCGTGACCACACACCGTCCTTCCGCAAAAAGAATCCCCACGCATTCAACGCGCCACGGCATCGCGCGGATCAAGCGGGAAAACCTCAGGCCGCCTCCCTGGCCGAGAGTCGAAATGCGCGCCGATCGAAGCGAAACCTACCCTCGCGATTGGATGCCCCGGCGTCTTTCTCGCCGTTGGAGTACGATTGTGGTTCATCACAGCGCGACCGCCGAGGGGGGGGCCAAGGCCTTTGACAAGTTCCACAAAGAAACGCGGGGCTGGGATGGGCTCGGTTATCACTTCGTGATCGGAAACGGAACAGACACGCTTGATGGCGAGGTTGAGGTGGGCGCGAGGTGGCGCCAGCAGAAAACGGGGGCCCACTGCAAGACTCCCAACAACTACTACAACGAGCACGGCATTGGAATCTGTCTCGTTGGGGATTTTACGCAGTCCAGACCGACGGCAAGACAATTGGCCTCGCTTCGCAAGCTCACGCGGTTTCTAGCCAAGACCTGCGATATTGCTCCGATCCGCGTCACCACCCACCGCAACGTAACCGGAGGCACCGTGTGTCCTGGGCCCCATTTTCATCTAGAGGCTTTGCGGAATGCGATGGTCGAAGGCCCCCAACGGCCCCGATCGTCCCGGAACCGTCCGGCGCTCGCCAGTGAGAAGCCACGGGCCCCGAGGGCAGTTGGAACGCCCGCCTCAGTACTGTCGTACCAATTCGCACCGTTTCGCCCTCATCGATCCCATTGACCGATTCGCCCCGAAATCGAACAATATCGGAAGTATTAAACCGCGCCCGACTCCTGACCGATGGGTACAATGTCGTAACCAGGGGTAAGGGCTCGGGCAAGTTCAAGGCCGGCGCGGCGTTCATGCCGGTCCGGCGGGCTTGGTTCGGTAGCGTAAATAACGGAAACGAGGAACCACCCGGCGGCGCTGTGTGGATTGTTCATCACGGGTTTGCCACATACCGGAACCCGCAACAGGAGGCCAACCAATGGCAAGGAATTCCCTTCGGCAGCGAATGATTCGACTTCTATCCGTTCTGGCGGTCGGTGGATCGGTGTTTCAGTTGAGCAGCTGCGACCCCAACGTCCGCACGACGTTGCTCGATGGTTTGGAATCGACCACATCATCGTTGAGCTCTGCACTGATTTCAGCGTTCTTTCTGAGCTTGGATAACAACGACGTCAACGCCAACGGCCTGACAACGACGTAGCGCTGCCAATGGGGGAATCGCGGGCTCGAGTCTGCGTTTCCAAACGCGAGCAACCTACGAGCCCGCGCCGTGTTACGTGCGGGCTCATTTCATGCGCGGGGCGGGGAGCCGTCAGTTGACAGCTGGAAGAGACTCTGTTCGCGCCCCCTACGGCCGGTGCCGCGCGTGCTTCGCCGGTGGCCTGCCTCCTATAGGAGGCGGGGGAGCCGATGAAGGTGACAGGCAGACGCCTGGTTTCGTCGCCGAGCCAATCCTCCGTGCGCTGCCGTTGGGACCGGATGGCCTTCAGCCCGTAGTGACCTCGAGATCATCGCATCCCTACGTCCGAAGGACATCTGGCACCCGGCAATCCCGGCCCTACGCGTTTAGCATGCCGCGTGCCTCGGGCGAAGCCCGACGCTCTTGCTAGTAGCTGAAAGCTCTCCGACCGCGCTTTTCTTAACTTGCTTTGACCAACTGGAGCGATACTTCGACTCCTTCTAACTTCGTGTCGGTCGTACCGGACGATTCGCAAAGCGCTTCGAGTGTGATCTCCATCGCTAGCGTCTCTGCGCGAATATAGTCTCCGAACTGGTCTACCGTTTCACGAATGATTTCACCTTCGGAAATGATCGCGAGATGAATGCGGTCGGCGATGTCGAGGCTCGCGTCCTTGCGCAGGCTTTGGATGTTGCGGACAAGATCGCGCGCGATGCCTTCGCGATGCAAGTCAGGTGTGAGCCGCTTGTCGATCAGCACGGTGGTTTGGCCATTGTCCGCCCCGGACCAGTGTTCATCATACGTTTTGACGATGTTGAGGTCCTCCCGATCGAGCGAAAATTGTTCGCCGCCAACCTCAACGGACACGGGCGCGCCAGAGGCCAACGCATCGGCGGTGGCCGGTCCGTCCAACGCTAGGATCGCTTGCCGCACGGCCGCGGCCTGCTTGCCATACTTCGGCCCCATCGTCTTCATGTTGGCTTGGACACTGATCTCTATGAGGCCCGCGGCGTCTTCGATCGCCGTTACTTTTTTGATGTTCAGTTCTTCGAGCAGATGGTCTGGAAACCGTGCCACCGCACGCCGATCCGCTTCCGATCCAGGTACGACGCGCAGTTCCGCCAGCGGTTGCCGCACCTTCAGCTTGGATTCCTTCCGCGCCGATCGAGCCAGCGTGATGATCTGCAACAAAGCGGCCATGTCTTCCGACAGCGCCGCATCGATGCGCTTTTCGTCGGCCTTTGGGTAGGGGCAGTGATGAATGCTGCGCGGGGAACTTTCGATCTGGCGGGCCACCAGGTTCAAGTACATATGCTCCGTTAGGAACGGCGCGATGGGTGCCATGATCTTGGCGACGGTCGTCAGCGCCTCGTACAACGTTTGATAGGCCGCCAGCTTGTCCTGATCCCCCTCGGACGCGCCGCGCCAGAATCGCCGGCGATTGCGCCGGATGTACCAGGTGCTCAGGTGATCGATGAATCGTTCGATCTTCTGCGTCACCGGCGGTAGGTCATAGGCCTCGAAGTGGGTACGGGCGGCATCAATGAGCAGTTGAAGATCGGAGAGAATCCAGCGGTCGATGTCTTGACGCTCGGCGATCGGGACGGCGGGCGCTTGCGGATCGAATCCGTCCAACCGGGCGTAGTTGCAGAAAAATGAGTAGGCATTCCAAAACGTAAGCAGAACGCGGCGCCGGGTTTCGTCCGCGGGATGGGAGGTCACCTTGCACAGTGGCTCCCCGTTGACGTTGCGGTCCATGGTTTTCCCGTTGCCACAGTCGATGGAAACAGGCTCGTCGGGATGCCGCGTGCCAAACGCCAGATCCGTCGTCGCCGGTTGGCTGCAATACATCCAGCGCATCACGTCCACGCCGATTTGCTCCGCCGCCTCTTCAAACCAGATGGCCGTCCCGTCGGATTTGTGCATCGCCTGACGCTCCTCGTTCATCACCAGCGCGTGGCCGACCACATTCTTGAATGGAAGCCTCGGCTCTTCCTTGCCGATTTCCATCATCGTGCTCATCGCGAGGATGGCGTAAAACCAGTTGCGAAACTGCCCCGGGAAACATTCGGTGATGAGATCCG
>CAZYXP010000060.1:0-14381 GCA_964651325.1 uncultured Phycisphaeraceae bacterium
CCCGCAGACTCAAGCGTGACCATGCACTAAAGTCGGTCGTATTTCTTGGGTGTATGGTTCTGCCCGTGGCACTTGATGGTGCAATTTCCTCGGTTTTGCCCAGCCTCGATCCAGAAGCTGCTGCTGCCGTCCACGCCATTGAGGAAGGATATGTTGTATCCCCCGGCGCGAATGGGGTAGTCCATATCGATCAAACCCGGTTCCCCCGGATCGAACCCTCTGTGTACGTCGTGGCAGATGATGCAAGGCCCGCGCTCATCTTTGACGTGCTTCTTGTGAAGATCTTCGAACTGGTTCGTGCCGAAGATGATCGCGTTTACGTCGTGACAATTCCAGCAAGCGCCGTAATCGGCCGCGGCGTACCCGTTTTGATCCGCAACAACGTAGTCGGCCCTCAACATAGAGGGGAAGGAGCTGCCGTGCTGGTCGTGGCACTGGCGGCAACTATCGGTGCCGGTTTCACTGTCATGAGTGGTACCGGTGAATGTGGACTTGTCAAACCCGGTCCCCGGCGCGACTGGCGGGAAGGCAATCCCCGCTGGCGCTACACCTCCGTGGCAGGACTGGCAGAATGCTTCGCCGGTGCCTGTCCAGGGTTCGCCGCCGTTTGGATTGCGCAGCTTCGACGCGGCGGACACCTCGTGGGGGTTGTGGCAGCTAACGCATTCGACCCGCGATCCGTCGGCCTGATCGACAGCGCTGACGTTGTGGTGGGTCGCTAGGGCAAAGATAGACTCGATGTCTGTGGCGGCCGGCCCGTTGGCATCGTGACACCCATAACACATCCCCTCCTGCTCGCGCAGCGGATCGCCGGCGACCGGCGTCTGGGCCGCATCCCACGGGGCCAGCAGTGTGGCCTTGAACGATCCGTGCCCCGTGCTGTGGCAGCCAAATGTTTCGCCGTCACCGACGCACGTCGTTTGCATGGAATTGTGTGTTGCCTGGCTCCACAGGTTGGCATTGATCGTACTGGGCATGATGCCGTCGGCAAAGGGAGCGGAGCCGGAGGCCCCGTCCCCGTCATGGCAAGCCAGACAGAACGCCTCTAGTTTTGTCGCCTCGTCGAAACTGGACATCGGATCGCCCGTGAGCGTGACGACGGCGTTGGGATTGCCGGGGTCGTCAGCGCTCTTCAGGCGAACCTGTCCGCCCATGTGCTGCGTCTGGTCGTGGCAGGCCTCGCAGTCGGCATCCGTGACGGAGCCCGAAACGTGATGCGACGCGTACGTGAATTCGTCCGCGATCGCACGGCGCGACCCCTGGACGGTGTTGTGGCATTCCGTGCAGGAGAGGTCGCCTACTCCGAGCGGCGCAAACCCCGAGCCATGCGAGTGACAGGCAGTGCAATCGGTGCCATCGTTGTGGGCCAACGAGGATCCATCGAAAAGGTGGTGGTTGGTGGTCGTGTGGCACACCTGACAAATGCCGTTGTTCTGCGCCGGGTCGCCATCGTCAAAACTACCCGAACCGGTTCGCGCGGTGAACACTACGGACTGATCCACCCCGAGCGTCTGGTTGCGCACCAGCGTCGATATCACATTCAGATTGGAATCGGTCCGATCGTGCATGTCGTGGCACGCCATACAGGTGGGTTGCCACGCGCCGGATACGGCGTGCACGCCGTGGTCGATTTCCGCGTGGCAGGACCAGCAGAACGGAGTTAGTTTCTCCGCTTCGGCGACAACGGTGGATGGATCGCCATTGAGTGTGATCACGGAGGAAGGTTGATTCGGATCGGCCCAAAGCCGGACCAAACCCGCTTGGTGCTGGGTCATCTCGTGGCACGTTTCGCAATCGGCCGACGTCATCAGCGTGGTTTGGAGATGGTGCCCCCCTCCGCCCTGTGCATCGACGACCGCTGGCCGCGCACCTTGGGGCTCACTGTGACAGTCCATGCAGCTCAGTTCGGCCACGCCCAATGGAGCAAAGCCGGACGCATGGCTGTGGCATTGCGTGCAGTTCATCGCGTCATTGTGCGGTGCGGCGCTGCCGTCGTACAGGTGGTGTGCGGTGGCCGTATGGCAGACCTGGCACAGCCCGTTGTTGGCCGCAGGATCGCCGTCGTCCAAGCTGCCGAGGCCCGTGCGCGACGTAAAGGAAACGGGTAGATCCAGCCCAAGCGTCTGACTATGCACGACGGTGTTGATCAAAGAAAGGTTGACGTCGGCGGGGTTATGCATGTCGTGGCATTGGGTGCACGCCGGTTGCCAGATGCCGTTTCCGATGTGCACTGCCTGCTGGTCCATCGCGTGACAACTGGCGCAAAACGGGGTGAGCAGGTCGGCCTCGATCTGCTCGGTTCCGGGATCACCGGTCAAGGTGATGACGGCAGACGGGCTGTTGGGATCTTGCCAGAGGCGAATCGCTCCCTGTTGGTGCTGTGTCATTTCGTGGCACGTCTCGCAGTCGGCGGAGGTCATAGCCGTAGCCTGGAAGTGATGTCCGCCACGACCCTGCGCATCGACCACCGCCGGTCGACTCCCTTGCGTCACGCTGTGGCAATCGAGGCAAGAGGCGTCGGCGACGCCCAAGGGAGCAAAGCCAGATTGGTGCGAATGGCAGGCGGTGCAATCCACACCGTCGTTGTGCGGCGCGGCGCTGCCGTCGAACCGGTGGTGGGCGGTGGCGGTATGGCAGACCTGACAGACACCGTCGAGGGCTGCCGGATCACCGTCGTCGAAACTACCCAACCCGGTTCGCGCTGTAAAGCGAACGGTGACTTCTTGCCCGATGGCTGCATTGTACACCGAATGGGCAATGAGCGATTGGTTCACCATGCTCGGATCGTGAATGTCATGGCACATGATGCAACCATGCTCGTTCCCGCCGCCGGGATGGGGCATCTGGCCGCCCCCAATATGACAGCTCTGGCAAAACGGCGTCAGTTGGTCGGCTTGATCGAAGCTCGTCGATGGGTCCGCGGTCAATTCAAACGCCGTCGTGCGCACCGTGGGATCTTCCCAGAGCCGCACCACGCCCGCCAAGTGTTGGGTTACCTCGTGGCAAAGAACGCAATCGGCGTTAGTCAGTGCGGTGCCGCGCACGTGATGGCCTCCGCCTCCGTCGGCATCGACGACCGCGCGACGTTTGCCCAGCGCCAGATTGTGGCAGGTGATGCACTTGAGTTCCGGTTCCGGCGCGAGCGGCGCGAGCGGAGGCGCCGTGGGATCGTTCACGATGTCTCCGCCGGAGGAATTGTCGTTGCCCGGGTCCACACCGCCGGGATCGATTCCGTCGGCGTCACCGGAGCCGATGAGCACCGGCGTCGTGCCTCCGGGTCGCTGCTCACATCCGCATCCCGCCGCAACGAGCAGCGCTAGCACACAGACCGAGACGCCGATCCGGGAGGCCAAATCAAGACGTCTTGCCATCCATAGCTCGTTCATGGGTCTCATTATTGATTCCTTCGCAAGGCCTAGTGCATCCTACCCAATGAGATACATCGATTCCCTGACGGCAGGCCCGCGGTTCGATCTCAGATCGTTCATCGCTTTGGCTTGGATGCGGCGTTCCCATTCGTGTGCCTGACTCCGTGACGCTTCTCCTAGTAATCGGTTATTAACTAGCAATACCTGGACAGATGGCGTTAGAAATAAGATCGTCGCACGCAATTCGGCAGCAAAGGGACTGCGCTAGAGACCTGCGCGTCGGCTTGGCCGAGCGCACGGATACGCGGAAACCGTCCGCGCTTAGGGTACGCG
Source organism: uncultured Phycisphaeraceae bacterium (assembly GCA_964651325.1). Lineage (GTDB taxonomy): Bacteria > Planctomycetota > Phycisphaerae > UBA1845 > UBA1845 > JADFOB01. Next base: position 3,702 of record CAZYXP010000060.1, read on the forward strand.
CACAACACGGAACCCGAGGCTTGGCGGCGATGAAACAGACGTGGAATCGGCTCGATCGACCTGGCGACAGATGCCAATGGGCCCCGCAGTGCTGTAATCGCCGGTGGTGTGCCGATTGGATTGCCCCGAATCCGTCCACTGTTCGGGCAGGCTCGGCGCCTTGCCCGATTCGGAGAAGGTACAAAGCTCCTCGATATCGCCGTGCGTATCAAACACGCCGAAGTAGTTCGGCATATTCGATGCCACCCTAAAGCTTTCGCGGCCTGCCTCGGATCCGCCGTCTAGCGCCCCTTTCGGCGACTTCGGAATATCCAGACAATGATACGCATGCCGGTCTCCGTCACGATAAACGAATTGCCACTCCGCAAGCGTTGGCAATCGGTACGTCGTCGTCTGGCCCGCCTGGCGCGCTCGCCGCGTGAGCCATTCGCAAAACGCCTTCGCCACCACAGGCGGTATGCCAGATGCGGGCGCGTAGGCGTAACGCTCGCCTTCGAAGTCTTCAAGTCGCTGGCTCAACCTGTTCAAAAGCGTGTCGAAGGCTGAATCGCCCCCTCTGGCGGTCAAGAGAAACGGCGCGAGTTGCTCCCAAGTCACAATGGTGGCGCTCATATGAAACGCTGGGGCACCAGGAGTCGCTTGGATCACTCTGGATGCAAGCGTCCTGGGCGCCGGGCTGCTGTCTGTTTCCCCGATGGCGCGCAGGCCGGAAATGGGAACCAACAACATGCCGCGTGGCTCCACGTCCGGACGCGCATCGCGCGTTCTCAGTGGACGGCTTTGTCCCAATCGTCCAGCAGCCCAATGAGCCGCCGCAATGACGCCCGGGTGTGATTCCGTATCGGCGGCGAGCGAGCACGCTTGGGCGAGTTGGTCCCCAGGTTCCGCCAGATCGCCCAAGAGGCAATAGGCGATGAATTTCTCACGATCCGTGCCCTGCTTGGCTTTGGCGGCGAGCTTGGGGATCAAAGGGACGGGATCCAAGAAACGTGCGGCGCACACCTGCATCCAGTCGCCATGTTCCCAAATCGGTCCTCCGTTGGATGAGGCCCAAAACGCGGCCTCGACGGATTCGTCACCCCAAAGCGCAGCCCGCGCGGCGGAAACGCGCTCGACCGCCGCGGAGGAAAAGAGACGGTAGACGACGGCTTCACCGAAATATCGGCGTTCCCTGTCCGAGATGTTTTTCGTGGCTTCCAAGGCCACATCGGGCGCGCTACCGAACCGGGTCAAAATCGCTTGCGCCTTGCTGCGCGCGTCCTGCTCCCGTCGGGATCCAAGCATGACCCCCACGGCCACATGCGCCACGAGGACGGCTGCTACGATCAAGATTTTGATCGAGAAGCCGACACGCTTCCACCCGCGCAGACGCCGGCTCCCTACGACCAATGCCCGTCTACGCACGCCGATCGAACGTAGGCGCTCAGCCAACACATCGGCGTGCTCCAAGCGATCTTCCGGCAGCTCGGCGATGCAGTCCTCGACCGCGGCGCGGAGCAATTCGTCGTCCACGGATTTTTGCCAACCATGAACCAGGGGGCGGCCCAGATCACCCACAATCATCTGAAACAGCAATACGCCAAGGGAGTAGATGTCGCTTTGATGCCCGATCGACGCGCCCTTGACCATATACTCCGGCGGCATGTAGAGCCGGGTTCCCACGCCCGCCCCAGTAGTCGTCCCCGCAAAGTTTGCAAAATCCCCAGTTGTGCCGCACGGGGCGTTGCCCCGATCGGCTTGGAACGATTGTAGGATTACGAGTTGGCCAATCCCGAAGTCGGTCAGGCACGCACATGGCGCATCGTTCTCTTGTTGCCGAATGAGTACGTTGGTCGGCTTGACGTCCTTGTGGATGACGCCCACTGAATGGGCGGCCTTTAGGGCGACGGCCACCTGCGCGACGAGTTCCAGGCGGACATCAAGGGGGATTTGAGCAATGCCCCCTTGCCGCTCGGACCATTCAACGAGGTTTCCTTCGCGAAGGTACTCCATCTCCAAGAAGTAAGGAGAATGGTCGATCCGATGGCCATAGACACGGATGATGTCGGGGCGGATCCCGAGCTGCTGGCCCAGGAGTTGACACAAGACCATTTCTTGTTTCGGGGCGCGTCGCCCATCTCCGTTGAACCAGAATTTGAACGCCCGCGCGGTACGCTGCTTGGAATGACGCACGAGCCAGACCTCCCCGATACCGCCCTGCCCGAGACGACGCTGAAGCTTCCAGCCTCCGCTTCCGGGGACAACCTGTCGGGGCGCCGGTCGCCAGGCGCCGGTCTGCGTGGGGCTCGGATCGACACAACGGGTGGCCTTGGCCGAATCCGGCGGCGGTGCAAGCGGGGCCACGCGGGCACGCCCGACTTCACAGACCGGCACGGCCCCATCGAGCCCCTTGAACTCGTAAAGCCCGTGGTTCATCCAGCAGATTTCGGATGGAATCGTGTCTTCACCGACCACTGCGCGCCGGGCCAAATCAAACGTGGGCCCCGTCAAGAGCGTCTGCCCCTTGCTTGCCAACGACATGACACGCGCCGCCGTGGGTACGGCCAGGCCGGTCACCTCGAGGCACTTTGCGCCTCGGGCGACGTCGCCATCCTCGTTGACACGGAGCAAAACTTCGCCCATGTGCATGCCCACGCGCGCGCCGATGGCTACCCCAAAACCCTTGGAAAGCTCCACCAGCTTGTCGTGGTAGGCTAGCGCATAGCCAACGGCATCTATGGGCCGGTCGAATAGCATGAAGAATCCGTCGGACTTGTCGATCTCTTTTCCGGCGAATTGAGGTAGGAGATCTCGCGCGATGCGATCGTGCCGTGCCCACAGCTCCGAAGAGAGCCGATCGCCGAGCGATACGACCAGCGACGTACTGCCGACCAGGTCTGAGAACAAGACCGTCCGAATCACGCAGATAGGCGCGGATTCAGGTCTGTTGATGCCTTGCGATGCCACGTCCTGTCCCGCTCCGAGAAAAAAAGGTACCGATGCTACAAGGCACGCGTGTGGCGTACCTTCCCCCATCCACGTCGGGATTGCGATCTATCTTGAAGGGCGACGTATCAAGTGTACGTTTTGATCCGTAGCGGCCCAACACGGTGTAAGGCGAAGCGCTGCTCGACCGCGTCTCACTTCCGCGCAATCCCATTCGTGAAAGCAACATCGTCGCAATGACGCGCCCGCTCTTCGTAAAAGGCAGGCACAAACCCCCACGTTCGGCATATTCCGATAATGATTGGACCAGACCCATTGGCACGCGGCAACTAAGCAATTGGCTTACTGTCTGAAGTGGTTTTGAATCGATTCCGATAGAGCCCTAGGCGTGCAGGCAATCGATGCGTCGCGCGAACACGCGCCCACGACCGTATTTCCGAAAGAGGCATCCTGTGGGATCAATAACACTACAAGTTTTAGGTCTTCTGGTCCTGACAGGCGTGCTGTTGCAGGTCGGGTTTCAGCTGATCGCAACCTGGCGCCGTCATACCTTTGGGGCCGCGCAGCGCTGCAATGCGCTTGAATTGCTCGATCTGCGGGTTCAGCGGGCACAAATGAAACGGCGCACGGAACAGCTCCTGACTGAATTGTCCTGGCAAGGATGCCGAAAATTCGAGGTACGCCGCAAAACGTTGGAAGGCAAGAGCGGCATCTGTTCGTTCGAACTCGCGCCTCACGACGGCAAGGGGCTGCCCCCCTACCAACCTGGCCAATATCTCACGTTTGAACTCTCGATTCCTGGTCAGAAAAATAAAACGGTACGTTGTTATTCGCTGTCAGACTGTTATCGCGAACAGGACGGCCATTACCGCGTCACGATCAAGAAAGCGCCGCCTCCGCCCGGCAAGGACGACGTACCAGGCGGGCTGGCTTCCTCCTTCTTTCACGATCAGGTTCAGGAGGGCGACCTGCTCGACGTGAAAGCGCCGGCCGGCATCTTCATGCTCGATACTCACAGCGACACCCCCGTCGTGCTGCTCGCCGGCGGTGTCGGCATTACACCGGTGCTGAGCATGCTCAATGCGATCGTGGACAGCGGGCTGCGGCGCGAAACGTGGTTCTTCTACGGGGTCCGCAACGGGGACGAGCACATCATGCGGGAGCATCTGGATCGCATCCGTTTTCGGTGCGATCACGTGCATATTCACGTTTGCTACTCGCAGCCCGGCGACGACGACAAGATGGATCGTGACTATGACCATTCCGGCTTTGTGAGCGTCGCCCTGCTCAAGGAGTGGCTGCCTTCAAACGAGTATGAGTTCTACCTCTGCGGTCCGCCTCCGATGATGAACATGTTGACCAAGGACCTGCAGGCATGGAGCGTGCCCTCCGATCGCATCCGTTTTGAGGCATTTGGCCCGGCAAGCGTGAAGACCGCCAAGAAAAGCGCGGACAAAGATGACGTCGGCCCTGCTTCCGCGAGGATCTCGTTCGCCAAGTCAGGCAAGGTCGCACAATGGACACCGGACGGTGGAAGCCTGCTGGATCTTGCCGAGGCCAACGGCGTGGAAATCAGCTCCGGATGTCGCGCTGGAAGCTGCGGCACGTGCAAAGTTGCGGTGCGTAAGGGGAAGGTTACCTATGCCGATCCCCCCGCGGCCGACTGCGAACCAGGAAGCTGTCTGGCCTGCGTGGCTCAGCCGCTAGGAGATATCACGCTGGATGCGTAGCGCTGGCGCTTGGTGATGAACCTCGCCATCGATCAGGGTACCTGATCGTCATTGAACCTTGGCCTTCGAACTGCTACACGAAAGACACCATGCTTCGAGCCTTGCCCATCATCACGAAGAGCCCCGCGGCGCAACGATCCGCCAAGGCGGCCGGTCCGGCTGTCCCCGCGCCGGAAGCCGCGAGCATCCCCCGACCGAGTCGTTGGGACGAGCCCTTCAGCCGCGATATGACTCAGGCCGTGATCGATCGCATTCTGGCCTGCGAACCCTTCTGTGATGTCGACGAAAATAAGTTTCCACGTACGCTTTCGCTTCGGAACATTCTCAAAAATGACAGCGCACTCCGCACGTATGAACCCGGTGAAGTCATTGTGCGTGACGGCGACTACGGCACTTCGGCATTTATGATTCTCGACGGAGCCGTTCGCGTGGTCCTTTCGCCCTCGCTGCCCGCCAACGTCCTAGGCCGGCGCAAGCCGCAACGCCGCGGCTGGCTTGGTTCGCTGGCTCAGTTGTGGCGAACCAGTGGAATTCCTGAAGTGCGCCACTCGGTGGGCGCCGCGGCGGAACTCGCGCTCCCTCATGACGGCGAATCGCAAGAGTCTGGGTCGCGCGGCACAGCAGAGGCGAACGATGCCGAGTCGTCTTCACCCGAACGCGTCGTGCTGGCGGATCTGCCAGCGATCCTGCGAAAGCACAAGACGGCGCGCATGGCGGTACACAACGGCAAGGCCGAAGGGGGCCGCCTGTTTGGAGAAATCGGCGCGTTGGCACGGGTTCCTCGGTCCGCTACGGTCTTCGCGGAGACGGGCGCGGAGCTCATCGAGATTCGTTGGCAGGGACTCCGCGACATCATGCGCTCGGCGCCCGGCATCAAGGAACACGTTGAGCGTACGTTTCGAACCAACATGCTGAACGTGGCCTTGCGGACGAACCCCCTGTTTGACGCGGGGCATCTTGGAGATGAGGGGTTGCAGGCCATCGCGGATCACGGCACGTTCGAGATGCATGGGCAGTTCGACTGGCACACGAGCTTCAAGAAGTCCGCGGATCAAGACATGGCCCAACGGCTCGCGCAAGAGCCGATCATCGGCTCCGAAGGACACTACGCCAACGGGGTCGTTTTCATCCTCTCCGGGTTCGCGCGAATCAGCCGGCGGTTGGGGAGCAGCGAACAGACCACCGGCTACGTCGGCGCGGGACAGCTCAGCGGACTGGCCGAAGTATTCCACAACTGGGTGAACCGCGACGCGACCGTACCCCTCCAACACACGCTGCGCGCCGTGGGCTATGTGACGACTTTGTTTGTCCCCGCAAGAGCCCTGGAGGAGCATGTGTTTCCCACACTTCCGCCGGAGGCCCGCCCCGAACCCATTGTATCCACGTCGGACTCTTCGTCCCAGGGGGCTAGCCTCGTACGCGAGCGCAAGGCGGCTGAGACGATCAGCGTGGACATGCTGGAATTCCTTGTTGAAGAGCGCGTCATTAATGGCACACAGACCATGATGATCGACATGGATCGATGCACGCGCTGCGACGATTGTGTCCGCGCATGCGCTTCGACCCACAACGGCAACCCGCGCTTTGTGCGTCATGGCCCCCAGCATGACCATTACATGTTCGCCAACGCATGCATGCACTGCGCCGATCCGGTTTGTATGATCGGATGCCCCACCGGAGCGATCCACCGTGTGGCCGCGGGCGGTGAGGTCGTCATCAACGACCCCACCTGCATCGGATGCCAGCAATGCGCGAACAACTGCCCGTATAGCAACATCCGCATGGTTCCCATTCGCGATCCGGCGGGAAGCCTGTTGATCGACGGCAAACAGCTTCCGATTCTCAAAGCCACCAAGTGTGATCTCTGTGTCGATCAGCTCGGTGGGCCGGCGTGCCAAGCGGCGTGCCCGCATGACGCCCTGATTCGTATCGACACGACGCACACGGACCCACTGGCCGCCTGGATGAAGAGATGACGTTTCTGACCACCAGACGCATGATTGACGTGGGCATCTGGGGCGCGACCGCCCTGCTCGTGTCCGCTGCGCTCACCACGCCAATTGTCGCGTTGCATGTGACCAGCGAGGTATCCGGTTGGATCATGCTGGGGATGCTGACGGCACTGGCGCTATTGATGTTGCGGAAGCGTCTGACGCCCCTGCCGCTCGGCCGCGTTTCCACCTGGCTTGATTTCCATGTATACGTCGGAGCGGTGTCCGTCATTGGGTTCTTCGTCCACACCGGGCTTGACATTCCGACCGGCGGGCTAGAGCGGACCCTGGCGATGCTCTATGCGCTGGTGGCCGCGACCGGATTCGTGGGGTTCTATCTGTCTCGTACCGTGCCGTCGCGGCTGACGCGACGCGGTGAGGAAGTGCTCTTCGAGCGGATTCCTGAGTTCACGACCCGCCTGCGGGATCGTACGGAATCGGTGGTGTATCAATCGGCTGCAGAGGGGCATACGACGGTGCTCGCGGATTTCTACCAACGGCGCCTCGCGGCGTTCCTGGCCGGACCGCGGCATGTCGTCGCGCACCTGTTCGGATCAAATCGGACGTGCCACGCATTGCTGGCGGAGCTTCGCGCTCTGGATCGGTACCTGGCGGAGGACGAACGCCCGGCTCGATTCGAGCTCGAGGAGATTGTCAACAAGAAGGATGACTTGGACTTTCATTATGCCGGCCAAGCGGCGCTCAAGTATTGGCTCTTTGTCCACATACCCTTGACCTATGGGTTGCTGGTGTTTGCCCTTTGGCATGTTGTGCTGGTGTACGCGTACTCGGAAACGCTCTGATGGACGACCGGTTACAGGATTTCTCGTTTAAGAAAAGCACCTACGAGCGGCCCAACCGCCGGTGGGCATGTGGTCGGACGTCCGAAGGCACGGCATGCCAAGCTGGGCCTTCCGACGACGGACGCTGCTGGTTCGCCGGTCGATCCGATTGCGCAAGCGGGCATTACGAATGTGTGCCCTCTTCAGGCAAGCGCGGCGCGGCATGCACACGTCCCCGCCATCTTGGTGGAAAGTGCGACGAGGGACCGTGTCCGGACGGTAAATGCGCCCGATCAATTCCGTGCCAACCGGTCCGATGCCATCGGTCAACTCGGCAAGGCATCGTGTTCGCCGTGGTGGCCGCCACGCTTGGTTTCGTCGCCTTCATTTGGTCCTCGCCGCGATGGCAACGCTCATTCGGCTCCCCCGGACCCCTTATTCACGCCCATGCGTCGGTGCTTGCAGACCAGGGCCCGTTGAATCAGCAATGCGGCTATTGCCACTCGAATGCGTCAGGGCAAGTTGCCGCCCCCTCCGAGGCGCTCAGCCGAATCGACGCAAACGCCAATCAGAGTGAGCGATGCCTTACGTGTCACCAACTGGGCTCCCCCAACAGCGCGCTACGGGCACACGGCCTGGCCACACCCAGATCGTCGGGGATAAGGGTGGCCGACCGGAGCGTGACGGCCCCGGCCGTTGTTCCCGCTGGAAGCCCAACCGCCGCCCCCAAAACGCAGCTTACCTCCATGGCGCTCGGTGGGCTGTTGGCCTCCGTGGCGACGCCCAGGGACGCCGGAGCGGCGGCCCTAGCGGATCCGCAGGAGGTGGCCTGCGCCAGTTGCCACCGCGAGCACCGTGGTCGCGACGCACAATTGGGGGCGATGCAACCCACGCAATGCCAGACGTGCCACGCCGTAGCGCTCGAGCCGTTCGCCCAGGGGCATCCGCGTCTGGTGGACCATTTCGACCCGTATCAGCCGCGGCTTCTGAATTTCGATCACGCCTCCCACCTCGAGGATTATCTGGCGCTGGACGATCCGTGGCACTCTTCGGCGTGCGTTCTTTGCCATACGCCAGATCGCCTCGGGGCGCGCATGACCCTCAACGGGTTCGAGGACGCATGTTCCGAATGTCATACCGAAGACATCTACGACGACGATGACACAGACGGCATCGTCTTTCTGGCGGCGCTCGACGGTGCGGCGGCAGCCGACGGCGGCCCATCCGCGGCGATCGAAACGTGGCCGCCGTTCATGACCTTTTTGCTGTTGGGATCCAGGCCCGATCAGGGCGGCCACGGTGCTGAGGCGGACCTCGCGGCGCTTGAGGCGATCGCGCGGGGCGAGCAGAATCCACTCTTGCCCGAGACTCCTGAGGACATCAACGATCGGCTGGCCCGGGCCGTGGCGCAACTGTTCCACGATCTTGACAACCGCGAGGCGCTTTCCGGACGACTGGAGCGGGCGGCTGGAACCCCATTGAACGATACCGAAGTAGATGGCTTAACCGGCCGGTTGCTGGAGCACCTGCCGATCCGCGCCGCCGGCGAGGCCTGGTCTTCCGACTCGACGACCGACGGGAGCGATTCGATCGCGGCCGGCAATTGGACCCGCCTCGAGGACAGCCGTCGGATAACCTACCGCCCCCACGGCCACGCGGATCCGTTTATGAAGGCTTGGTACGAACTTGCGGCCCCCATCGCACAACGCCACGAGACGGGAGTTCGATCCACCGCCGCCGTCGCGATTGTCGACCTGCTGACCAACCCCGATGCTCCGGGGCAATGCTTCAAGTGCCATGCCCCCCATTTGCCTGCCGTCAGAAATGAAGCCAGACTTACACGCCAAGGCCGCGCGGGGGCCGCCGTCATGCCGGCCGCTAAGGTGGCCTGGGCGGCGTCGGGGCGGACCGACCCTCATCGCGACCTGACACGCTTCACGCACGCACCCCACTTGGGGCTGCTGTATGGTCAATGCGAGCAATGCCATATCAGTGGCGGCTCGGAATCGACGGTCATGCAGCTGACCGCTGGTCGAGGCATCGCGGCGCCGGGACACGGGGACTTTGCCCCGATTGAGCTCGGAACGTGCGCGACCTGCCACGTGCCGCAGCGTGCCGGCAATGATTGCTCGCTGTGCCATCAATACCACACTACGCCCGCGGCGCCGGTGCTTTCGCTGCGCGCCGATCCACCTCGCTAGTGGGAGGCTCTTGGTGCTCACTTTAACCTTTCTTGGTGTGGGTTCCGCCTTCGCGAGGCGTAACTTCCAATCCAACGTCTTGGTGGAGGCCTGGCGCCACGGTCCCGCGCGTCAGAGTGCGCCCGATGATACACTGTTGATCGATTTCGGCGGCACCGGCCCGACCGCGCTGCACCGGTTGAAGGAACAAGCCGGCTTTGCCTATCTGCGGTGCGGCGACGGCATCGCGTACCCCGCGATCCGACGCGTGCTCGTTACGCATTTGCACGCGGATCACATTGGAGGACTCGAAGAATTCGCCATGGTCAGTCGGTACGTGCTTGGCAATCACGAAGGAGGCACAAGCCCCAGCACCGAGTTGATTTCAACGCCCGAGTTGATCGACCGCCTTTGGGCCGAATCGTTGCAAGGCGGGCTCTGCGCGCAGCCTGGCCGCCCCGCACGACTCAAGAACTACTTTCGCGTCAGCCCCATGCACCTTCTCGGCGCGGGCGAGCCGGATCGATTCATGATGCTCGATCGCTACAAGTTCACCCTCTTTCGGACGGACCACATCCGCATGTGCTGCAAATACGATTGGCCGAGTTGTGGCTTACTCATCACGGATACACCAACCAACGCCACCGTCCTGTTTTCTGGAGACACACGCTTTGATTCCGCCGGGCTTGGGGAAATGATGGCCGACGCCGGGGCGATCTTCCACGATGTGCAACTGGAAGACGAGCCGGATGCCGTTCACGCGACGCTGTCCGAGCTGAGCGGATTGGACGCCTCGCTTCGAGCCAAGATGACGCTGTACCACTACGGCGATCGGTGGGATAAATCCGAGTTTGAATTCGTCGCTACTCAGTTTGCCGGATTTGCCCGACCGCACCACCGCTACACGTTGTTCGGAGATGATCCCGCGCGGGCGGTCGGGCGCGGCGAAGGGTCCGCAGGCTGGCGCCAGCAGCTCTGATCAGAGCACCGGGCGCCAGCCCGGTGACCTCCCGCCCCCGTTGTTCGGAGATGATCCCGCGCGGGCGGTCGGGCGCGGCGAAGGGTCCGCAGG
>CAZYXP010000060.1:14481-17927 GCA_964651325.1 uncultured Phycisphaeraceae bacterium
CTGGCGCCAGCGGCTCTGATCGCAGGCGCTCGTTCATTGCTGAATTGTGCGTGGAACACAAAAGAAAAAAGGCCCACCCACGCAGCAGCGCGGGCGGGCCTTTGAATGTCGTTACGCCAAGCCGGACGTGCCGGGCTTAGAGCGATCCGAGGAACGCGGCAACATCGTCCGCATCTTGCTGCGTTGTGCCAGCCACCATGGGGCCGATGCCATGCGCGCCGGCTACCGTGAGTACTTCAAGTACCCTCGCTGCGCCTTTCCCGACGATATTGGGGCCGATTGAGCCGGTCGCATCAGCAAGATGGCAGACGACACAACCGTTGGCGGTGTAGAATGACTCACCATCCGTGGCGTTGCCACCGGCTGGCTGATCCGCCACACACGCACCGTCCACACACGTCTCACCGTCGGCACAGGTGACATCCGCACAGGGATCGGCAGGCTGATCCGCGACACATGCACCGTCCACGCACGTTTCACCCGCAGCACAGGCGGGGTTGCACGTGTCATCAGGCGTCTGTCCCGTTACGCAAACGCCATTCTCACACGTCTGCCCCGCAGCGCATGCGGGATCACACAGATCATCGGTCGATCCCCCCGTGTCTACCGCTTCGGGACATCCCATCATGAAAGCCAACAACATGGCCGCAAACAGACTTCCTGCGCGTCGAGTCATACTGTATCTCCTTAATTGCGTAATCCGCGCAGGCAACATCCCTGTAGTTTCCGCCCACGCACGATTCATCCTCCGGTGCCCCGCAAAGCGGACCATCCGCTTGGCGCCTCCCTCGAATCAACGGCGGAGTGTACATGAATCTTGACTCTATTCAAGGCAATTACCTCGCGACCCCCGAAACAGCAAGAAATCAAGTATGACTGGACTCCGAAGTGGAAGTATGGGAGGCCGTCGTCAAAGTCTCTACTTGGCAATAACGATATAGCTCTTGTGTGGTACGCCGGTCGGCCGACGCATCAGCGGTGAGACTGTGGGCTTATCGCCAGCGGTCATAGTGTTTTGGGCATGCGATCGTGGCGTTGACGGCGAGGGGTTCGCCGGACCGCAATGGGCGGCGACAAGCGTCGGCGCCCGGTACCTGCGATTGAGCCAAGGTGAAAGGTGGTCAGCGTGTGCGGTGTCAGGAATATATCCGTTCAAATGACTCTGCTCCTGGGCCTGGCGTTTGCAAGCGCGGCTCTGACCGCGCGCGCCCAAACGGAGGCTCCGGCAAGCTGCAAGGACTGTCATGCCGCGGATTCGAGCGAGCCCGTACGGGGCGCGCCGTTGAGTGTTCTTGCGCAATCGGTACACGCCTCGCTGGATTGCACCGCTTGCCATGAGTCCATTTCCATGGAAGCGCTGAATCTGGATTCATCCGCGCCCCATGGGGCCTCGGTTCCGGCGGTGCAGTGCGGAGAATGTCACGAGGATCAGGAGGAGTTGTATGTCAGCCACGGGAAGCTGAACGTCGGCGATGACCCCGACGTACCCGGTTGTACGGACTGCCACGGCACGCACGACATTTTCGTGGCCACCGACAAACGAGCCCGTACGCATCAATTCAACCTGCCGGATACGTGCTTGACATGCCACCTCGACACTGAGTTAGTGGCGCGACACGACGGACTTCGAGCCGCGCCCCTGCGGATGTACAATTCCAGTGTGCACGGCCGCGCCGCGGGCAAGGGGGTACACACCGCCGCCTCATGTATCGACTGCCACTCGGGCCAAACGCAGGACGGCAAGCGCACGGCCCACCGGATCTTAAGTGCAATGGATCGCGAATCGACGATCTATCACTTTACCATCCCCGATACTTGCGGCCGGTGCCACGTGGCGACGTCGAAGAACTATTGGGAGGGAATCCACGGAAAGGCCGTGAAACGCGGCTCGTCCGACGCGCCGGTCTGCACGCACTGTCACGGAACGCACAACATCATCAAAACCTCCGATCCGAACTCTCCCGTGAGCAGTTCGCGCCTGGCGGAAAGCACTTGCGCTCCCTGCCATGAGTCGGCGGTCCTTGCGGAGCGCTACGGCATCGAGGCCGGTCGGCTCACTTCCTACATCGACAGCTACCACGGTCTCAAGAGCAAGACGGGCGATGCCACCGTAGCCAACTGCGCGTCCTGCCACGGAGCCCACCGCATTCTACCGTCCACCGACCCATCTTCCTCAATTCACCCGAGCAACCTGCGGGCCACGTGCGGCGAATGCCATCCGGGCAAGTCCGAACAGCTTGCCCTGATGAGGGTCCACGAGACCGCGACCGGCATGCGTACGGGCTGGCCGGACTTGTTTCGGCGGGTGTACCTCGTACTTATCGTCGTCGTCGTCGGGGGTATGCTGCTGCACAACGCGGCGGACTGGCTTCGCCGCGTCAAACAGATTCGCGGTCTGCCGGCGGTACAGCGCCTCACCGGAAACGAAGTGGCGCAGCATTGGATTCTCGTGGTTTCATTCACCGTATTGGTGGTGACCGGGTTTTCGCTGCGATTCTCCGAGGCCGGGTGGGTGAAGCTGCTGTTTGGGTGGAAAGGTGGGTTTGAGCTCCGGGGCTTTCTGCACCGAACGGCTGCCGTGCTGCTGATGACCGGCACGCTATGGCACGCGCTGTACCTGATCGGCCATCGCGGTCGAAATTGGTTCAAGGACATGTTGCCCACATGGGACGACTTTCGGCATATGCGGGACAACGTGTGGTTTTTCATCGGGAAGCGTAGCGAATCACCTCGATTCAAGCGGTTCAGTTACATGGAGAAGCTCGAATACTGGTCCTTGTGCTGGGGCATGGTGATCATGGCGTTGACCGGTCTGATACTATGGTTCGACGATTACTTCGTCGCCCAGTGGTCCGTGCCGGAAATCCTCCTGGACGTGGGGGTCGTGATCCACTACTACGAAGCTTGGCTCGCCTTCCTCGCTATCACGGTTTGGCACATCTACGGAACGGTGTTGTCGCCGTCCGTGTATCCGATGAACACCGCATGGCTGAGCGGCAAGATGTCCAAGGAAGCCTACTCGCACGAACACCCAGAAGGCCCGAAGCTTCGGGCGCGCACCTGGACCTGCCACTTCGAAGTCGAAGACGACGAGTACGAGAACCAGGCCAAACCGGAGTAACGCGATGGCAGGCCCGTGCCGTCCGGTCAATCTCGTACTTGTCGGCAACAAGCCGCTTGCATGATCGGTAGGCTCCCCCCACGTCAGGCCCAAGCCTATGGCTTCCTTTCTGATCGGAGTGCAAAATTCAACGGGAACGTGAATGCGGGCTGACAAACAGCCCCCCCCCGCCGCTGCCCGTGCCTCCTTCGCGCTCGCGGCGGCGTGAATCGTGCCGGCGTCCAAGGAACCGCAGCTCGACCATCACGCCATCTACCGAACACGGGTAGGGTAAGCACTCGGTGAAATGCATCTTGCAATCGTCTTCCTCAATCTGGCATGATGT
>CAZYXP010000061.1:0-17680 GCA_964651325.1 uncultured Phycisphaeraceae bacterium
GGCGAGGCCCGACCAGGCTCATGTCCCCGCAGATGACGTTGAACAGCTGGGGCAAACCCAATATCGCCAGGCCCGCCGTCGCCAAGATCAGATCGATGCCGCGTTTGATGATCGTTCCGGCGGTCCGCGTTCGCGCTGCGGCGGGCAACACCTGGGCCCTTTGCGGTACATCACGCGCCAATCTCGTGATTGTCGCGCGAGCCGAGCAGAATGGCGCGCCCACACTTCTGCACACGCAGCCGCTCGACTGGATTCGTGAGCCAGCAAGCCATGCGCGGAGTGCTTGCGGCGCCGGTGGCGCTCGGGCAAATTGATGATTGAGGATTCCTCTGTACAAGGGTGCCTATCGGTACGTCTGCGTCTACGCAAGACCTCAAGTGGTCGGTGTCCGCGACGTTCGGGTCGATACCTGTGCTCGCTTTCTCACCAGAAACGTGAGCATTTAGCGATGGGACTGGATTCCTTTGGCCATGACGATGTGGCAAATTAATATGAGGCGCCGGGGTTTTGATTAAGATCTACCTTCACTCAGAGTCTATCGCATGCCGGATTCCCGATCCGCGCCCTTTTTTGGTCACCTGATTTGGGCGCGCGCGTCGATTATCCAAGGGCTGTCTTCGGTGGTCAGGGCGCTTTTTAGCGATCTTGCTGTGAGCTCGACAAGCGGTCTGGCGAGGCAGCATTGATCTGTTCGCGTGGTAGTGGTTGTGCGGCCGGGAGAATCGATTGTTCAGGAGAAAACAGTGATGTTGTCGTTTCGTAATCCTATTCTCTGGTTGGGCCTATGTTGCGCTTCGCCCGCGCTTGCGCAGACCGGCGACGCCGGCATGCTCCCAGCGCTGTCCCAGGAGACCCGGGAGTGCATCAATTGTCACAAGAGTAGCGATCCCGGCATTCTCCAGCAGTGGGGTCAGAGCCAGCATTTTCGCGGGAACGTCGGCTGCTTTGAGTGTCACGCCGCCAAAGAGGGGGAAGCGGACGCCTACGAGCACTTTGGCCATACCATTGCGATCATTGTCTCGCCGCAGTATTGCTCCAAATGCCACTCGAAGGAGGCGGCCGAGTTCGCGGGGTCGCACCAATCAAAGGTGGGGCGGATTCTCGGTTCGCTCGACAATCGACTGGCCGAGGTCGTTGAAGGCATAGTGGTCTTGTGATCGAGGGATTTCCGCATGGCAATTCGGCCGCAGCGGTCAATGGCTGCTGGCAGTGCCACGGCTCTGTTGTGAAGGTGCTCGATAGGCGGAATTCGCCGCTCGAAACCTATTGCCGGGCTTAGCCGCTAAGCTATGATCTCGCACGGTTTCGAGTGAGCGTGCGGCGTAGCGTCTTTTCGCCAATGAGTAACCCGGCGTGAGAATGAGTGGAGAAGGCTCATCGTTTTTTGGGCTGAAAGGCCAGTACGGCAAAATACAGGACAACCCATGTGGGCCCTGACGATTCCTGATATTGGAGGACTAGGTTTTATGATTCGCAAGTATGGTTATGTTTCGTCTGCGGTGCTGCTGGCTTTGACGCTCGTGTTCCAGACCGGGTGCCCGGCGGCAAACGGAGTTGGCGGCGGCAACCGCAATTCCAACGGAAACACGAACGACAACGACAACGGCAGCGGAAACACCAATGCCAATGTCAACGCAAACGACAACGGCGGCGTTGGGAATGAGAATACGAACGACAACTCCGGCGGTGGCGGTGGGGCGGTGGCCCTGACCCCGGTCAAGACCGACATCGACGTCCACAACGGCGCCCGCATCGCCGTCGGCGACGACCTGCTGGTGTACGGGTGGGGCGGATTCGCCGGTGTCGACTACATCATTCCATCCGCTGGAGACACGGTTGGCCGGAATCTGCCCAACGGGGATACGTTTGTGGCCGGTTCGTTTGCGGTATCGGGCAAGAAGATCGCTCTGGTCAACAACTTCCTGATCACGATCTTCGACACCGCCACGGAGACCGCCACGGAAATCGGTGAGGACGTGATTCGCTTGGTCAACACGCCCTCGGGCATTTACTCCCAAGGCCATCCCGTCGCGGACGGCCCCTACATCGCGTGCCGGAATGCACCCAACACCAACGGCGGGAGTATGGTTGTGGTGATTGACGTGACCGGGGATGTGCCGGAGATCATCAGCTTCACCGTCGACCCGGACGATGCTGTTGACCACATCGCGGTTGACGCCGATGCCGCTAAGTTGGCGGTGGCGGCCCGTGACGTCTTTTACATCTATGACATCAACGATCCAACCGCCGCCCCCACGGTGTTCGATACGAATCCCGAACGCCTCGGTGGCGTGGGAGGTATCAGCGACAACATCTTCACGTTCGACGGTGGATACATCTTCTACGAAGACAACGAGCCCGGCGGCAATGCCGTGTTCCTCAATGTCGCCGACGGCACCACGACGAAACTCACCGAGAATCCTGCTTCCGGCGAACAGTGCCACAGCGGAGGTTCTTTCGTGTACCTGCTCAATCGCGATTCGTTAGACTCGAACGGCAACGATGCCCGCGGCGGCTACGGTACTGTGCCCGGTCCCGGGGCGGCGCTCGCGGGCGATGAGCCGATCGACGGCTCGACCACCAACAATGGATTCCACGGCTGGAGCCAGGCGTGCTCGGTGACGCCGGACGGCACGTTTGCGTTCCTTTCGGGCAAAGGCGGGATTGGCTCTGGCGAATTCCTCCAAGTCAGCACCGGTGGCGCATTCTCTTTGATCACCGATCCCGACGGCTCGAGCGACTTCGGCCTGCCCGGAACGGACGTCACTACCAGCGCGACGCTCGTAGGATTCAAGACCGGCCAGGGAACCAGCTCCGGCAGCTCGACCAAGGTTGGATACATCATTCTCGGGAATTGAGGATGAGCCGATAGAGTTGGGCTCGTAGAAGGGCAGTTGGACGCGTGTGTGGCAGTCGCCAGTAGGGCTCTTGACCACGCAGCGACCCTTAAGAACGAAAGGCGGTGAGGTGTCGCCATGACCCTCACCGCCTTTTCAATTGGCTGAGCGTTCGTTCGACTTCGGCAGCCCGGGCCAGCAATCGTTTGGCTCGCTCGCCTACGTGGGGGCCACAGTGCCGTGCTCCGCTTGTCGGGACTCAGGGCCATAGCTTCATTGAAGGGCTTATCAAGCCAGTTGCACAAGAAAAGGCGACACCGCTTCTGCCCTTCGTTCGGATCGATTGGTGCCGAGTTTGTGGCACCATGCGCCGCCGCAGCCCGCTTTGTGATCGCCAGCTCTAGACAGACGCCTCCCGCCCGTCTTTCGCGCCGTCGGCTGACGTATCGGGATGGTCGAAGCATGTTGGCCCATTCCGCTTCCGATACGCCTGGACCATGTTCGCGAACCGACACGAGTTTGCGGAACCCTGCGAGGCTCAGCGGTCCGTCGATCGAAGTAGCCCATTGCGCGTGGATATCAGTCTTGCGCAGAACGTTTTCAATTGCGCGTTTCGCCACTGTCCCCACGCTGGCCTCAGTGCATGAGGAAGCGGCATCCAAACGCACCGAGCCATAGCGACGCTCTTTCTGGATCTTGTATCGCTGACGATTTCCTGTATGGGTTCGTCGAGATCCACGGAGGATTGCGCGATCGGGCCCTCGTTGTTTTCCAGCCGAGTCAGGTTCAACGATTCCCCAGCGATTTCCATGATGCGTACGCCTGCACGGCGGACGAACCCCTTGTCGCACGGGCTCGGGGTGGGCCGCGTGAACAAGTGTCAATGGGGCTTGCGGAGGGTGTTTCCAGATCGGGAGCAGTTCAAATCGCTCCTGAATGCGAGCCCTCCGATTTCCGGCAGCACGAGCCCACGGTGGTACGGTGGTCTGTTTCGTCGTTGCGTACGGCGGTTTTGCAATACAATTAAGACGCCATTTGTGGAATGTTGACGAAAGGTTACAACCGATCGGGTGACGGATGGCCCGCGCGCTGCGATACTAGCGGCCGGCTACGCTGTTTCGGTTTATTGGTGAATGATGGTGGACGTGTTGACCACGCCAAGGAAAAGGGAGGATAGCCACTATGCAAACTAAATCCGTCAGACGCGGTAGTTTATGTCGCATGGCGCTATTGATTTTGTGTGTGACGCTGCTGGCGGGGGGGTGTGCGGTCGATACCAATGCGCTGCTGGTGGACGTGGCGGATGCGGCCGGACAATCCATACTGGAATCCTTACTTGATACATTGTCCGTATCTCTGGCCACGTAGTGGGGTGCATGCGTACGTTGATTGGAGCCATCCACACGAATATGAAAGACACGCCTCCGGCGCGAGTTCGGGGCATCCCGCCGCGTTGGGCGGTGCGCACGCTGCTGGTCGTCTCTACCTTGGGCCCCGCGTTTGGCTGCGTGGCTCCGGCGTCCTATCGCCACAGCGCAGATCGAGTCGCCTACCGCGCGATCGAACAAGCCCAGCGCGAGGCGCTCGGACGGGCCGAACCCTTCACGCTCGAACGGCCGGAGGAAACGCTCCGGCGCCGCCTCCTGCTCGATCAACACCTTCCGCGTAGCTCGCCTGTCTCGCTCGGCACGCAGGAACTGGAGGCGATAGCGCAGTGGCCGGACGCGGCATACTTGGATACTGATTCAGGCGATGATCCTACCGACGCCTGGAACACGGAAGAGGCCATCAAGATTAGCCTGATCGACGCGCTGCAGATTGCCGCTCGTGAGAGCCGCGCCTACCAGACCGCCAAGGAACGCGTGTTTGAGGTGGCCCTGCAACTGGATCTTGAGGCAGACGAGTTTCGCAACACCTGGTCGAGCACGCTCGCGTCGCTGGTTGATTGGGATCTGAACGAAGAAATCGTGATCGACGACCGGGGGAACACGGACACCCAAACGATCACCGGCGTGGACAACAGCGGCATCATCGGTTTCAGGCGGCGGCTGGAAAATGGCCTTTCGTTCACAGGGAGCATTGGGCTGGACCTTGTGTCGCTGCTGACGCAGGAGAAGTGGTTCTCTCGCGGTGTCTTTGCGGATGTCACAATCACTATGCCCCTAATGAGGGGGGCGGGCGAATTCGTGGTGCGCGAACCACTTACGCAGGCCGAGCGCGATGTGGTGTACGCGATTTACGATTTTGAGCGCTTCAAGCGAGAGTTCGCGGTGGACGTGGCCAGTGATTATCTCGCCGTGTTGGGCCGTTCGGATTCCGTGCAAAACACGGAAGAGAATTATCGGAGCCTGATCGCATCAACGCGACGTGCGCGGCGCCTTGCCGACGCGGGAAGGCTGCCCGAGATTCAGGTGGATCAGTCTCAACAGGACGAATTGCGCGCTCGAAACCAATGGGTCGCGGCCGTTGCGACGCACCAGCGCCAGCTTGATGGCTTCAAGCTGACCCTCGGACTTCCAGTTGATTCGAACGTAGAGCTCGATCCAAAGGAGCTAGCCGTTCTTTCGGATTCGCTCTCGGATCTGATTGCCGGACCTGAGGAGGGGACCCAATCGGGCGGCACACCTTCAGCCGATGCACCCGTTGAGCTCTTGAATCCCGGCCATGGCCGGGCGGGAAAGTACGAGCTGGATCCGCCGGCCGCCATCCTGGTAGCGCTTGACCATCGGCTTGATCTCCGTGTGGCCGTCGGCAATGTATATGACACCCAACGAATCGTGGCGATTGCGGCGGATCAATTGCGGGCCGATCTGACCTTGCTGGGGTCTGGTTCGACGGGGGCGGGGCGAACGTTGGATTCCGCCGGTCTTGAGAATGCCAACCTGCGACCTGATTTAGGCCGATACTCGGCTATGTTGACGCTTGATCTGCCTTACGAGCGCACGGCCGAGCGGAATGTGTATCGGGGCAGCTTGATCCGCCTTGAGCGTGCGGTTCGCGATGTGCAGGAGCTGGAAGATCAGATCAAGCTAGAAATTAAGAACGGGCTGAGTCGGCTGATGGAGGCGCGTGAGACGATTCAGATTCAGGCGAGTTCGGTCTTCCTGGCCTCGCGGCGTGTGGCGAGCACGAACCTTTTTCTCGAAGCGGGTCGAGCGGAGATTCGTGACCTGCTTGAGGCGCAGGAGTCGCTCGTGAGCGCACAGAATTCACTAACGGCCGCCCTAGTCAGCTATCGTGTCGGCGAGCTGGCGCTTCAACGTGATCTGGGCGTCTTGGAGGTCAATCATCAGGGCATGTGGCAGGAATACACGCCGTAACGAGAGGTGACTATTATGAGTGCAAACAAGGAAACACGCTGGCCATGGGGCGCGATCTTGGCCATTGTCGGCACGATCGGGATCTTGGGCATCGTGAGCATGGCGCAATCCTCTTCCACGAATCAGTCGGAGCTTGACGCGCCGGTTTTCGCCGTGCGGCGCGGCCCCTTGACGATCAGCGTCGTCGAGTCTGGCACGATCCAAGCCAGGGAGCAAAAAATCATCAAGAACGAGGTCGAAGGCCAATCGACGATCATCTACCTCATTCCCGAAGGGAATCTGGTGGAAAAGGGCGAACTCCTTGTTGAGCTGGAGGGGAGTCGATTGCAGGATGATCTCGTTGAACAGCAGATTCGGGTTCAAAACGCCGAGGCCGCGTTCATTCGAGCGCGCGAGAATCTTGAAGTCGCCAAGAATCAGGCCACGAGCGATATTTCACGGGCGGACCTGGACTTCACATTCGCGCAGCAAGATCGGCAGCAATACCGTGACGGCGAATACCCCAAGGAACTCAAGGAGGCCGACTCACGCATCACCTTGGCCCATGAAGAGCTCGAGCGCGCTAAAGAGAAATCGAAATGGTCGCAGCGCCTCTTCGAGGAGAAATACATCTCTCAAACCGAGTTGGATGCGGATCGGCTCACATTCAACCGGGCCGACCTGGATCACAAATTGGCGGTCGCTTCCAAGGAATTGCTTGAGGACTACACCAACAAGCGAGAGATGGCTCAGCTCAAAAGTGACGTTGACCAGGCGCAGCTGGCGTTGGAGCGCGTCCGACTCAAGTCGAACGCCGACATCGTTCAAGCCGATGCCGATCTCAAAGCGAAAGAGGCTGAGTTCGGCCAACAGAAAGCCAAACTAGAGAAGGTGAATCGGCAAATCGCCAACACGAAGATTTATGCCCCCCGCGCCGGATTGGTGGTCTACGCGACTTCCGCCAAGGCAGGCTGGCATGGCAACGACGATCCGTTGGATGAGGGTCAATCAGTGCGCGAACGTCAGGAACTAATTTACTTGCCGACGGCGGATGAGATGAACGCTGAGATTCAGATTCACGAGTCGAATCTGGATAATATCCGTGTCGGCATGCCGGTGCGTGTCACGGTGGATGCCTTGAAGGGAAGGCAATTCACCGGGCGCGTCTCGCACGTGGCGCCGTTGCCCAATGCCTACCAGATGCGCCTGAACCCCGATTTGAAGGTGTACGTGACCCAGATTCAACTCGACGGCAAGCAGAGGGATCTTCGAACGGGCATGAGCTGCCAAGCGGAGATCATCATCGACCGGCATGAAGACGCTGTCTACGCGCCGGTGCAAGCGATCGTTCGCGAAGGCAAGCAGCATGTGGCGTATGTGCGTTCTGGAAGTGCCATTGAGCGAACACCGATCGAGATCGGTTTGGACAACAACCGGATGGTCCACGTTCTAAGCGGTTTGGCGGCCGGGCAAAGCGTCCTGTTGACGCCTCCCCTCGCGATGGAGGTTGATTCTCTGGAAGAAGAACCCGCCGCTTCGACCAAGGAGACCGTGACCAAAAAGGCAGCGGCCGCACCGGCGGTCAAGACGAAGCCGTCGATGCCCGGCCCAAGCGCCGAGGGCGCTGCGTCCGAGGACCATTCAAGAAAGCACGATGGAGGGTCGGAAAAAGACCCTGGGCAGGCAGACCGACCCGCCAGACGCGGATTCGGTGAGATGTCGTCTGAGGAGCGTCAGCGCATGCGGAAGCGTTTTGAGAACATGACGCCCGAACAGCGTGAAAAGATGCGCAAGCAATTCCAACAGCAGGGCGGCCGGCGGGGACGTGGCGAGGGCGGGGGACGGAATCGCTCGGAAGGCGGCCGGCGCGGCGGTTCGCGACGCGACGGCAATCCATAGCGATTCGAGGGTATGAAGAGTTCGACCAAGGCAAGTTCAACAAGCTCAACGGAGCACGCGGTAGCCACGTTTGACTCGGTCACGAAGATCTATCAGATGGGCGAGACCGAAGTGCGCGCGTTGGCGGGCGTGTCGTACACCTTCGAGGCAGGTGGGTTCTACGCGGTCATGGGCCCCAGCGGGTCGGGGAAAAGCACCATGCTGAACTTGCTTGGGTGTTTGGATCGTCCGACCACAGGGCATTTCATCCTTGAAGGTCAGGACGTTTCATCGCTTGACGATGATGCCTTGAGCGAGTTTCGTCTTCGCCACCTTGGGTTCATTTTTCAGAGCTTCAATCTGATTCAACAATTGACGGTACGCGAGAACATCGAACTGCCGCTCTATTATCTCGACTTGGAGGGCGAAGAGAGTATTCGGAGGGCCGAACGCCTTGCCGACCGGGTAGGCCTGACCGATCGGCTCGATCACCGGCCGGCGGAGCTATCGGGTGGACAGCAGCAGCGCGTGGCATTCGCCCGGGCGCTCGCCAACGATCCCTCGGTCCTCCTGGCCGACGAACCGACCGGCAACCTGGATTCGGCAACGGGCAAGCAGATCATGGAGCTGCTGGTGGAGCTGAATCAGCAGGGTAAGACCATCATCATGGTCACGCACGAGGCGGATGTCGCGCAGTACGCATCCTATCGGCTCCACATGCTCGATGGGTTGGTTGACCGCGTCGAGGGGAATGGGCGATGAACCGACGCAAGTTGTGGCGCGACGTACGCCTCGGGATCAAGACGCTCTTTCTCCACAAGCTGCGGTCCCTGTTGACGATGTTGGGCGTCGTGTTTGGGGTGGCCAGCGTGATTGCCATGCTCGCCGTCGGCGAGGGGGCCAGCAAGGAGGCGCTCGAGCGCATCCGCAAACTCGGTAGCACCAACATCATCATATCATCGTTGAAACCGACCGAAGATGATTCATCGGGGCGCCGTGTGCGCATGAGTGTGTACGGGCTCTTGTATGCCGACGAACAAAGAGCGAAGGAAACGTTCTCCAAGATCGAACACACCGTGCCGGTCAAGTTGATCCGCAAGGAATGTCGCCTCCACAAGCGGACGCTGGATCTTCGCATCGTAGGGACCACGCCCAAGTGGTTCGACCTGGTGGATCGACCGATGCTTGCGGGGAGAACGCTCACCGATCGTGACGCCAGAGCGCGCGCCGGGGTCGTTGTCCTGACGGAATATGGTGCGCGAAGATTGCTTGCCACGGAGGGCACCCTAGGGGAATCGCTTCGCATCGGGGGCAAATACTTCGAGGTGGTGGGAATCGTCCAGAGTGAAGGCGGGCAGGGTAGCTCGGTTCAAACGCCGGACCAGGAGGTGGATGCATACATACCGATCGAGGTGGCGCAGGAACGTTACGGGAACATCTACACGATGCGCGCGAGCGGTTCGTTTATTCGCGAATCGGTGGAACTGCATCAGCTCTTGGTCCAAGTGCCGACGACGCAGGATGTCGAGAGTGTAGCAGCCGGCCTGGAAGTTATGTTGAAGAATTTCCACCCCAAAGGCGACTACCGCATCAGCGTTCCGCTTGCCTTGCTTCGCCAGGCCCAAGCCACCAAGCGCACGTTCAACATCGTGCTGGGCTCGATTGCCGGAATCAGCCTGCTGGTGGGGGGAATCGGGATCATGAACATCATGCTGGCCTCGGTGACCGAGCGCACGCGGGAAATCGGCATTCGCAGAGCCATCGGCGCGAAGCGGCGCCAGATCATTGGCCAGTTCTTGATTGAGACCGTAGTCCTTTCCACCGCGGGCGGGTTGGTCGGGGTTTCTATCGGGCTGTCCATCCCCTGGTTGATTACGAGGCTGGCCGGTATGCCCACGGTTGTGACGGTTTGGAGCCTGGTACTCTCTGTCGGAATCAGTATGACGATCGGAATCGTGTTCGGGCTCTACCCGGCCAACCATGCGGCGGGTCTTGATCCTATTGAAGCGCTACGCCACGAATAGCGTCGCGGCGAAGACCGAGGTCCTCTTCATCGTGTGCTTTTTCGTGCCGTGCCCGCTTGTTATTCCGTACACCTGGCAAGCCAAGCATGTGGAGTTTGGCCGATTCCTGTTCCTCCGGCCGCTATGGCTTGTCCACGGGAAACGGCTCGTGCTGTGGCCAGGGCCGTGGATCGTTGGCGATCTTCTTTTGGATCACTTCGATGGCTTTCATGAGCTGAGCGTCGTGGCCGCGGGCCATTTCCGCGGGATGCCAGTCCACCTCGATATCCGGCGTGATGCCTTCATTTTCGACGATCCACTTGCCCGTCGTGTCGTAGATGCGGTAGTCCGGCGCGGTGATCCCGCCCCCATCGATCAGGGAAAGAAACATCGAGACGCCGACCAGCCCGCCCCAGCTTCGTGTGCCAATGACGGGGCCCATCTTTCGCATCTGAAATTCCATGGGGAGCATGTCGCCACCACTGCCGGCCTGGCGGTTGGTGAGGCACGCCATGTGCGCGCGGGTCACGACGGCGGGCGTGGTTTGATCGTGAGAATAGCGGCGGGTCCATAGCGCCAGCAGCTTCTTATCTAGCCGTTGCAGGAAAATATCGGGATCGAGTCCGCCGCCGTTGAACCGGCCGTCGATGATGATGCCCTTCTTGCGGGTGAGGGCGTAGAAGTACTTGGGGAATTCGCGCGTGGAGGCGGTGTAGGTGTCCGGCAGATGGATGTAGCCGATCTGTCCGTTGGATTCTCGCTCTACGACGAGGCGGTTGTGCTCCACCCAATCAAGATACCGCAGCCGACCCTCACCGCCGCTGGGCACGATGGTGTAGTCGCGCGCGCCGTCAATCGAGGCTGTGGCGCTAACGAGCACCGTGACCTGAGTGCCGGAAAGCCCTTGGAAATAGCTGTAGAGGTTTCGATCGGTGGTCACGTTTTGCCCGTTGACTTGCAACAGGTAGTCGCCCGGTTTGATCGCCACACCCTGCTTGCCGAGCGGCGGCTTGATTCCGCGCGTCCAGCCGTTGACGCTGTAAATCTTCTTGAATCGGTAACGTCCGTTGGCGGCATCGATTTCAAAATCCGCGCCAAGCATGCCTACGTTCACGCGGTCGGCGGTGCGCTGCGTGTCGCCGCCGAAGACGTAGGTGTGAGACGTGTTGAGCTCGCCGATCAGTTCCCCGATGAGGTAGCCGACATCCTGGCGGCACGACGCGTAGGGTAGCAGTTTCCCGTACTTGCCGTGCATCGCGGCCCAATCGAGCCCGTGCATGTTCGGTTCGTAGTAGAAGTCTCGTTCCATGCGCCAGGCTTCGTTGAATATTTGGCGCCATTCGAGCCGGGGATCGATACGAATTTTTAGTCCTTTGAGGTTCAGCACGTCCCCGGCCGATTCGGTTGCGCTCGCGCCGACGATGCCGATCGTTTTTCCTTTGCGATACACGATGTTCTTGCCATCAGCGGCCAACTTGTAGGCGCTGATCCCCTTGACGACCACGGCCTCCTCGCGATCCTCGAAGGAATAGCGCATCAGATCGCGCGATCCGACGCCGCGATACTCAAATCGATTGAAGTCGCCATCCTCCTTGTTCAGGTAGAATACGGCGCCGTCACCTGCCGAGAGGTTGCGAAAATTGCCGCGCGAGAGGGGAATGGCCTCCACGCGCTGGGCGATGCCGTCGAAATCGATGACGACGGGCTTCACTCCATCGTCGCCTCCATTGTCGCTAGTTCCGTCGCCGGACTCTTTATCTTCATGGCCGTCTACTGCTGCGTCGTCGCCATCGGAATCATCTTCCGTGGCCTCTTCATCGGTTCGAAATGGCAAGATCGACGGGCCGTCTTCTTGAAGCGTGATGGCGTAAATGCCCGCGACATCCTTGTAGACCATCTCCCATTCGAAGTCGCAAAACGTCGGATCGAAGCGGCGGTTGGACACGAAGAAGAGGTGCGCTCCGTCTCGGGAGAACACCGGATGGAAATCGTTGAACAGCCCGTCGCTCACTTGGTGCGTACGCGCCTCCTCCAGCGAGTAGACGAACACTTGGAACACCAGGTCGGCGTTCATTTTGGAGTAGGTGATGTATCGACTGTCCGGAGACCAGGAGAAATCATAGATTGGTTTGATGTCAAGGGAGACATCGACGTTTTCATACGCCGCGCGATCGACTTGCGTGATTTCCTTCGTCTCCACGTCCAGGTAGTAGCAGCGAAGCGTTTGATCCGCGAACGCGATCTTCTTGCTGTCCGGGGACCAGCGAAGCGTGTGGCGGTATCCGTCCGGGTGCTGCGTCAGTTTCACGGAATCCGTTTTGCCAAGCGAATCCACGATGTAGACCTCGTATTCACCGCTCTTATCGGACAGGAAGGCGATCGTCTTGCCGTCGGGGGACCAGGCCGCGTCTTTGTCTCGGGCGCCGCAGTCATCTGAGACGTTGCGTGTGGCGCCGTTTTCTCGTGGAACGGAGAACACCTCGCCGCGCGCCACGATCAGCGCCCGCTTGCCGCTCGGGGAGATGTCGATTCCGGTGATGCGGTTGGTCACGTCTTCCATGCGCGGGCGAGCCTCGGGGGCGTCAGCGCGAATTTCGACGGGAACCTGTCGTGTCGTGCCGGCGACCGTATCCAGGACCCAGAGCGAGCCACCCAATTCGTAGACGATTTGCGATCCGCCTGCGCTGGGCCTGCGCACGTCGTACTCGGTGTGGTCGGTCAATTGCTGAACGCTTTTTGTCTGGGGATCGACGCTGAAGATGTTGAGCACGCGATTGCGGTCAGACGTGAAGTAGATCTTGTCGCCGATCCACATGGGGATCCTGTCGGTGCCCTCGTGGTCGGTCAGGTTGGTCAGCTCCTTGGCATCGAAGTCCCACAGGTAGACATCTTGAGCCCGGCCGCCGCGATAGCGCTTCCACGTTCGGCTTTCGCGCGACGTCTTGTTGTACGCCATCAGCTTGGCGTCGGGCGAGTAACTTCCCGTGGCGGCCTCGTTGAGAATCAGCTCCTCGACGCCGGTGCCGTCGGGCGAAATCAGGAACAAGCGGTTAAAGCGACTTCCGCTGTGGCGGCCGGATCGAAAGAGGATTTTGCCGCTTGTGGGGTGCCAGCCGATCACCTCGTCGTAGCCGGGATGGTACGTGACGCGGCGAATATCTCCTCCGTAGGCGTCCATCACATAGACGTCGCCGTTTCCGTCGTACTGAGCGGTGAACGCGATCATCGAGCCGTCGGGAGAGAATTTCGGGAACCGTTCGGAACCGTCGTGGATGGTGAGTCGCGTGGCGACACCGCCGGCCGACGACACCGACCAGATGTCCTCACCGTACACAAAGGCGATCCGATCTGCGTGGATGTCTGGGAATCGCATGAGCGGCCGCGCGTTGGCGCCGGAAGCGGCCACCCCAACGGTGGGGGGCGCCGCCCGAACGATAGACTGATTCGGCTGTGCGCATGAGCAAGCCGCCACAGCAGCTACAACGATGAGATTCATCCAACCCGGTTTAAGCATCTACAATCGCTCCTATCATTTTTCTAGTCGCGGCAGCGAAGAACTCAACTCCATGCCGCCAGAGCACGTCTTGCTCTTGGGTCCAATGTAACGCCTAGGGTCACGGATTCAAGAGCCACGAGCGTCCCCGGCCGCGTGCGCCTCGACGGATCACGGCGGGCTCGTCGTGCGCTATCGGCGACAAAAATCGACAACTCGCCTGCCCTCGCTGGTTATGCCGGACGCGCTGCACGCCAAAGACGCGCGGCGCCATCGGCAGCAATGTCTTTGACCGAAAGTGTCAGGCTACAGAATGGCAAACATGGCCCAATCATGCCAGGAGGATTCCGCTTCAATCGGAATCAAGTCTGTCGTCGGAGCGGCCGCTGGAATCGGATTGGGTTTCACCCAAGATACGCACGGTCCAATAAACACCCCCGTCAAGGCTTTCCGATGGCCGCGGATTCCTCTATAGATTCGTGTTGTGTCACGGCCGACGCCTTGGCTGATTTTTGAGCCGACACGTGTAGTGAGGGCCGTTCATACGCCGATGAACAACGTAGTGGCGAGCCGGTAGGATCAAACGAGAGCATTTCAGCGGTCGATGCGCCAGAATTGTGCTTTCGTCGTGGAGGACACGATCATGACCCCGGCGACCCAAACAGATGCATATCCTCACGTGAGCGTCAGCTTCGGCAGATGCTGCAATTCGGCTGGTTTCTTCGATTCGTTCTACACGATCCTCAAAGGTAGCCATCCGGACATCCCGAAGATGTTCGCCAATACAGACTTCACGAAACAGAACGAACTGCTGCGCGTTGGGTTGGAAGTCATGTTGATGTTCGATCACGGCGGCGAAGCGGCTAGGCAGGTCTTGGCTCAGATTCGTGAGTCACACTGTCGGCACAGGCTTGATGTGAAGCCTGAATTCTACGATTGCTGGGTTGATAGCCTCATGCATGCGTGCGCGAAGCACGATGCGGAGTTTTCGCCGGATCTCGAAGCCGAGTGGCGCGAAGTGCTGGCAAAAGGCATTGACTACATCAAGTCCGGATACAACGAGGGCATCGGAAAGGCCGAATGCCTGTCTTTCCTTCGCTGGATGGATCCCGATCTCGAGATGATTGCCAAGCAATGGTGCGGCTTGCCCGATTCAATCCGCGCTGAATGCGTTGCCATGGTCAAAACTGCGACGTAGCGCAATCGTTGCGGTTCGCGATCGCATCAACCGACGTGGGCATCACACGCCAGCGAACGTGATCACACGTTAGGTGCCCATCGTAGCACGGAGGTGGAGAATCAGGCGTGATGGGGCTCGATGTTGGTACCATTGAAGAGATGGCCGCTCTTCTCAGCCTGTGCTTGCGTAGCTCCCACGTGGCGGATGACGACCGACAGGGCGCGGCGTCGATTGGGCTGCTTCTTGGTTGGCGCTAGCCCGATAGGAGTTGCCCCATCACCAAAGGGGCGACACGAAAGGCAAGCATGAACAACCCGCCCGAAATAGCCAGAGTGGTTAGAAACGGAAAAACGACGTGCGAGCCACGTTTGACGTCTTGCCTTCGGACGCTGTTCTCAGCCAGCTTCATGATCCGAGTGGACTGAGAGAGGAGATCGGAGCACGTCTTACGTTTGGGCTCCCATTTGAGTCGGAGATTCACGGATGATAGTGGGCCGTGCCTGCCGGGAAAGGCATCATCCACGATGGAATCGAACATGGCCGATACGGCCGGTCCGCATTCGTCGTTGCCGTAGCCAAGCTCGACGGCCTTGGCGAGGCCTTGCCTGAATCGGACGATCATTTGGTACGCCTCTTGCTTTTCGGCCATGCCTACCCCCCATTCGTTTGGAATCTTATGGGACCAAACCCGTTGTGTTCAATCGCCCTACGCTACAGCATACAATTCAATCGCGCAGGCGGACCGGCGTCTGCTTCATGCACCGGCGTCGGAGTTCGTGCCCTGGCGCAGATGGAGCTACTCCGCTCTCGCTGAAACGGCAATATCGCCATTTCCGTCGATCTCGATGCGCATCACGTTTGGGGTGCAGCATACGGGGCAGTCTTCAACGTACTCCTGACGGGCGCCGGCCGATGGGTCGATCGGGATGATGATCTCCTCTCCACAACGATCGCAGACATAGCTTGCTTCCTCGTTCATGGAATCGATTCTAGTGTTCTTCGTGGGTTTTCGCTTCTTGCCGAATTTCATTTTTCTGCCGCAACATGGAGTCGATTGAGCCTCGTATTCACACACCACGACTCTTATAGGCCGAGCTGACGGCATGGCGCAGCCTCTAGCCCGGTTATGGGCCGTCGCTGCTGAAATCGCCGGTTTGTGCGACTATCATCAGTCGAAGATTCTACAGTACTAGAAAGGGAAGAAGCATGGCAGAGCCAATCCAGTTCAACAATGCGGAGAATGCAAAAGCGTTTCAATGGCTGACAACCCCGTCATCCATACAGGCGGTCCAGCTCGAACTTGCCATGCGGAATTACGACCAGCCGGTCTACAATCCCGCGGATGTGGGCCAGCATCTCTTGAAGGCCCTGTCGGCACCCATGGCCGGCTACCCCGGCGAAGCATCCAAAGTCGATGCCATTCCGCTGGCCATCGCGGTGATCTCTCATGCAAGCGCCATGGGTTGGGACATCGTAGAGGAAATCGGTCGCACCTGAGCCGTACGCGGCACTTCAATCCCCTCCTAATCTTGCCCTGTACAGTGCGGCGGGCCGCGGTGCGCCCCATCATACATCCCACAGCAGGAAGGCCGATCGTGATGCCACACGTCGTCGGTCTGTGGCATCGATATGGCATCGCCGCGACCATGCCGTGTGCATTTGCAAGCCAGCCCACCTAGCGTGCGCCGGAGTACGTTTGTCTTCCTTCGTTCGGACGTAACGCAATGCCAGTTGCGACGGCCTGCGCAAAATAAAGCCGCATGCCCTCTCGGCGAGGACATGCGGCACTGTAGCTACCCATCTCAGACGTCGTCAGTCGCAGACGTCGCTATTGCGAAATCGTGTACGACGCTTCCTGCGCTTTGGTGATCCTCGCTTGGATGTCGGCCAAGTGCGCATGGGTGTAGGGATCAGGATTAACTTTGACGGCGTCGGCCACCATCGTTTCGATGCGGCGCAGCTCCTGCGCGGCCAGTGTGCCAACGGTTCGCATCGACGAACTGCGCGCGTTCTTGAGAAGCGCCAGATCGACCAGCCGCTGCACGTGCTCCTGCTGGAGATTTCGGCGGAAGCCGGAGATCATGGGCGAGCTGGCCGTGTATTTTCCCTTCTTGGATTTGGCGCACTCACGCCACGCCGCATCCGTCACGCTGGTCATCAACTCAGCTAGCGTCAGCGCGCCGTCGCCCGCTCGGAATTCATTGTCGTAGACGCGGCGCAGCTTGGTCGGGTTCATCAGGAGCGTGAGCACCGTGGCCTGCACACCGCCGACGAAATCGTTCACTGGGAAATTCGGGTCGGCCGCCATGCCGCCGCTCGCTTCCGGATCCCACCAATAGTCGCGACTGAGGTGACGCAGCAGCTCCGGCGTGACCCCGAAGGCATCATCCTCGAACGAATTGCCGAGGATGAGCTCGAGCGCCTCGCGCTGCTTGGCCCCGGGCACCTCGGTGATGGGCGCTTGCTCGCCTTCATCTCCCTTGAAGTTGTTGTTGATGTACGAGCCGCCGATCCATACCGATGCCAGAAACAGCGAGCTAACGTGCGAGGCGTTGATCATGTTGAAGCGCCGCCGCGCTTTGCTCCACGGCTCGCCCTCTTTGACCTGCTTCTCAAGAAGCGACGCCCGCAGCTTACTGACGATACCGAGGCGTTCTCTGGCAAAGTTGAGGCTGTCGGCCCCGAGGTCCCACGTGTTGTTTCGGGGATCGCCGCCGAAGAAGATCGCAAACTGGCTTACGAACAGATGCCCCGGTTCGTTGACCTTCGCCAGCACATCCTTCAATTCGTCGTCGGGGCCGTAACCATACGCGATGGCCCACTTGTCATACACGCCAACGCCGTCGGTGACGTAAGGGCCTTGCACCTCGCCGATCTCGTGGTTGATATTCGGCGCGCTATAATCCATCACCGAGGCGACCGTCGGGCCGCTGAAACCCGGGGTGTTGATCTCTTTAAGCGACTTCCACGAAGAGGCGGCCATGTTGTGT
>CAZYXP010000062.1:0-10269 GCA_964651325.1 uncultured Phycisphaeraceae bacterium
TGCGAATCGTTCGCGAATCGTCTACGAGAAGGATTTTCACGCTTGGGCTCCCGCTGTTTGTGCCTTTGTCTCTACCGAACTCATACCGGTCATGATCATCCCGACATGCACGCTGAACGTACCCGCGTCAGTGCGGCACGGCAGGTGCAACCGCTTGACAGTTTTGGAGGACGGAAAGCGATGGTGCGGACCGATCACAACACTCGGCAACGAGATGTCCACCTTTAAGCCATCGAACTTGGCCTTGGCCCCGCCGGCCACCATGTTGGCCAATTCGCCTAGCGCGTCCGCAAAGTCCTCGTGGTCCGGATCGATTTCCGTCTGGGCGAAGGCGGTGGCGATTTTGGAGGCTGTTTCGAAATCGAACTCGATAATCACGCTGCCCGCGGCGTCTCCGGAGAAACCGATCACAGCGGAAACATCCCCTACGGTGTCGTCACTGACGCACGGTTTGTCCACATGAACCTTTAAAGAACACATGGTCTCGAAGGTGTTGCAGACCGACATGACAAATGCGTTCACGAACCTAACATCCATTAGATCTTCTCCGTGATCCAAGTGGTCCGGTACACTGCTTGAGCGCTTACCCGACAATGACGTAATGAACAGACGATGATCAGCCGTTGTATCGACTTTTCCATGGACTCACTCAAGCACGGCTTCGACCATGCACGACGGACCGCAGGCGTGCTCCGGCAAACGTCCGCCTCCCTACAGAAGTTCGTGCAGGCTTGGTCCTCCGCATTACGTGATTTGAACTCAAGCGATCCATGGGGTGTACCGATGGGTTCAAGACGTATCCACGAAGTGCCACGGGCTGGGGATAGGCTGGCAAACGTGCCGTCCGATTCCTACTCATGTGGCCATCACATGTTAGGCGTGCGGCCGATAAACGCTGCGTCCTTGGGTCAACCGCATAGGAGACAGGCGCATAGAAAACAGGCAGAGTCATCGGTGCGCGGATTGAGCCGATAGCACCACACTGGGCGTTGCCATGGCCAAGGACTTAAACGAGCGGAGCTCAACGGGGCCGTCCCGTCTAGCCGAACGCCGTGGAGCAGAGGCTGTGCCACGTCGTAATCAGGGGGACATGAGCCCGGAAAATGGAATCATCGAGAACGCCATGTAAGAGGCTCTGGGCACTGGGGCGAAGGCAGAGTCGATCGCGTCGTCTCATTGGAACGGGGCGCACCGTAGCGATGCAAAACGGGAAAGCGAGGGAATCGTGTCGGCCACACTTGTGAAGCTGAGTTCGAAAGAGTTTGCCGACATGGCCAAGCTCATTTACAAGCGCACCGGGATTTTCTTGCCGGAGAGCAAACTGAACCTGCTGAGCAATCGTCTAAGACGGCGCGTCCGTGAGTTGAAGCTGGAAAACTTCCGCGAATACTACGATCTTCTGCTAAGCGAGAAGGGCTGCAAGGAAGAACTCCCGTTTTTCCTTTCCGCGGTGACGACCAACGAAACGTACTTCTTTCGCAACGAATCGCTCTGGACCTACATTCGGAAGCAATGGGTTCCCGAAGTCGCCAGCCGAGCGGCCGACAAGAAGAACAAATCGATTCGCATGTGGAGCGCCGCATCCAGCAGCGGGGAGGAAGCGTACAGCGCTGCGATCTGCCTGCGAGAGACACTGAGAGATTTTAGCGCCTGGAAAGTCAGCGTGATCGGCACGGACATCAGCCAAAACATGCTCGACCGTGCGACGGCGGGCATCTACAACGACTACGCGATATCGAAGACCTCTGGGAAGATCGTTCAGCGGTGGTTCAAGAAGGCAGAAGACGGATACCATCTCAAAGAGGAGATCAAGAAGCTGGTTCAATTCCAATTCCACAATCTTCGCGACACGCTTTCCCAGCAGCCTTTCGATTTCGTGTTTCTACGCAACGTGCTGATGTACTTCGATGAAGCGATGAAGAAAAAGGTGTTGGCCCAAGTGACGCGTTCCACGAAAGCCGGAGGCTATGTGTTTATCGGAGATGTCGATCCCGTCCGAAGCACCCCGGCATTGCGGGAAGGATTGGAACTGGAACTCCTCGGACCCAACCTCTACCGCAAACCGTCGCCGCAAGGCAGGCCCATGAAAAAGGGAGAGGTGGCATAGCGCCAATGGCAAGCTCTATTGAAATCACACCGGAGCTGATGGCGGGATTCCTCGACGAGGCTCCAGAATATCTTGAAATGCTCGACGCCGGGCTGATGGAGTTTGAATCGACGGTAGGCGACGGCGTTCTTTCGCTTGATTGCGACGAAGACAAAGAACGGATGAACGAGATGTTTCGAGCGGCGCACAGCCTCAAGGGCCTGGCGGCCGCGTTTGGCTTCGACAATCTCAAAGAGTTAACCCATCAGATGGAAACGCTGTTTGACCGCGTGAGGATGGGAAAAAAGAGCCTGACCTGTGACAACGTGGAAATGCTCTTTCAGGTGTTTGATCGACTCAAGGCGCTCGTCCAAGAGCTATCGGACCCGGACATGGGGCCCGTCGAAATCGAGGATATTATCGTGGCGCTAGAAGACGTCATTTCGGGCGAAGATTCCACCCAAAATGCGCCGACCGCGCCGGCGGAAGACTGTACCCCCGAGGCCCCCATGCAGGACAGCACCCCAGCCAACGACAGCCCCCCGACAGATTCGGGATGTGCCGGCGTCTTTGATGATCCCGAGCTCACGGCATTGTTCTTTGAGAGCACGACCGAAGCCATCGAGGATCTGAATCAGGGGCTGCTTCGGCTGGAGGACACCCCTTCGGATGCCGACCTACTCAACCGGATCTTCCGCTGCGCGCACAACATCAAGGGGGCATCCGGCGCGGCCGGGCTGATGGGGATGAACCGAATCACCCACGGCATGGAGACTGTTTTCGATCGCATGCGGACAAACCAGCTTGCAATCGACGAAGCGTTGATGAGCGCGCTTTTTCAGACCGTCGATCGCCTGCGTCAAGTCATCGACGAGATGAAAGCCGGCACGGTTTCAGATGTTCAGGCCAATGAGATGGTCGATCAGTTTGAGCCTTGGGTGAGCGGCCGAAGTGCGCCGGCAGCGGATATTCCCGCCGCTGAGCCGGAACCCAATACTCCTAATGAGGAACCCGCCGAGCCCGACGACCTGGAGTTGGACGGTTCACTGGAAGTTACCGTCGAGTTTGCTGAGGGTTTTGACGAGGCCCCGATTCAGGCCTACCTCATTCACAACAAGCTTATGGACCTCGGTACCGTAATCCGCTCGAAACCGGACATCACGGCCCTGACCGGGGACTCCAGTGTGACTCGTGTGGTCTTTACCGTCGATGTCGAAGTAGCACCGCACTCGCTTGAAGAGATCCTTTCGAAGTACGGCGCCAAACATGTCGCGGTGACCGGTTCCGGGCAAACGCCGGCGGCATGCGATGATTCGCCCCCGACCGATGCTCCGGCTGCGATCGATGCGTTGATCACTGAGGCGTCTGCCGCCAAGGAAGCGAGCGCGGCCAAGGATGCCGGCGTAGCCGCTGAAGTGTGCGTTTCGCCGCCGGTGCCCGATGAGCGCGTTTCCGTGCCGCGGCCTTCGCCGGTCGCCACGCCTCCCGCCCCGCGGCCACAACCGGTCGCTAAGCCCACAAAGAGCGCCCCAAAGACTGGCCGGGCAGCCGGCAACGGCAAGCCGGACAAGACCATGGTCAAGACCGGTGAGACGTTGAGGGTGGATCAAGAGCGATTGGACCACCTCATGAATCTCGGCGGCGAATTGGTCATCAACAAGGCCCGATTTGTGCAAATCCACGGTCGGTTCCGGGAAGTATTCGACGGGAAGAATCACGGCTATCTCGTCGACAGAATCGGCGACCGCTTGGATCACTTGCGCCACCGCGTGGCCGATCTTCAAACTCAGTTCGGCCAGCACCACCTCATAGGTGATCTCGACGCGGAATTGGCCGAGCTGACCGAAAGCTTCGCGCCCGTTCGTTCCGTGGTCCAGCGCGTTCATAACGGGCGGATTGCCATGCATGACTTCGACGAAGCACTGCATGGGCTCGACCGCGTCTCGAGTGGCTTGCAGAAGGGCATCATGGGAACGCGCATGATTCCTGTAGGGCCGCTGTTTACGCGGTTTCGCCGCGTGGTCCGCGATATTTGCAAGTCCTGCGGGAAGAAGGTCAATCTCGTGCTCAAGGGTGAGCAGACCGAACTCGACAAGCGGATGATCGACGAGTTGGGCGACCCGCTGACCCATATGGTCCGCAATGCCGTGGATCATGGCATCGAGACGCCCGATATCCGCGAGCAGGCCGGCAAGAATCCCACCGGCACGTTGACGCTTGAAGCGTGCCACAGGGGCAACAGCATCTGTATCGAGGTTTCCGATGATGGGGCGGGCGTCAACATCGAGCGCGTGAAGGCCAAGATTCTTGAGAAGGAAATGGTCTCCGAGGCGCTGCTGGAAAAGATGCCTGACAACGAGATCGTCCAATACATCCTGAAACCGGGCTTCTCCACCGCGGAGAAAGTCACCGATCTGTCAGGCCGCGGGATGGGCATGGACATCGTGCTGGCCAAGCTGGAGCAACTGAACGGTACAGTCGAAATCGATTCGCGCCCCGGCGAGGGAAGCAAAATCACGATCAAGCTTCCTTTGACGCTGGCAATTCTTACGTCCATGGTCATGAAGATCGGCTCGGGCGTGTACGCGGTGCCGCTGGAGGCGGTCGCGGAAATCATCACAATTCGCAAGAAAGACATCCTGCTCGTTCAACGGCGCCAGGTAGCCCACGTTCGTGACCGCGTCGTGCCGATCGCCTTCTTCGAAGAGGTGTTCAACACAACGTCCAAAAGGTTGCGTACGGCCTCGATCGAGGGTGAGGAACTGACCTTAGTGATTGTCGGATTTGAACGCGATCAAATGGGGCTTGTGGTTGATGAATTGCTCGGGCAGGAGGACGTCGTAATCAAATCGATAGCGGAAAACTACCGGAATGTGCGCGGATTCGCAGGCGCCTCGATTCGTGGCGACGGCACGGTATCACTCATACTTGACGTGCCGACGATGGTGGAAATGGCTAGCCAAACCGCCCAGGAGCGGTCGGCTCCGGTGGTTTCGGAATTGGTGGAGGCGTGACATGACGGCAAACACGATGACGATGGACCTATCGCATGCGATGCGAACAGTCGCGGTCAACGGAGCGTACAACGCCTCGCGAGCACTGTCGAAGTGGTTGCGGCGCGGCGTCCGACTGAATTGCGACGGGTTTTCCCAGGTGCCCATCGCCGACGTAGCCTCGACGGTCTGCCCCGGAGACGACCTCGTGGCTGCGGTCCACCTGCCGCTCGCCGGTGATGTCGAAGGGAATCTCTTGCTGGTGTTCCCGCAGGATGTTGGCCTGCGCCTGGCCGATATGATGCTTCAAATGCCGCTTGGAACATCGCAGGAATTCGGTGAGCTTGAAGAATCGGGCCTTTGCGAAACGGGCAATATAGTAGGTAGTGCGTATTCCAACAGCTTGGCCAAGTGGTTGAAGCTCCACATCAAGCCGGAGGTTCCATCGTTTGGCTGTGATCTTTCCTGCGCTATTCTGGATCCCCTCCTGATGGAGCAGGCCTTGCACCATGACGAGATTCTGATCTGCAAGACTGAGTTCCTCTTGGATGGCGAGAAGATGGAATGGAGCCTGCTGCTGCTTCCATCGCATAGTGCCTTGGAGAAGATGCAACAGCAATGCAAGATGGAGAACATGCGGCACGAAGCGTTGCAAACCATTGCCATCAACGGCGCCTTCAATGCGTCGCGGGCGATGTCCAAGTGGCTTCGGCGCGGTGTGAAAATCGCGACCGACGGATTCGTGCAGGTACCCCTGGATGCCGTCGCATCACAATGGGATCAAGAGCGTCCCATTGTCGCGCTACTTTCCGATTTGAGCCATCAGATGCACGGAAACGCATTGCTGGCAATGAACGAGGAAAACGCCGCCAAACTCGTCGATCTGCTTATGGAGCAACCGCTCGGCACGACGGGATCGCTTGGCGAACTTGAGCGGTCATGCCTGGAAGAGACCGGAAACATCATCTCCGGATCGTTCGTCAACAGCTGGGCAACTTGGCTGGATGTGATGATAGAGCCGTCGGTACCCCATTTCGTCTGTGACTTGCCCGCCGCCGTGATAGAGAGCGTGCTGACCGATCA
This sequence comes from uncultured Phycisphaeraceae bacterium, assembly GCA_964651325.1. Lineage (GTDB taxonomy): Bacteria > Planctomycetota > Phycisphaerae > UBA1845 > UBA1845 > JADFOB01. The sequence goes on from CAZYXP010000062.1 coordinate 6,163, forward strand.
AGCGCTCGTCGGCGATGAGGTTTTCATGGCGCGAACCGATTTTCTCGTAGGGGAACATTCTTTGGAGTGGTTGTTTCTGCTCCTGCCAGCGCCGTCGTCGATTCGATTGATTGAGATGTCTTGTACTTAGCAAGGGAACAACGATGCAGACTGCGCATATAGCTTCCAACACTAACGGAACCGCCGCACCGGAAAAGGGCACGGTCCATTCAATTGGCATCGCGGCAATCAAGGTAGTCCAGGAACCCGACAGCATCCGGACCGTATTGGGCTCCTGTATCGGTGTCGCCATCTACGACCGCGTGGCGGGCATCGGGGGCATGGCCCATGTTATCCTCCCCGACTCGAGTGAGGGAAGCGGAGATCCGGGAAAATTCGCGGACACGGCGGTGGACATGCTGATCGAGCGCATCCTCGCCGAGGGCGCGAGTAAAAAGCGGCTGACCGCCAAGATCTCCGGCGGAGCCAAAATGTTCGGCGACAATGTTTGTTCCGGGCTCGGCGACCGCAACGCCGATGCCGTCAAGGCGCGTCTGCAACACCACACCGTACGGCTAGCGGCCGGTTCCGTAGGCGGAACCAAGGGAAGAAGGATGCAGCTTGATCCCGCCACAGGCGACGTGCATGTGTCGATTATCGGGCAGGAGCCTGAGGTGCTATAGACGGCGGTATGGTTCCGTCGGAAGGAGAATGCTGTGGGTACCCGAGTACTGGTAGTCGATGACGCGAAGTTCATGCGACATATGATCAAGAATCTGCTCGGCGACCTCGGTTACGAGGTGGTCGGCGAAGCAGCCAACGGCGAGGAAGCGCTTCAGATGTACGGCGAGCTTACGCCGGACGTCGTAACGATGGACGTTGTTATGCCCGAGGTGGATGGCTTGGCCGCGCTGAAGCGCATTCGGGAATCAGACGAAAAGGCCAAGATCATCATGATCTCAGCGATCGACCAGCGCGAACCGCTCATGGAAGCCATGAAAGCCGGCGCGGTCGATTACATCGTCAAACCATTCGAGAAAGATCGCGTCGAGGAGGCCATGCAGCGGGTCATGGCGGGTTAGAACAGCCTCACTATTTGTGTCGCGGCACTGAAAGCCCCTGGGATTCAGCAAAGCACCCTGAGCCGCGGGCTTCAGCCCGCGCGGCCGCGCGACGATTGCCGAGCAACCGGTACACGAAAAATGCAACCGTTCTAGTGGCTGTTCATCGGGTCTCCCGTAACCGACCATTCGATCATCGAGGGGAGCGGCAAACCGGTCAATTGTTCGACAATGCGCTTCTTGTCGCCGACCAAGACGAGCAACGCTTGATCCAGCGGAACGGCCTCATACGCGATTCGATTCAAGTCCGATTCGCCAATGTTTGAGACCACCGCCAATTCTTCGCCCAAGTCGGTAAACGGGCGATTGTTGCGTACGAGCGTGGCCGCCTTGGAAAGTATTCCGCCCAACCCCGCAAACGAACGAATCATCCGCATCCGCTCCGAGGATCGGGCCTTCCGTGCTTCCACGGAGGCGATGTTGCCACCACGGATTCCTTCGAATTCCTTGAGAAACTCGGCGACGGACGCGCCGGTGACATCTGTTCTGACACTCGACGATGCCGTAAAATAGCCCAAATCCGGCTGCATGGCGAAGCTGCTCCGTGCGCCGTAGGTGTACCCGTGATCCTCACGAAGGTTCTTGTTGAGCCGGCTTGTGAAGCTGCCGCCCAGAATCGTGTTGAACAGTTGATACGCCGGCCGATTTCTGTCCGCATAGGCCGGACCGGGCATCGTAAACCGCACCACGGTCTGAACCGCACCGGGGCGGTCCACGATCGCCACGCGTAACGATCGGTTCGCCGGCTTGGGAAATCTCGGCGTCGTGAGCGCCGGGGCCGACGAAGGTTGCCATTTGCCGAATGCCAGGTTCAATTGTTCCTTGGCGTCTGCCACGGAAATGTCTCCGGCCAGCAAAATGACCGCGTCGGCCGGTCGGTAGAGTTGTCGATGAGCGCGTCGAACATCATCGAGACCAATCGCCGAGGCCGATTCGAGCGTGCCGCCGACGGGCCGGCCATAGGGATGATCGTCTCCAAAATAGCCACGCATCGCCACCACGCGCGCTACGCTTGTCGGACGGTCTTGCGCGCGCTTGAGACCCTCGAGATGGAGTCGATGGACGCGCTCCCACTCCTTGGCATCGAACCGTGGCCGCTGCACGGCGTCGGCGCAGAGTTCCAAACTCTGCGCGAATTTTCGCTGAAGTGACGAAAGCGTCACCACGGTCGAATCCAGGCTCGAAAATGCCGAGAATCGTGCGCCGAGCGCGTCCAACGAGTCGGCGAACGCCATCGCATCGTTGGCGCCCGCGCCCTCGTCCAGCATGTTGGCCGTAAGAGAAGCCAGACCGGCCTGACCCGGGGGATCATACGTCGCTCCCTTGGGAATCAAGATGCGCATTTCAACAAGCGGCAATTCCCGGCGTTCCCAATGATATACCTGGATTCCATTGGCCAGCTTGAAGGATTCCGGCAAGGGTGGGTTAAACGGGCCCGCATCCGCGACGGCCGGATGCTCATCGCGAGGATTCTCGTCGGGCGTTTCTAGCTCCGGAATGACGCGCAAGATCAGCCGGGCGTCTGGCGTCAAGACCCGCCCCGCCCACTGGCGCACATCTTCGACGGTTGCGCTGCGGTATCGCTCCAAGTCCTGTTTGAAGGAATTGGGTTCGCCATAGAAAAACTGATAGGCGTTGAGCCGATCAGCCTTGCCTAGCAGCGACTGAAGCCTTGAGACCATGCCGTATTCGATTTTGGATTTTTGCCGGTCCAATTCCTCCGCGGTCGGCCCCTTGGCCACAAACCGCGCCAGCTCCTCGTCCATCGCGCGCTCGACGTCATCGAGCGCTACGCCTGGCTGGGCCGTCACCTCCACGTAGAAAAGCGATCCCAAGAGCATCGACGCCTGATACGCGCTGACGTCCACGGCGAGCTTGTCTTGGTACACGAGCCGCTGGTACAGCCGGCTGGAGATGCCGTCTGACAAGATGGCGGCGGTTAGATCCATTTCACCATCACCGGCGGCGAATCGCTTGGGGCTGCGGTAGACCATGGTCGTGCGTGCGAACTGAACCTTGTCGGTCATGGTTAGCCGCTTGACCTCGCTCAGCTTGGCGGGTGTGGCAGGGGGATGGACCACGTCCGAGCCGCGCGGCAGCGAACCGAACAGCTTGTTGATCAGCGGCTTAATGGCTTGTGGATCAAAATCACCGGCGACCACCATGCTCGCGTTGCTCGGTACGTAGTAGGTCGCGAAGAAATTCTTCACATCATCCACGGTGGCGGCCTGCAAATCCTCGTGCGAGCCGATGACGGTGTTGTGGTAGGGATGCCCCTCGGGAAACATCAATCCGTGGACGCGAAGATCGGCCCGGCCGTAGGGACGGTTCTCCGAGGTTTGGCGGCGCTCGTTTCGGACGACCGCCCGCTGCTTGTCCAGCTTTTCCTGCGTCATGGCGTCGCCGAGGTGTTCGAGGCGGTCGGCCTCGAGCCACAGCAGCGTGGGCAACAGCTCCGACGGCCCCATCTCGTAGTAGTTCGTGCGATCCTCGCTGGTGGAGGCGTTGTTGAATCCGCCACCCGCTTCCATGGTGTTGTCGAAATCGAGCCCGGGCACGCGGTGGGTGCCCATGAACATGAGGTGCTCAAAAAGATGGGCAAAGCCCGACCGGCCGGGCTGCTCGTCTTTCGAAGCGACGTAGTACCAAAGATTGACGCACGCCGCCGGCACGCTGTGATCCTCATGCAGAATCACGGTCAACCCGTTGTCGAGTTGGTATTTCTCGTAGGCGACGTCTTGGGCGACGGCGCTATGACAAAACGAAATCATGCAAACGGTAGCAATAAAAAAACGACTCATGGCTTTCGTACCTCAAACGAGTGGTTGCTTGGTCCGCTTCAAGGCGGCGATCCACGGCGGCGCGGTTAACGCCCCCCCTTCAGGAGCCTACAGGGTAGCGACGTTGCGCCGTACGTCTACCGGTTGGGGATGGGCGAACCTGTCAGGATTCGTCGAGAGAAGAAAGCTGTCAGCCTGATCGGCACGCATCAGAGCACCTGGCGCTA
>CAZYXP010000062.1:10369-17325 GCA_964651325.1 uncultured Phycisphaeraceae bacterium
TCAGAGCACCTGGCGCTAGCCTGGTGACATTCCGCGGCGAGGGTCCGCAGGCTGGCGCCAGCGGCTCTGAATCGGCAGCAAGCGTGCGTTCGCTTGAATCGCGGGGGCGATCCGGGTAGCATCGCACGCTGAGGTTTGATGTTTTGGGAAGGCCGATCCTCTGCAGTCACGTTTCTTCAGCAAACCGGCCAACCTGTAGGTCCGAGATGCTGATCGCTTTGATCTAAGGGGGTACACTTATGCATCTGAAACTGAGACTCGCTGCGTTGGTAAGTTCGTTGCTGATTGGATCGACTGGCGCGACCGCGCTGGATGTATGCCCTTGCGAAGTTGTTCCACCGTATGACACTACTCCAAGCGGCGTCTGTTCGGCGCCGGACGGCGTCTTTAACATCTCGGACACCATAGCCATCGGGCAATGCCTCGCCAACGGCGATGACGGTTGCGACGGGCTCGTGGAAATCTGCGATTTCAATTGTGACGGCGTGGTCGACGCCGAGGATCAGGCACTTTGGGACAGCGGCCTGGTCGCTTCAGGCGTCTGCCCCGTACCGGGCAACGATCTGTGCGCAAACGCTACCACGGTGGGCGTTGGACTGCTGGCCGGAACCACCACCATGGCTACGGCCGACGGCGCCGCTACAAGCGGCGCTTGTGCCAACGCGGGCACTGGGCCCGATTCGTGGTATCGCTTTGTCGCGCCCAGCGACTGCGACTTGGCCATCTCGACGTGCGGCGGTGCGGCTTGGGATACGCTGCTTTCGGTACACCAGGGATGTCCCGGAGGCTCGGGCAACGAAATCGCGTGCAACGATGACGCCTGCGGCCAGCAATCGCGGATCGTTATGCCGGTCGTTTCGGGGCAGGAGTATTTTATTCGCGTCGCCGGATGGCAGGGCGCCTCCGGGCCGTTCACGATGAGCCTTTTCTGCACCGCGGGCCTCCCCGACGACTGCCTCAATGCCCTACCCATCGCCCTCGGCGAGACGGCAACCGGCGATACATCTTCAGCCACCAGCGACGGCGACGCTCCCTGCGCCGAGTCGTCCACCTCGCCGGACGTATGGTATCGCTACGACGCCTTGGCGGACTGCCCCGTGCAGGTTTCCGCATGCGGATCTAGCTATGACACGGTCTTGTCGGTTCATTCAGGATGCCCGGGAACCTCGACCAACAGCCTCGTATGCAATGACGATGCATGCGCACAGACCCGGTCGCGTGTTACCTTTCTAGCTACCACGGGCAATAGCTACTTCATCAGAGTGGCCGGATGGCAAGGCGCGGTCGGCGCGTACGAGTTGCAGATTGATTGCGCCAGCGCCGGCGGAGACGGCCCCGACGCGCTCGCCGCTGAGCTTAACGTCTTCAACCAATTCGGCCGCGAGGGAGCAGTCGTCGGCTGCATGATGGATCTGACGATCTGCAACGCGGGCAACGCCGTGCTCGACTACCACGTCAATCCCAACCCCCATCATCCGCTATACACGTTCAATTTGTATCGCCTGCTCGATGGGCGTTTTGAACAAATCGGCCAGTCTTGGGTCAAGCATGCGTGGGCCTCTGACACGGCCAATGCATGTGGCTTCGGATGCCAGCCGCCCGGCAACAACCAAGAACTCGGCGTCGGATGTTCCGATACCTACGGCGTCGGTTCCAACGCCCAACAATCCACGCTCGGCCCGCGTAGCGAAATCAATCCTTGGAGCGGCGCGTTTGTGTTTGAAGGCTCGCACATCGATTTGCAGCAGGGCGGACACGGCCCCATCGATCATCGCTTGCAGATTCACGATGACGACCTCGACCCGGCGATGAACGTCGGCGCCCAGTATTTTGGCGAATTCTACGCGGTCCACCACCAAGACATCGACCACATGAACAGCATCGCATGGGAGCCGGTCGCCATATCCGGAAGTCCGGGCGGCACGTGGGTTTTCGACATCAGCGCCTCGGGCACGGTGGTCGGCCCCGCCATCGAAGCGTTCACCGGCGCGACCATCACTACGATCGCGTCCGATCTCGTTTCCGATGGCCGCGTCTTGCTCGCAATGACGGCGACCGACGCCGGCGGCGGCCTGTGGGACTACCAATACGTGTTATACAACCACGATCTCGACGCAGAAATCCGAGCGTTCACAATACCCGCCGATTCCTCCGTCACGATCACGAACATCGGTTTCCACGCCCCGCAATCGAGCGAGTTGATCTACTCCAACCAGCCATGGCTTTCGCAGCGAAACGCCGGCGAGCTTTTCTTCTTCGCGGCGCCCCCATCGGGCGGCTTGCTGCCCAACACGCTCCGTTGGGGCACGGCCTACACCTTTACGTTCACGGCCGACGCCCCGCCCGTCGCGTCGCAGGTCATCCTGCACCCGCTCAATCCGGCTCCAACGCCCCAACTGATCGGTGACACTCTCGCGCCATCGCCCGCCCTGCCGCCACCGCCCCCCGCCATCCCCGCCATCTCCCAATGGGGACTAATGGCGCTAGCTCTTTCCATGATGGCGCTCGGCACGATCATGTACCGAAGGCCGTCTGCGCTGTTGTTGCGATAGGTGTGCGGAGGCGTGTCCCGGCCTAGGCGTGTTGTCAACTTAGGCGGGTTGTTTGTCGGCTTGCTTCAACAGACGCACCAAGGCGTCGGGTATCTCGGCGAGGGAAACCACCTGGTCGACGCAGCCGGTCTCGAAAGCGGCCTTGGGCATGCCGTAGACGATGCTGGAATCCTGGTCTTGCGAAAGCGTCTTGGCGCCGGCCTCGTGCAACATTTTGATCCCGACGGCCCCGTCGTTGCCCATGCCCGTCATGACGAGCCCAATCGAGTTGGCGCCAAACACCGTGCGCACGCTTTCGAACAGCACGTCCACCGAAGGACGAAACCCGGAGACCTTCGGTCCTTTATCCAATACGGCAACCCTCTTTTTCCCGCGCGAGGCCACCTTGAGGTGAAGGTCACCCGGGGCAAGCAGCAGCCTTCCCGGAATCAACTCGTCACCGCTTTCCGCCTCCTTGACGGTCAGCTTGGCCTCGGCATTTAATCTTGCCGCAAACGGTCCGGTAAAATCGGCGGGCATGTGCTGGGTAAGCACGATCGGCGGAAATTCGGCCGGCAACACGGGCATCAGCTTGTGCAGCGTGGCCGGTCCACCGGCGCTGATGCCGATCGCTACAACGCCGTCGGTCCGGATCGCCCCTTTTCGCGGGGTCAGAATCCGGGTCTTGTCCTGATGCCCGATCAGCGAGCGATTGGAAGCAAACGCGGCCTCAACTGCCTTGATGACCTTCTGCTGAAAGCTTTGTAGCGACGGCTGTTTGCTGTCAACGCCCTTGGAACCGCCCTTTTGAACCGCCAAGGGCTTGGCCACGTAATCCACCGCGCCCAACTCGAGCGCCTGAAACGTCATTTCCGCCCCCTGCTGCGTCTTGGTCGATACCATGACGATGGGCAGCGGGCACTCTTTCATGACAGTTTCCAACACCTCAAGCCCGGTCATCCCCGGCATTTCGATGTCGAGCGTGACCACGTCCGGCTTCAGATCCCTTATTTTCTTGAGCCCCTCTGTGCCATTCTGTGCGGATCCGATCACCTCGATAGACGCCGCCTTGCCCATGGCGGTCTTGAGCATTGTCCGCATGAAGACGGAATCATCGATCACAAGTGTTCTGATGGGGTTGCTTGACACGCTTGAAATCCCTCTAGATAAGGCGCTACAAGATGTCATATCGGCACGCCTGCCGCATCACTTGTCGGAATACGGACGCAAGCCGACCCTGCCGCGACGCGGTGGTGGTGATCGTATCGGCCAGAATCATGTGACTTCGGGTCAAACGCACATTATTCGGTCGATCGACCGATAAGTAAGGGGCTTTGGCGACCGCAGGCAATTTCAGGGGTCACCAAAACGGGCACGAATTGTTGCGGAATTGACTCTGAAAGCCCGATTCCTCGTCACGCAGGCCGGCAACCTAAATCGACAGCGGAAAAACTGGTCGTGGTGCCGAAAATGTGCTATCCTGGCGCGCTGGAAACGAGGCGCCCCGGCAAGGTGTATCGAGTCATAGATTCTGCCGTGCGGACTTCCGGTGGAACGTCCAATCCTTGCTCCGGTAGATGGGGCGTTCGTTTTGGGGTTCAAGGTTCGACTGCAGGGCTAGGGGTTCAAGCCGTCAATAGTGGCGGTCTTGTAGTTGAGTTGCTGTGAACCAATGATCAGAAGGCTGAAATCAGCTCCGTCTGAGTGTGACGCCGCCGAGCGGATCACCATGAACATCGAGCGGTGCGAGCCGGAGCTGCGCGCTTTTTTCGAGACCCGCTGCAGTGATTTCGAAGACGCCTTCCAAGAGCTGTGCGTCCGCGCCCTGCACGGAGCCGATACCTACCGCGAGGGCTCGGAAGATCCCGACGCTCGCTGCCGGGCCTGGCTGTACGGCATAGCGCGCCGCGTCGTGGTTGATTTCCATACCGGCCGCCCGCGAACCGCCACGCTCGACCAAATCCAAACCCGCCGACTCCACCAGCGCGCCAAGACGGCTTCTAGCATCGTGGCGCGACGCGAGGTCGAAGATTACATCCGCGATTTGCTCAAAACATTGCCCGTTGGCCAGGAGTCCTTGCTGCGTGAGCGTTTCCTCATGGACGCAGACGAAGCCACCATCGGAGAAGATCGCGGCGTTAGTGTCGCGGCCGTGCGCCGGCAGGTCTCGAAAGCCCTCTCCTCGCTCTTGCGGAGCATCACGTGTCGCTGAGCACGGACAAAATCGACCGGTACAATCTGATCAAGCCGATCGGCCGCGGATCCCAGGGCATCGTCTTCCACGCCATCGACGACCGCACTGACAACCCGGTGGCCGTCAAAGTCCTTCGCGACGGCCTGTTCGCCACCGATGAAGCCCGCAAGCGTCTGAAACGCGAATTCGAAACCGGAAAATCGTTCACCCATCCCAACCTGGTGCCGATTCTCGATCTTGGCGTTAGCCACGGCGTGGATTTCCTCGTCATGCCGCTGGTCGAAGGCGAGCCGCTGGACGCCTGGCATTTTCTCGATCAGCCCATCACCGCCGATGGCATCGACTCTCGCCGGCGGCTCTCGCTGTTTCTTCAGATTGTCGATGCCGTGGCCGAGCTGCATCGCCGCAAGATCATCCATCGCGATCTCAAACCGGAACACATTCTCATCGACGACGACGGTCAGCCGCACATCCTCGATTTCGGCCTGGTTTCCGACCCCAATCAGGACGGCTGCACCTCCGCGGACATGTTCCTGGGCACCCGGCTTTTCGCCGCCCCGGAGCAGCTCGCCTGCAAACCCATCGGCCCGCAAGCCGACGTCTTCGCCCTGGGGTTGATTCTGCATCTACTGCTTACGGATATGAACCCCAGACAGCTCACCCGCCGCATGAGGCCGCGTGCGCTGGACAGCACGATGGACCGCACGCTAGAAGCCATCTTGCTCAAGGCCTGCGCCGAATTGCCGGAGCAGCGCTATACCGACGCGGTGCAGCTCGCCGGGGAGATTCGGGCCTACCTCGCCGGAAAACCGACGCTTGCCAAACCCCGATCGCTCGCCAAGCGCGTGGTCAGCGGGGTTTGGCCTTACCGCAAATGGCTGGCCGGCGCCGCGGTGATCGCGATGGTCGCCACGGCCAGCGTCGTGCAGCACCGAAACACGCAGGACGCCATAGCCACGACCGAGCTGCGCACCACCATGATGGATCGGGAGAAGTCCCTGGTAGATCAGGCGTTTGCTCCCTACACGCCGCTTTATCGCTCAACATGGTTTCAGCTTGATTTGCCGACGGTGTCCTCAAGCTGGTTCCTGGAGGAACACGCCGATCTCGACGAGGCCGCGGCGTACATTGCCGGGCACCAGTTTACCATCAGCATCGAACCGAAGCGTTGGCTCTCTCTTGAGAATTCCGTCGGCTGCGGTGAGGCGAACTTGCTAGCCATCCGGTTCATCGAGCGCGCCAACGAACTGTTTGGTTCCAATCGCCTGCGCGCCATAAGGTATCTCGATGCCGCGCGGAGCATAGGCGTGGACTTGGCAACTGGGGTTAAAATGTTCGAAATTAGCATCGCGACGAGCATACGCGGCGCGCTGCTCGAAGCCGTCAGCGAGTTGATCCCCGACGCCGGGATCCCGGTGGAACTCGAGGAATGGATGCGCAAGTCGCCGCCCATACCGCGATTCGCACCCGCGATGAGATATGATGCCACAAGAGCGCTCCAACGTATTCGGTGGGTTACCGTGGTGGAACGCGGCATTGCCAAGCTTGATCCGGACCGAGCAACCCAGCTATGGCCACGGTCAGCACCGGTCTTCAGCGACCTGCCGAGCCCGGAAAGCATGATCGATCTGAGCCTCCAGGTTTGCCAAGAAATGGCGCGGTGGGAGGACATACCGCCGGAGGAGATCGAGGCGCACAAGGCGCAGTGTCTGGAGTCGTGGAAACAACACCCTGGCTGGCAGTTCGAGCGGTGGATGGTACCGAGTTTCGCGAGGGTCTTGCCGCTTCAATGGGCCGCCATCGCGGCCCGCGAAGACCTCATGGCCATGCGGGCCGCAACGGATTGAGTGCGAGTGGGGCACGCGCCGGCAGGTCCGGCCCGCGCTCTCCTCGCTCTTGCGGAGCATTACATCTCGCTGACCACCAAGAAGATCGACCGGCACAAACTGATCAGCCCAATCGGCCGTGGTTCCCAGGGAATCGTCTTCCACGCCATCGACGACCGCACCGACAAACCGGTGGCCGCCAAGGTGCTTCGCGACGGCCTGTTCGCCACCGATGAAGCCCGCAAGCGCCGGAAAAGCGAAATTGAAACGGGAAAATCGTTCACCTACCTTGGGATGCGCCCAGACCGTGCCCGGGGACGACTCGACCCCACCGCGGCAACGGGGAGGGAGTGGCCGATTCCCCCTGGCCTCCCCCTTACCCTCTCGGGCGGTTGGGTGGCGGCG
>CAZYXP010000063.1:0-17232 GCA_964651325.1 uncultured Phycisphaeraceae bacterium
CAAGAAATCCGCTGCGCTCAACATCCACCGGTTAGAAGGTAGATCTTGTCACGCCAGCCCAGATAGACCGTTCCCTTTAACGATCGGACGAGATCCCGCATCTGATTCGGCAGCGTTTTGGTGAACGCCTCCGCCTCGGGCGTGCCCGGAACGATACGAACATCGTGCGCCAACTCCTTATTAACCAGACGCGCGCCCTCAAAGTCTTCAACGATGTCATTGGCCACCCATGTGCTCATCGAGCTACCGGTGAATCGAATGAAATAGTCGAACGCATCCACTTCCGCGACGCGAGACTCCACCAATGCAACCGTTGCCCCGAGCGGGGTGAATGTGAACCCCAACGCCTCGGCCTTTTTGCGAATGGCGCTGCGGATCGCGATATCGAAACTGCCGATGTTCGTCTTTGCCTGACGCGCTAACTCCTTTGTAAGCAGGATCTGGCGACGCTGATCGAGTTCGTTGATCTGACTCCGCACCTTCGTGCGTCGCTTCTGCATGGCATCGATCTTTGACACTCGCTGGGCGTGCGTGAGTGTCCGCATGTATTCGGGCAGGTCCTTCTCTTCCACCTTGGCCAAATCAACCTTACCGGCGCGGGTCGCATCGACGAGGTCCCACCCGCACGAATACAGCTTGCCGGCCTTCGTCGCGGCTCGTGATGCCGCGTTTGCGAAGTTCAGCTGCACTGCGTTGGCGTCCTGCGCCGCCTGGTTCGAGCAACCGGCCTGGCCCGCGGTGCCGAAGGGAATATAGGTTGCGTTGAGCTCAGCGGAGAGCTTGATCAGTGCCTGGTCGTAGGGCGTCGCAATCACAAACGCTCCGTTGTCCTGGTCGATCATGGCGAACTCACCGTCGCCCAACCTGGCAAGCTCCCTCCAGCCCGGCCTCACTTCACTGTCATCATCGCCGTAGACGCAATAGATCGAGTTCACATCGATCCCGCGTTTGGTCGCCTCCTTGCATACGGTGCGGGCGGCAACCTGATCGTCCTGGTCGGCGGACTCGTTCCCTGCCACAAAGACCATTCGCAACGTGTCGGCGGATGGGTGCCAATCGAGTTCCTGTAAGGCAGTCTGCACCACGCGCCCGACAAGCTCAGTGCCCCCGTTCGTCGTCAACCCAAAGAGCATCTGCGAGACGGTGTCGAGATCCTCGGTGAATGGTGTTTCGACTTTGACCCAACCATTCTCCGGGTTGTGCCTGTCATTGCCATAGCTGAGCAGGGCCACTCGAAGTTTCGGCGTGGGCTCGGCCTTGGCGAGATCGTTGACGATTGCCCAAAGCTTTTGCCGCGCAGAATTGATCAGGCCGTCCATCGAGCCGCTGGTATCGAGACAGATCGCCAGCTCGACGACACGGTTTTCGGACCCGCTATGCGGTACGGATGCGGCGCGAACACAAGTACATAGGGAAAACGATGCGATAGAGAACAACAATACGGTGCGAGTCATGAGATTACCCTTTCAATGGATTCGAGTCTTCAACTACGATGTAGTAGAGCAGGCCGAGTGGGCCAATAGCGGAATCGAGGAAAGAACCCGACCGTTACGCGAGTGTTACGGGCGGGTCGTGAAGAAACTCGTAGAATCTCGCGAGCCCGTGGGTACGAAATCCCGAAGAGAGTGCAACACGCCCATGCGAAACATGTTCTCTAGCGTCGTGATCACGACCACATTTTTGGCAGCATCTTGCGACCAGCGAGAGAATCAGCGCACCGAAAGCCGATTAAGAGGTACCGTGCCCAGCCTGGCCGGCGGGGTGCCGATGTCATCCCAAGCAGCGGATTTGCTTGGGAAACGTCTTGTGTTGGACGAACTCGATTGCCTGAATACACCCGACAACAAGCCCCCCGAGCCGGCAGCCAAGGTGACGCTGGTTCGCTGGTGGACGGACACCTGCCCATCATGCGCGATGTCCCTTCCCGCCATAGATCAACTACGCAGGGAATTCGCTACGAGAGGGCTACAGACACTGGCGGTGTATCATCCCAAGCGGCCCCGCAACGTGACCGCACATGAGGTACTGCAAATGGCAAAGGCAATCGGCTACACAGGGTGGGTGGCGACCGATCCACAATGGAAAACCCTGCAGCGGGTGTACCTGGGCACCGACGAACGGCGAAGCACAAGCGTATGCTTCTTGCTCGATGGAAAGGGCGTGATCCGCTACGTGCACCCCGGACCCGCGTTCGGCCGGACGGATGATCCCGATAAGGTCCAACTTAATCAAGACTATTTGCACCTAGTCGCGGCGATCAAGGCGATACTCGCGGAACCCTAGCTTTTCTGAATTCGTCAGTAATAGGATCTCGCTTCCAATCTACTAATAAGATAGAACCGTCCGGAGTGGTTTCGGAGTTGACTGTGGGGGATGGAAAATCGGACGCCGATCTCGTTCGTGAGGCGCTTTTAGGGCGTACCGGTGCGTACGCGCTGTTGGTGCACAGGTGGAGTGCGCGCGTGTTGGCGGTCTGCCACGCGCGGGTTGGAAACGCTTCCACGGCAGAAGACCTGGCGCAGGAAACCCTGCTACGCGCCCTCCGCGCGCTGAGATCGATCCGCGATCCAGACCGCTTCGGAGCTTGGATCTGCGGGATTGCGACACGAACCAGTCTCGACTGGCTAAAATCAAAACAGCGAACCGAAGTATCGACCGATGCCTTGGAAACGCTGGCCGGTGAGGCCCAACCTCATGGAAAAGACTCCAATGAAGCCTGGGATCAACTGTATCAGGAGATTGGACAACTGCCCTCGGCGTGTCGAGAGGTACTCATGCTATACTACTACAGTGAATCGACGTACCAGGAACTGGGGGAAATGCTGGGTGTGTCGGCCGCCACGATCAACGCGAGGCTGACGAAGGCACGGAAGCTGCTGCGGCACCGGTTGTCCGAGGCTGGGAGTTGAACGATGAACTGTGAACAAAGTTTGTCACTGATCAACGCCCGCATGGACGGCGAGCTTCTGCTTGACGACCGGCATCGCTTGACAGCACATTTGGGTGAATGTGCGAGCTGCCGCGCGGCGGCGGACCAGATGGAGCGTGACGATCGCGAACTGACGCGCATTTTCGGCGATCGACAACGCGCGGCATCCGCAGTTGCCGATCAGGTGCTGGAAGCGTGGTTTGAGGAAACGCCGGCACCTTCGCGCCGGTGGGCTCTCGTACGATGGGCGCCCGCCTTCGCAGCAGGTTTCGCCATGGCGTTTCTGCTGTTCGGAGCGCGCACGTGGATCGGTTCGAACGGGGGATACGAGAAGAAACGTGCACGTGCCCTAGTGGGCGAGTGGAAACAGAGCGACTTTCCGCGCGAAGTCGAGCTGCATCTTCGGTCACTTGGATCCGCATCTGCGGCACCTCTGGCAAATGCCGTTCAAACTTGGGAGGGTGAGCCCAACGACGAGTGGCGGCTCGGGGCGGCTCGCGTGCTTTGTGACCTCGCGGATGCATCGCAGATCCCCACGCTAATCGACCTGCTTGGCGATACCTCTCCCGAGATTCGCGCGCTCACTGAGGCTTCACTGGTTCGACTGACAGGCCGCCGACGAGTTGAACCAATTGAGCCAACACTTCAACAGGCCGCCACGTGTTCGAATCCGCAGGTCGAATGGCGCGAGTGGTGGAACAAGAACAAGGAGCGGCTCGAGCGACCGGATGGTTAGTCACCGGAGAGGTCTTCGAGCATGTTTGCTTGCCGATTGCCACCCTACGATGAGTTTTCGCGGGCAGGTGAGGTTGCGTCGCCACAGGCCAGCCTGTGTTCCACAAGAAGTTGGGGTGAAGCAGGTACAGTTCGAGATTCGACGCAACTGAGCGGCGGACGTCTGCGGGGAAGTCCCATAGGGCTCGCTCCGCTTCAACTCGCGTGGCGGCGGGCGACGCCTACCGGTGGCAGTGAACGCAATCTTTAATCAGGCCATGGTCCGCGTGGCAATTGACGCAAGCACTCATTCTCATGACCAACCTGGCCCGAGGAGGGGGACGGACCAGCGTCTCCTGATCCTTATGGCATATGAGGCATTCGAGCTTAGCGGCGGTCACGTGGCGGCGGTGGGAGAAGAAGACATCCGGCCTCGTCACCGCGACCCTACCCCATGGAATTTCTTGATCGGCGTCCTCGAATTCAAAGAGCAAGTCCTTTTGGGGATGGGTGCCTTGCTCTTCGTCGATGTCGTGGCAGTCCAAACAAATGGCCTTGCCGGGAATGCCGGCAAACACGCTCGTTTCGGCATTCAAATGGCACTCAAGACACTCCATCTTGGCCTGTTTCAGGTGAACCGTGTGATTGAACGCGATGGGTTGCACAACGCGTGGACCGCGCATCATGACGCCATATCCCACCGCGGTCATGCCCATTACGACCACAAGCGCCGCGAGCGCGGCAAGCATTCTTTTCATCGTGAGTTTTCCTCGTCCAAGCCTCCACCGAATCAACAGCGCGAGCGCCGCTGGGGTGGCCGCACTCGAATTCTCTATTCGCCCTGACCCTCTGCGTGGGCGACGTTGTTCAGAAACGCCAGCAAATCCATCATTTCGCTATCATGAAACACGGGCCACGAAACACCTGCCTCGGTCATGCGCTCAAGCATCGCGCCACCGTGGTTCCACATCGCCGCCGCCATGTCGGCCGGACCCCCGTTCCCCTGCAACTCGGTCAGGGGCGGCCCCACGGAATCGGCCATCTGATCGGAATCATGGCACTGCACACAACCTTTTTGCTCGAAAACCACGCGTCCTCTTCCCGCGTCGCCCTGCGCCGTGGAGTGGCCCAAGACCAGCACGTAAGCCAGGATATCTGCTAGTTCCTGCGCCGTAAGCGGTTGTCGCGCCACTTCGTGTTCGCGCATGGCCGCAGCCATTTGGGGCGAATGATTCCACATCCGTGCCGTCAAGGCGCCCACTGATTTGGGCAGCTCGCGCCGCGTCAGGTCCGGGCCGGTCCCCGGATGGCATTCCCCGCACCCTTTGTCTTGGAACAGCACCCGGCCAAGACGCTGATCGCCGGGCCGCAGGTATTCTCGCTCGCCTGAACTGCCGACGCTGCGCACGTAGGCAAGAATGTGAATGATGTCGTCGCCCTGCAGCTTGGGCCAAGCGATCCCCGATTGCCTCATGGCCTTCTCCATCATCGGTGCGTGCTCCCACATCATTTGGGCCCACGCGACGGGATTGGCGAAGCGGCCCCACTTGGCCAAATCGGGTCCGACGCCTTCCAAAGAACTGCCAATATCGTGACATTCTGTGCACCCTTTGGCTTGCAAGACGCGTTCGCCACGTTGCGCGTTGCCTGTGTCATCAAGCTGCCGCGCAAAAAACAGCAGCGCAAACAGATCGTCCATCTCGTCGTGCGTGAGCGTGGTCGGCGGGCGTCCAGTCTGTTCCATGCGGCCCAACATCTTCGGAATGTGGTTCCACATCACGCCGGCGAGTTGAGCGCCGGATTGTTGCTTGGACGCCGTTCGGCCAAGGTCGGGGCCGACGCGACCGCCTTGGCCCCAGATGGCGTGACATTCGGCGCAACGCTTGGTATGGAACACGCGCCAGCCGGCCATGACATCCGCCGACCGGGCCGACGCGATTGAGCCTGTTTGCGCGCAAACCACACCGGCACAGCCGGACCAGGCCAAAAGCCCGAGCCACCAAGCGGCGCCCGAAGAAAACCGTAGCGTCCGATTCGTGCAGGTGGTCATCATGATACGGCTCCCGCTTTTTCGCGAACGGTCGTGGGCACTGTGGGGTCCGGCAAGTAGGTCTTGAGTCGCTCGGTCACCTCCGAGATAGATTTCTCACGACCTTCCTGAACCTCCCAAATGGAGACGATCGGGAATACTTTTGTAAACAGGACGTACATGAGCGTGAACGAGGCAAAGCACGCGGCCAGGATGCTCCACTCCACCCAACTCGGCGAATAGACGATGTCCTCCGCGTGCGGCAGCCGCGGCTGCGACAGCGAAGGCACGACAATGATGAACCGCTCCAGATACATCCCGATGTTCACGGAGATGGACGCGATGACCGCTCCAAGAATGGTCCGCGTACGACGATTGCTCAAAATCGCCACGGGAATCACGAAACACGTGGTCACCATCGTCCAGAAATGCCACGCGTAAGGCCCGGTGACCTTCATCCAAAAGATGGCCATGTGAGCCGGTTCATTGCCATAAAACGTGGTGAGAAACTCCGATACCGTGAAGTAGAACCAGGCGAAGCACATGATCAGCAGGAGCAGCGCCAGATTGTTGAAGTGGAGATCCTTAAGGTAATTACCCAGACCGTAAACCCAGCGAATCAGCGCCATGGCCACGATCAACGCGGCGATGCCCGAGAAAATCGCGCCCACGACAAAATAGGGGCCGAAAATCGCGCTGTGCCACATGGGTTGAACCGTCATCGCAAAGACAAAACTCACGACCGTGTGAACGGACACGGCGACCGGAATGACCAAGATGGCCATGACGCTAATGATGCGATCGAGAATCCGATGTTGCTTGGGCGTTCCCGTCCAGCCGAGGGCGAGCGTTCTGTAAAACCACGGCCACTTGTTGGTATGGTCGCGGATGATCGCAATGTCGGGGATGAGTGGAAGGTACAGGTAGGTCGTACTCATGGTCAGATAGAGTGTGATGCTGCACACATCCCACAGCAGCGGTGACACGAAATGAGGGTGCATGACGACGTTGAGCATCCGATCGGGTCGTCCGAGGTCAATCAGGACATTCCCGACGCCGAACATGATCACCATGACCGTGATGACTTCGGCCGAACGCGTGATGGTACGCCGCCATTCCGCACCACAGAGGCGCAGTACGGCGGAAATGAGCGTTCCGGCGTGGCTGATGCCGATGAAGAACACGAAATTGGTGATGTAAAAACCCCAATAGACGGGTCTTCCGAGCCCGGTCACCCCCAATCCCTCGCGGTACTGATGAATGTACGCGAACACGCCGAGCCCGATGATGCTCATCAGCGCGGCAACTGTAACATAGAACTTCGGAGTCGTTTTTAGAATCGGCTCCAACAGGATCGCATCTTCCGCCAGAAGAGGCGGTGTCTGCCTCGTGCGCGCCGCCACGTTATTCGCCCTCCCTTAAGTAAATCACTTTCGGTTCCGTTCCCAAATCTTCCAAGAGCTTGTACGCTCGCTCGCTGTGCGCCAGCTTGGCCACTTCACTGCTCGTATCAGACAAATCGCCAAAGACCATCGCCTCGGTCGGGCACGATTCCACGCAGGCAGGCGTGTATTCGCCGGGGCGCATCGGCCGGTCCTCCGCCGCCGCCTGATCACGAGCATTTTGCAATCGGTGGTGACAAAGCGTGCACTTCTCCACCACGCCCTTCGGCCGGACTGAAACGTCCGGATTGAGCTGCCGTTTCATGGGATCGGGCCACTCCGGCTCGCTCCAATTAAAGTATCGGGCCGTATAAGGACACGCGGTCGTGCAATAGCGGCACCCGATGCACCGGCTGAAGATCTGACCCACGATGCCCTCTTCGCTCTGGTATGTGGCGGAAACCGGACAAACACGCACGCAGGGCGGGTTGTCGCAGTGAAGGCACGGTCGCGGCAGCAATCGCTCGATCGCCTTGGGGCGCTCCCCCTCACCGGTGAACGGAATCATCTCCATCCACGCGAAATTCCTACCACGGTGAGCGTCTTCCGGACCCGTGGGTGCAAGGTTGTTCTCCGTCTGACAGGCGGTTACGCACGCCTGACAGGCCGTACACCGATCCAGATCGATTGTCATGCCCCATTTGGCCATCTACACGCTCCGAGTCATTTCTTCCGGAGGCGGCATCCGCGACGCCTCCTTACACCTTCACAACGGACGCGCGCGTGCGTGTCCACAACGAAGCGCCCGTCAATGGGTCCTGACGCGCTTCGACCAATTCCGCGGGATTCTCACCGATGCCCGCACACCACCGACCCCCTGCCTTGTGCCCGAACCCGAACGGAATCGCAATCACCCCCGGCATCAGTCCCTCGTAAATCTTGACCGGCAACGTCAGCGTTCCGCGAGCCGTTTGTATCTCGACCATGTCGCGGTCGACAAGGCCGAGGTGCGCCGCCACCTCAGGATGAATCTCCACCCACGTTTGCCATTTTTGGAACATGTACGCGCCCGCAAGATCATTCAGCCAGGGCAGATTCGGACTCGAAACGCCGACAAGATTGGGTAGCGGATAGACGTACAATTCGAAAGGCCGGGCGTCGTCGTGCCCCGGTTCATTCCGCCCGCAGTTGGGCAGACATCGATGCGTTTCGTCCGTCGAGCCGGTCGGATCCCCGTACGCCTCGAACGACCGCGCCAGATGAAGCGAGCTGAAGGCGAATTGGCGCGGTGGCGATTGAAAAATCCGCTCCCACTCACCGTGCGTATAAATGGGATCCGTCCACCCGCCGCCGGCAATGAGAATACGTTTGAACTCCGAAAACTTGCTGGCAAACGGTGCGCACCAACCGCGCTCCTCCAGCAATTGCGCCCAACTCTCCTCATCGGCCGGGCCGAACGCCGCCCCTTTCTTGCGCGCGAATAGCTCCCGACAAACGGCGTCCACAGCGTCGGAGGCATCGGGCCACGGCAACGCCGCCGCCACCGTGCCACCAAGCGCGCCGGCCACGGCCTTGAGCAGACCGTAGGGATCGTGGCTACCGGGCGGGGCCGGCATGACCGGCTGCGAAACCGTCACCACCGGATGTGCGGTCAGCGTACTGGAAACATCGTAGTCCCACCGATGCAGGCCGTGGAGGGTTGGAAAGATCAAATCCGCGTGCTGCGTGGTGTCGTTGTGGTATTGCGAGGTCGCCACGACAAACGGCACCTTCGCGAGCCCTTCGGCAAATCTAGCGCCTTGGGCAAGGGAGAAAACCGGATCGGCATCGGCCAACCAAAGGACATCGGGCGTATAGGGTTTCCCCTGCGCGAGCGATTCAGCGAGCAGATCGATTCCGCGATCCATCAAACGTCGTTGTTGGGGCAAGCCGTCCAGCCGCGGCGATCCAAGCCCGCGGTTGGCAATGTCGTCGGTTTCCACCTCCGCTGCCAACAGGCCGAAGTCTGAAAAAACCGTCACACCGCCGGGGACGTCGATGCTGCCGTTGAGCGCGTTGAGGCAATGAATGGCCATTCTGTCGTAGACGGCCTGTCGTCCGCAGCCGCCACCATCATAGCCCAGCACGATCGAAGGTCGGTTCGCGGCCAACTCACGCGCCAGGCGAAACACGTCCCCATCCTCAACGCCCGTGATCGATTGCACCTTCGCCGGCGGATACTCCTCCAGCACAAACCGGCGAAATCCGCAATGCTCCTTGCCATCGGCGTCCGTCCAGTCATCAAAGCCGTATCCGAAATGATCCACGTAGCTGCGATCGTAAAGCCCCTCGCGCACCATGACGTGTGCCAAGCCCAGCGCCAAAACTCCCTCCGTGCCTGGGCGAATCGGTAACCACTCGTCCGCCTTTGTGGCCGTGATCGAAAACCTCGGCTCGACATGGACCCATCGGGGCCGAAAGCCCGGCCGCCCACGCCTGAATTCGGCAAATCCTTTGGCCGCCTGGACGGTCGACCAGTGGGCGTCCAGCCATCCGCTCGAAAGCGAGAGCACGAAGGACGCGCCGGCCACGTCATGCCCCACGCGTCGCCGGACACCCTGAGCAGCGAGCACGACAGGATCGGCGCTAAGGTTGTCGTCGGGCGCCTCTTCGAACAGATTCGGCGAACCAAAAGCCCGCATGAAACGGGTCCACGCCGTCCGCGTGAGTCCGCGATCTCGACCGAGCACGGTACACAAGCCCTGGGGTCCACGGCCGCGCACCTCGCTAAGCTTCGAAGTCAACAGATCGATGGCCTGGTCCCAGGGTATCTCCTTGAACTTGCCGGAACCCTTTTCGCCGACGGCTTGAAGCGGCAGACGCAGCCGATCGGGATTGTACACGTCCTGCAGGGCGACCGACGCGCGCGAACAGAGCCCGCCGCGGTTGATCGGATGGTCGTTGTTGCCGCGCACGCCCACGGCGTACCCGTGTACGGTTCGAACCGTCAAGCCACACCCCCCTGGACACATAGGGCAAAGGGTGTTGACCCACTGCTCGCGGGGCACCGCGCCCTCGCTCCGCGCATACTCGAGAGACCAGGATTTCGGCGCGCCCATGGCGCACGCGGCCGTCCCGTACGTCGCGCCCAACGCGGCCAGAAAATCACGCCGACTTAGTGCGAGCCAATCTTTCATGTCTCCAAAACTCCGCCTAGTGTCCAGTCGGTTTGATCGTGTTGCGCCGCGAGGCGATTAGGAACTTCATCTCCGCAGGCTCAATGCGCTTTTCACCATCGACCACCACAAGGGCTTCGGTCGAGTACGCGTAATAGAGCGTGGCGGTCAGCAACAGCTTCGTGGCCTTCACATCGCGGAACGAGATATCGATCATGCGCTTTTCCATGGGCTTGAGGCGCGTATCGCTACGGACGCTTGCCGCCTCGATCATGATCTCGTGATCCGCCGTCAATACCCTTCGATTCTTGTTAAGCATGACAATCGCAAACGGAATCTCACGCTGATCCACCAGCGTGGATCCGTCGTGAATCGTCACCTCCAATACCGCCCGATGATTGGGGAGCCCCGTCGGGAAGCGATGCCCGCTGCCCACGTTGGCCACCTGCACGAACACCCACACACGCTCACCCAGCCATTCGTGGCCCATCAGGTCCAGCGTGACAGCCTTGCGCACCTGCTCGATATCATGAGAGCCGGAAACATCGTGAAGATTGACCATTTTATTCGTGTCTCGCTTCACGCTCAGGGCCACGACGCGTCCCGGAATCAGTGGCATGTGGCAATCCTGACACTGTTTGCCTCGTTTGGCATATGGACCTGCCTTCCACTCGGAGTAGGTTCCCAGCACGGTGACGCCGTGGGCATTGCGGTATTCGTGGCAACCCCCGCAGAATTTCGACTGCGTGTGGAGCTGGGTATCGACGATCTCGTGTGCCGGGGATTGCGCATGGCGTAGCGGGCCGTGCTTGGTCTTGCCGACCGTCCACCGAAAGGGATCCACGGGATCCTTCAAATCGACGGCCGAAACGCTGTGGCAAAAATCACACGTAACCCCCTCCTCCGTGATGGGATTCTTCACATCGTAGTCGCCGCCATGCCGTACCGTTGGGCAGTGACATCGGACGCAGGTCTTCGCCTGCTCGTCGCCGTAGGCCTCGCGGCTTCTTCGATAGGCGGCCTGAAAAATGTTGTTGCTCCACGCCTTGGCGTGCATGGATTGCCGCCACACCGCGTGGATGGCCTGATGGCATTCCCCGCAGACGTTAGACGACGTCCATCCGTCCGGATTGACTTCGGGGTCGGACGATCCCGCGGCGGAAAGGCCAGCATCCACCGCCCCTTCCTCCGCCGCGGCTTGACCGGCAATCGCGAGAAGAAGCACGCAGAAAACAGAAACGATGGACTGCGGCCTTGGCCGTGGAGGGGTCGGAATACCGGAGGAGCTTCCTACTACCCACCATTGCTTGATTCGCATGACCATGCCCTCTACTAGTCGCCTTTGACCAAGTAGCCCAGCCGCCATCGGCTGGTTCCCTGTGCCCAGCACCTCGAACTTCAACTGTCAACCTCGCCCCCCATGGCCGCCACGGCCCCGAGGGTAAGCCGTCCGAGCAGCAGGCCCAACGCCCGCGCCGCATCTCACTCCAATCGGTTGGCCAAGTTCGCCTGAAGATCGTGCATCCACATGGTCTGCATGGCCTGTAGGCGACGACCAATCACGCCGGAAAGGTTGCTCATGAAGCGGTAGCCCGTCGCAGGATCCGTGTCAAAGTGCCCGTGAATCGCGTCCCGCGTCAGACACGTCAGCGTGCAACGACTGACGCACCGCGCGCTGAGCGTAAAATGATACGGGTTCACGAGAGCCGACCAGGCCACAATGTCACCGGGCCGCTTGCTCTCCATGGCGACCTCCCGCGTGGCCCCGAGCACCGACACCGGGAAAAGAAGCTCAACGATCCCGTCTTGAAGGATCATCAGTTCGACGGCGTTCCGGCCGCGTTCGAACAGCAGGTGTCCGGCGTCAAACGATGCCACGCGACCCCGCGCGCAGAGCTCCTTAACGCTGTCAGGTGGAATGTCGGCGAAGATAGGAATATCGACGAGCGATTCGCCGCTACGGACCAAAGACATCCGTCTCTCCCATAGCAAGGCGGCGGCAGAAATCAGTGTGACAAATTCCTACCGACCGCGCCCAAGCGCTCGGAAGACGGAAAACCAGTCCGTACCGAGCGCAAATTACTGCGCTGATCGCAGGCTTCGGAGAGGTGCGGCGCCCGGCCCGAAGACCGTCGCATCCGCCGAAAGCAAGCCAATCAACTTACATCCTTATGGACAAATATGCCACCTTAGCGCTCGCTTGTCAACCATGCTTATTTTTTTTCCGTTGATCGGCATCGACCATAGGTTCGCTGGACTTCTTGCGATCGTTTCGCCGCAGTTTGGTCCAATACCAAATGCCAAAACGCCAGCCCGGCGAGCCAAGTCAAACTGGAGCGCCCACGCGAGGCCCACGACCTCTGCGGCCGCCGGGGCGGGAGTTCACGCGATGAACCCAATCCTGCGAGACTGACTGCCCACCAAAGCGCTGCATAAACCTGACCGATTTTTGTCACGGCGCAGTCGGAACCCACCTCAATCACCGCGACTCGCTCAAGGCCGAATTTCGTAACACTTCGCAGGCGTGCACCCGTTTAACGGTCGTGCAGTACTCGGTTGGGGGCAGCCCAAACGCCGTCCCCCCCACTCATCTAGTCGTATCGAGATGCGGCTCCAAGTTCGCTACGCCAAATCTTAACGCAAACTTAACACGCCCATAAAACGGCCTTCACACTCGGGTCTTACTATCCCGCCAGCGATGACGTTGTGCTGGCGACTCAATCTCGACGCTCTGTCAGCCAGCATGCTGCGACGCCCCGCAACGCAGCGGTGCATCTTGTTCAAGAAGGAGAAGGCGTGATATTCCATAGACGACCGAACCGCTTGCTGTTGGCAGCTTCGATGTTCTGCATGGCGTTTGTGCCCTGCGCGGCCGCGTCCGGGCAGACGGCAACACCTCAGGAGAAGGTAGAAGCCAAGTCGGAGGCTCAGCCAGAGGCTCAGCCAAAGCGAGATGCTGAAGTCAAGGATACGCACGGTCTGTTCGACCTGAACTACAAGTACATGACCGGAGATTGGGGCGGCGTGCGGAGCGATCTTGAGGACTCCGGGCTCAAGTTCAAGATCAGTTTGATGAACCAGTTTATGGTCAATATGCACGGAGGCAAGGAGACGAAGAACGGCAACGACACGGCCGGAAGCTACGAGTTCAACGTTTACCTAGACATGGATAAACTGCTCCATATCCCGGACGCGACGTTCTGGATTCGTGCGAAGGGAACCTGGGGCGGCGACGATTCCGACTTCGACAAGGAAAAGATCGGCGCGTTCTTCAAGACCAATCAGGATGCCAGCAGCGAGGAAGCGCTCTTCATCGACAAGTGGCATTGGCGGCAATTCCTCTTCGACAAGAAAGTCGAGCTCCGGCTCGGGCGTCAGGAACCCGTCAAGGACCTCTTCGATCGGAGCAAGATCATCGGGCATGAAGACAAGTATTTCATGAACCGGGCGCTGGTCCGCAACGCGACCATCCCGTCGAAGAAGGGCTTGGGATTGTTCGCACGATGGTATTTCACGGATCACGCCTACCTCAGCGCCGCGGCGCTGGATGCCAACGCCAAAAATCGGCAGACCAACTTCAACACCGCGTTTCATGGGCCGGATCAATTCCGCTTCTTCGCGGAGTTGGGTTACGACGCCAAGATCCCCTCCGATCACGGAAAGCTCAAAGGCCACTACCGGATCGGAACATGGTACGACCCGACAAGCAAGAAGCAATTCCTCGACACGCTCGGTGGGCTGCGTGCGGAGCGCTTTCAAAGCGGCGATTGGGGCTTGTTTTTAGGGCTCGATCAGATGATCTGGAAAGAGAACGACGACCCGAAAGACAAGCAGGGGTTATCCGTGGCCGCTCGCTACGGCCACGCCAACGGCGAGTTCCACAAGGTCGAGGACTTTTGGGCGGTAGCGGTCCAGTACGCGGGTCTGTTCCCGAATCGTGACAAAGATCTGCTGGGATTCGGTGTCGCGCAAGGCATTTTCGGCGAAGAGTACCGCCGCGTCAAAGCCCGTGCCGATCGTGAAACCGTGTACGAATTGTACTACTCATACCGTGTAACACCGTGGCTGACCATCAGCCCGGATCTTCAGTTCATATCCAATGCGGGTGGAAACGCGGACGACCCCGATACGTTTGTCGGCGGATTGCGTTTCAAAATGTCCCTTTAGGATTAGGCAAGAACCAACAAGGAGTGTTTCTATGGGCAGCAGCTCAAGTGTACGAAGGATGATCACGGCGATCAAAATGACCGCGCTCGCGACGATGACGGCTGGAACCCTGTTCGCATCCGTCTGTTCGGCGGCCGACGTTCGCCACAACCTCGCGGCAGGGACTCAGTCCTTCATCAAGAGCTACACGATCGACATTTTTGAGGCGCTTGTGCCGGCTCCGACTGACATCATCGGCGGCAATCAGAACTGAATAGGACAACTCGTATCGTTCGCATCGCGAGTGGTATGACCGACTTGCTACGCAAACCAAAAGAGAGGCAAAAGCATGTACAGTAGTATTGGGGAAATGGGTCACAAGACCAAAGCGACGATTCGCTGTTCGGTGGCTGTGGCAGCCATAGCAATTCTTGGCATGTCGGCGACCGCAAACGCGCAGCTCAAAGGATCGGTGAAACTCGATGGGTCGAGCACCGTGGCCCCCATCACGATGGCCACGGCGGAAATGTTCATGGAGCAGCAGCCTCGCGTTCGCGTGACGGTCGGCATCTCCGGCACCGGCGGGGGGTTTAAGAAGTTTCTCGCTGAGCGTGCCGATTTGAGGACGGATATCAGTGACGCCTCCCGGCCCATTAAGGCGTCGGAGCGGGCCCGTGCGGCCGAGCTCGGGATCCATTTTGTCGAGATTCCGATTGGTATGGATGGCGTGGCCATCATGGTGCATCCCTCCAACACGTTTTGCAAGTATTTGACGGTGGAGGAGCTCAGGAAAATCTGGGAACCCGAAAGCGCCATCACACAATGGAGTCAGGTGCGCAAGGGATTTCCGAATCTTCCAATCAAGTTGTACGGGCCGACGAGCGATAACGGCACGTTTGACTATTTCACGGAGGCCATCTGTGGTAAGAGTCGAGCGTCACGAAGCGACTACATGGCCAGCGTGACGCCCAACGTGTTGGTCCAAGGGATTGCGGGAGACAACGGGTCGTTGGGCTATTTCAGCTATTCGTACTATGCGGCCAACAAAGACAAGCTGAAGCTTGTCGCCGTTCAAGACGGTTCCGCCGAGCCCGTGGCGCCGTCGCTGGACATCATTCGTGG
The DNA here is from genome assembly GCA_964651325.1 of uncultured Phycisphaeraceae bacterium. GTDB lineage: Bacteria > Planctomycetota > Phycisphaerae > UBA1845 > UBA1845 > JADFOB01. The sequence continues at coordinate 15,478 of CAZYXP010000063.1, forward strand.
CGGAAGCTACACACCGCTGTCGCGGCCGCTGTTTCTATACGTCAACACGGAATCCTATAAGAAACCGGCGGTGAAGGCGTTTTTGGGCTATTTTTTCGATCACGCGGCGTCCATTTTGGAGAATCCGCGGGTGAACTATGTGGCCCTCTCGGACGCGTTCTACCGCTTGGATCGAGAACGCCTGGATAATAGCACGACCGGCTCGGCTATGGCCAAGCGCGGAGATGGTGAGCAGACTGATTTGCTCACCCTTTACCGTACGCATTGACGTCTCCGCCTGGGAGGATGGCGTCACGCTTCCACCGGCAGTGCCTGGTGTGAACCCATAAGGATAACGCGCGCCGGTGGCGCGCAAACTGGGTACGCGGCGGCCAGGCGGGTCGAGCGTGCCCGATCCTTGTGGTGGAGGAGCATCGCACGATGGGCGTTTGAAGGGTTCTGGCGATGCGTCACGTTTTGCATGTGGACCCTTTTCGGGCGCCCGGAGGCCGTTCTTGGTGAAAGCCTCCACCGGAGTGTAAAGGTTCGTTTGGATCGCCATGAGGAATCGAGTCATCGGCAACTTTACATCCTTCAAAGAAAAAGCGATTCAAGGGGCACTGTTTTGCTGCGCATTGCTCTCCGTCGTGACGACGGCAGGCATCATCGGGGTCTTGGTGATCCAGTGCTTGGGCTTCTTCGAGGAGGTTTCTGTCTTCTCGTTCTTGTTCGGCACGCGTTGGGCCCCCATGCTCGAGCCTCGCAGTTTTGGTGTCTTGGCTTTGGTGTGCGGAACGTTTCTGGTAGCTGGGGGTGCGTTGTTGGTGGCCGTTCCCATCGGATTGGCTTCGGCGATTTTCCTCAGTGAGTACGCGCCCCCGTGGCTGCGGAATATGCTCAAGCCCACGCTTGAGGTGCTCGCCGGGATCCCGACCGTGGTGTACGGTTTTTTCGCATTGTTTTTCATTACGCCGTACGTGCTCAGACCACTGCTTCCGAATGTGGACGTGTTCAATGCGGCTAGCGCCGCGGTGGTCGTGGGCGTGATGATTGTGCCGACGATTGCCTCGTTGTGTGATGACGCGTTTCGCGCGGTCCCGACGACGTTGCGGCAAGCCGCGTACGCCTTGTCGGCCACACGATTTGAGGTGTCGACGCGCGTGGTGCTACCCTCTGCCCTCTCCGGCGTGCTGGCTGCCATTCTGCTGGCTTTTGCCCGCGCTATCGGAGAGACCATGGCGGTCACGCTGGCGGCGGGGATGACGCCCAAGTTGACGTTAAACCCGCTACACAGCATCCAGACGATGACCTCGTACATCGTGCAGGTCAGCCTCGGCGATTCTCCGGCAGGCACTGTGGAATACCACACAATCTTCGCCGTGGGCCTTTTGCTCTTCTCGATTACGCTAACGATCAATGTTGTGGCCCAGCGGGTGCTCGAGCGGTTTCGGGAGACCTACGAATGAGCCGGGTTCGTTATGAGTTCCATCCTCGGCTGGCTCAGCGTCGGCGGCTGGGACGTTTGTTCCCGATCGTGTGTGCGGGTATGGCGCTTGTCTCTGTTGCGGTGCTCGGTGTGCTGGTCGTCCAGGTTTTCCTGCAGGGTCGTGCTTCGTTGAGTACCCATTTCCTAACGAGTTTTCCCTCGGTGCTCTTTCCGGAAAAAGCCGGCGTCAAGAGCGCACTTTGGGGTACCTTTTGGATGATGGGGTTGACCACGCTGATTGCCGTGCCGGTTGGCGTGGGAAGCGCCGTGTACCTGGAGGAATACGCCCC
>CAZYXP010000064.1:0-17013 GCA_964651325.1 uncultured Phycisphaeraceae bacterium
AACATGCACGCCAGGATACCAGACCTGTCAAGAATGGTTTTGATGGGCGCTTACCCACAATCGCTGGTCACACCTGCGGCGGCGTGGCGTTTGACGAGCGGGCAGGCGGTACGATACACTTCATCGCATCTTGGAGAGTTCCGTTTGGCGTTTTTTCCATCTTGAAGCGAGGAGCCGGTCATGAGCAAGGTTGCAGCGTTTAATCTGAAGGGCTGGATCGATGAGCATCGCCATTTGCTCAAACCTCCGGTGGGAAACCGGCAAGTGTTCACGGACTCCGATTTCATTGTGATGATCGTGGGCGGCCCGAATCAGAGAAAAGATTACCACGTCAATCCGACGGAGGAGTTCTTCTATCAACTCGAGGGAGATATGACGCTCGGCCTGGTCGAGGACGGCGTGAAGCGCGAGGTGCCCATTTGCGAGGGCGATGTGCTGCTCCTGCCGCCGAACATTCCCCATTCGCCGCAGCGGCCCGCCAACACAGTCGGCATGGTCGTCGAACGCCGCCGGCCTGAGGGGCAAAACGATCATCTCAGGTATTACTGCGAGGGGTGCGGGGAAATCCTGTATGATCCGCAGTTCTACCTGGTGGACATCGTCAAACAACTCAAACCACTCATGGATACCTTTTGGACCGACGCGTCGCTGAGGACGTGCAAGAAGTGTAGCGCGGTCATGGACCCGCCGACACCGGTGGCCTGACCGGTTGATCGCGCGAGGCACGTGCGCGTCATAGTGCCATGAGGTGCCGCGACTTGAAGATTGATTTGCACACGCATATTCTTCCCGAAACCTGGCCCGACCTGCGCGAGCGATACGGGTACGGCGGCTTCATGCGGCTAGTACATCACAAGCCGTGTTGCGCGCGGATGATGATTGACGATCGCTTCTTCCGCGAGATTCAAGACGATTGCTGGTCCCCGAAGCAGCGCATGGCCGATGGCGACAAGACGGGCGTTGGGGTGCAAGTGCTTTCGACCGTCCCGGTGATGTTCAGCTACTGGGCCAAGCCCGACGATGCGCTCGATCTTTCAAGGATGCTCAATGACCACATCGCAGGCGTGGTGCAATCTCACCCGAACCGCTTCGTGGGGTTGGGGACGTTGCCCATGCAGGCGCCCAAGCTGGCGATCGGCGAGTTGGAGCGGTGCGTCAAGGAGTTGCATTTTCCCGGCGTGCAAATAGGCAGCCACGTCAACGACTGGAATCTCGATCATCCCGGCGTGTTTGAGGTGTTCGAGGCCGCTAGCGACTTGGGCGCGGCCGTGTTCGTGCATCCGTGGGATATGATGGCCAAGGAGCGCATGAGCAAGTATTGGCTCGGCTGGCTGGTGGGCATGCCCGCGGAGACATCATTGGCGATTTGTTCGGTGATCTTCGGCGGCGTGCTGGAGCGACTGCCCGAGCTGCGGATTGGCTTTGCCCACGGCGGGGGGGCGTTTCCCGGAACGGTGGGGCGGGCGCAGCATGGGTTCGACGTCCGTCCAGACTTGTGCGCCGCCGATTGCAAGCAGGGACCGCGCGAGGCGCTCGGGAAATTCTATGTGGATTCGCTGGTACACGATCCGGACGCCTTGCGATTGCTGTTGGGGCAAATGGGGGCTGATCGAATCGCACTGGGGTCGGACTATCCATTCCCGCTGGGCGAGGCGCGACCGGGCAACCTTGTGGAGTCCATGGACGATCTGTCGCGCGAAACCAAAGACCGGATCCTATCCGGCACGGCCATCGAATTTCTGCGCCTGGATCGGACGACCTTCACCGCGCCATCGAGCGACGATTGACCTATGGTTGACGAGCAAGCCGTTCGAAACGCTCTGGCGCAATCGTTTGAAGCGAACGAAGCGTTCGCGCGTGCTATGGACGAGGCAGATCCGCTCCGCTCGCTTCGCGCGCAATTCCACCTGCCCACGAATCGAGACGGAGTTGAGCGCGTCTACATGGCGGGCAATTCGCTGGGGCTTGCCCCCAAGGCCGCCCGAACGTTGATCGAGCAAGAGCTTTCCGATTGGGCCCACCTAGGCGTCGATGGCCATTTCGAAGGGGCGTCGCCTTGGTATTCGTACCACCAAACGCTCGCCGAGACGGGAGCGCGGCTGGTGGGTGCCCAGCCCGGTGAAGTAGTCGTGATGAACAGCTTGACCGTGAATCTGCACCTGATGATGGTCAGTTTCTACCGGCCCGCCGGCGAGCGGCACAAGATTGTCATCGAGGATTGCGCGTTCCCCTCCGACACCTACGCCGTCAAGACGCAGCTTGCCTACCACGGCTACGATCCGGACGACGCCTTGATTGTGCTCAAGCCGCGGACGGGCGAGCATACGCTGCGAACCGAAGACGTCCTCGAGACGATCCGAACGCATGGCCATGGCATCGCGCTGGTCATGATGAGCGGAGTAAACTATTTTTCGGGGCAGGTCTTTGATATGGCCCGGATCACCGCTACCGCCCGGGAAGTCGGCGCGGTGGTCGGTTGGGACTTGGCCCACGCGGCCGGCAACGTGCCGCTGAGTTTGCACGATTGGAACGTGGATTTCGCCGTCTGGTGCAACTACAAGTACCTCAACGGCGGACCCGGCGCGGTGGGGGGGTGTTTCGTTCATGCTCGCCACGGCGATCGTCCGTCGCTGGAAAGATTCGCCGGCTGGTGGGGCAATGATCCCCAGACGCGGTTTCGGATGCACTTGGAACCGTCGTTCGTGCCGGCCAGCGGCGCGGACGGCTGGCAGATCAGCAACCCGCCGATACTGGCGATGGCGCCGGTGCGTGTGTCTTATGATCTCTTCGACCGCGTGGGCATGGCCGCGCTGCGTGCAAAATCCGTCGTGCTGACGGGCTATTTGCGATTTCTGATCGAGCAGCTCCGTTCGGGGCCATTCGAAGTGATTACGCCGGAAGCCGAGGCGGAGCACGGCTGCCAGCTTTCCATCATGGTTCACCAGCGCCCCGATGATTTGTTCGAGCGGCTAACCGGCGCGGGTGTCGTGTGCGACGTGCGTCGGCCTAACGTCATACGCGTGGCACCGGTTCCTATGTACAACTCGTTCTCGGATGTCTGGCGCTTTTCGCGGATTCTATCGGGCCAAAGCGGAGCGAACGCGGAATGAGCAACGGCGACCCCCAACGATATTCCATTGTGGGCGGCGGGTTGGGCGGCGCGCTGATGGCTTGCGCTCTTGGCAAGGCCGGTTTGGGCGTTGATTTGTATGAAATGCGCGGCGACTTGCGGGCCGCCAAGATAGCGGGGGGGCGGTCGATCAACCTGGCGCTCTCCACGCGTGGGATTCACGCCTTGGCTCAGGTCGGGCTCGCGGACGCGGTGCTCAAGGAGTCCGTCCCGATGCGCGGGCGCATGCTGCACGCCGCCGACGGGACGCTGACGTTTCAACGCTACGGCAAAGATGACAGCGAGGCGATCAACTCCGTTTCTCGCGGCGGCTTGAACATGACCCTTCTGGACGCCGCCGAGCGGATGGACAACGTCTCCCTACATTTTGAGCATAAGTGCGTCGGGGTTGATTTTGACGCATCACAGTTGGCGTTTGCCGACGCAAACGGGGATGCCCGTTCGCCGGTCGACGCGGGGGCGATCATCGGAGCCGATGGGGCGTTTTCGGCGGTGCGTCGGGCGATGCAACGGCGGGATCGATTCAACTATCGGCAAGACTATCTGCCCGTCGGATACAAGGAGTTGACGATTCCGGCCGGGCCGAACGGATCGTTTCTCCTCGAGAAGCACGCGTTGCACGTCTGGCCCCGCGAGACGTTTATGATGATCGCGCTGCCCAACATAAACGGGTCGTTCACCTGCACGCTCTTTTGGCCACTTGAGGGAAGAAACAGTTTTGCATCCATCGGGACCGATAGCGATCTGACGGCGTGTTTCGAGACCCATTTTCGGGACGCGATGGGGCTGTTTGGGGATCTGGCGACCGAATACAACACCAACCCCACCAGTTCACTGATGACGGTCCGTTGCGGGCCGTGGTACGTGGCCGATCGCGCGGTGCTGCTTGGTGACGCGTGCCATGCGGTTGTCCCGTTTTATGGTCAGGGGATGATCGCGGCGTTTGAGGACGTCGTCGCGCTGACAGCAGCGATCCAGCAGCATGGGCGTCATCGACAACGGGCGTTCGCCTCCTACTATATCGATCGCAAGGAGCATTGCGACGCGTTGGCTGATTTGGCGATCGTGAATTTTAGCGTGATGGCCGGCAAGACGCGGTCAAAGCTGTTCTTGTTGGGCAAGAAGTGCGAGAAGCAATTGCACGCGCTGTTCCCCACGCTCTATGTGCCGCTGTACAGCATGATCTCGTTCTCGCGGATGGGGTATGCGGACGCCGTGCGTCGGGCGCGGTTGCAGAAGATGGTTCTAGCGTCACTGCTGCTGTTGCTCTTGAGTCTGATCTTGTGGTGCGTGGGATGGCGACTGTGGTAATCGGTTCTGCGCGCATTCGAGAAGGAGTGGCTCAGCAATGGCATTGACGTACACACAGTATCTCAAAATGGACGCGTTGCTCGAACTCCAGCAAGCTCGCTCGGAGCCACCGGAGCACGATGAGTTGCTGTTCATCGTGATTCATCAGGCCTACGAGCTCTGGTTCAAGCTGTTGTTGCACGAATTCGACAAGATCAAGCAGAATTTCACCGACAACGATTTGTTTGAGGCGGTTCACACGTTGAAGCGCGCCCGCACCGTGATGAAAACCCTGGTGGGGCAGATCGATATTCTCGAGACGATGACGCCGATGTCGTTCACGAGCTTTCGCGATCGATTGGATACGGCTTCGGGGTTTCAATCGGCTCAATTTCGAGAAGTGGAGTTCGTGCTGGGCTACAAGCGCGAGAAGATGCTCGAATATCTGAACCGTGACACGCGAGAGTACCAGCGGCTGGTCAAGCGGCTGCACGAGAAGAGTCTTGTGGATCACTTCTACGACTTTCTGGATCAGCGCGGCGTGACGATTCCTGCGGAGCTGCGCGACAAACCCGTTACGGAATCGACCCGGGCAAGCGAGGCGGTGCAAGATGCGCTGCTGACGCTGTATCGAGAGCGCAATGAGTTGGGCATTTTGTTTGAGCTGCTGACCGACTTGGACGAGGGGATGCAGGAGTGGCGGTACCGGCATGTGAAGCTGGTCGAACGCACTATCGGCAACAAGCACGGCACGGGTGGCTCGCTGGGCGTGAATTTCTTGAAAGAATCGTTGTTCATGCCGGTGTTTCCGGATCTCTGGGCCATTCGGCATCGAATGTAGCTGGACGGGAAAATGCGCCGTGGGAATGATTTACGACATCACGCCGCCGATTAGCGAAGCGCTCAAGGTATGGCCGGGCGATACGCCGCCGTCGCGGGAAGTCTTGTGCGACATGCACGACGGGGCCAATCTTACGCTCTCGACGCTGCACGCAACGGTGCATCTGGGCGCGCATGTAGATGCGCCCAGCCACTACGGCACCGACGCCCCCTCCATGGAAGCGCGGCCGATCGATTTTTACCTTGGTCCGTGTCAGGTTGTCACGGTCGATGCGGTGCGTGGGGCCCGAATCGAGTCGGCGCAGCTCGTAGAGCCAGTCAAAGCGGAACGCGTTCTGTTTCACACGAATACCTATCCGGATCCCTGTTGCTTCAATGAGGATTTCGCGGCGCTTTCGCCGGCGTTGGTGGATCGGCTGGCTGGGGAAGGCGTGCGGCTGGTGGGTATCGACACGCCAAGTGTTGATCTGTTCAAGTCCGAGGATTTGCCGGCGCATCATGCGTTTCTTCGCCATGACATGGCCATCCTCGAAGGAATCATGCTCAGCGGCGTGCCCGACGGCGTGTACGAATTGATCGCGCTACCGCTGAAGCTCGTCGGGTTTGACGCCAGCCCGGTGCGGGCGATCCTGCGAAGCGAATGATTGCCGTTGGCCGTTTGGAACTTACGCGCGTACCTCTGCGATCACCTTGAGCTCGATGGCGATGGGCGTTGGCAGGCAGTTGATCTCTAGGGTGGTGCGCGTCGGGTTGGGCTTGCCCGCGCCGGCGAAGTACTCTGCGTAGATCGGATTGAACTTCGCGAAGTCGTCCTTCATGTTGGTTAGGAACACGGTGACGTCGACGATGGCCGACCAATCGGCGCCGGCGTCTTCAAGGACGGTCTGCACGTTTTCGAAGACCTGATGGCATTGGGCCTCGATGTCGTAGGCGACGATGGCCCCGTGCTCATCGAGCGTCACGCCGGGAATGGTCTTGCTGTTCCTCTTGCGCGGACCGATGCCGGAAAGGAAGAGCAGGTTGCCGACCCGTTTGGCGTGGGGAAACGCGCCGACGGCTTGCGGGGCGCGATCGCTGGTAAAGTTCTCGGTCAAGGGTATGGCCTCGTTGTAAGGGTCAAGGGTCGGAAACCTAAAGTCCAAAGTCCAAAGTTAGGCGTTCGGCGCGTTCAATCGCTGTGGCGCGTGTCTTGATCCTCTGGCTGATAGCTGGCGGCTGATCGCTGACAGCTTCTCCCGCTACGTCTTGATGCACACGTTCTTCGGTTCCGTGTAGAACCGCATCGCCTCGTCGCCACCTTCGCGGCCAATACCGCTGCCTTTGGTGCCGCCGAATGGCACGCGCAAATCTCGCAGCAGCCAGCAGTTTACCCAAACCGTACCGCATTCGATTCGCTCAGCCAATCGGTGCGCCCGCGTCAGGTTTTGCGTCCAGAGACTTGCCGACAGGCCGTAGCGTGTGGCGTTGGCCTCGGCAACCACTTCGTCTTCGTCCGCAAACGGCGTGACGGTAACCACCGGACCGAAGATTTCCTCGCAGTTGAGCTTGCCGTCCGGCTCAATGCCCGTGATCACCGTGGGCTGTACGAAAAAGCCATTCTGGCAGCGACCACCGACATCGGTTGCGCGTCCACCGCCGCACAATATGTTGCCGCCCTCGGTCTTGGCCATGTCCAGGTACCGGCAGATTTTTTCGAAATGAGCCTTGGAGACGACCGCGCCTTGATCGGTTGTCGCTTCCAGCGGGTCGCCGACTTTGAGTTTTCGGGCTTGCTCGGCCAATCGAGATACGAAGGGCTTGAACACGGATTGCTCAACGAAGATGCGCGAACCGGCCAGGCAGACCTGCCCCTGATTGGCGAACGAAGATCGCAGGGTTCCGCGGATTGCCGCATCCATGTCGGCGTCGGCAAAAACGATGTTGGGGTTCTTACCGCCGAGTTCCAGGCCGATCTTCTTGAACATCGGGGCGGCCACGCGCGCGATTTCCCGACCCGTCTCCGTTCCGCCGGTGAAGGATACCGTGGGAATCCTAGGATGGGCGACGATGGCCGCACCGGCTTTGGGGCCGAGCCCATGGACAACATTCAGCACTCCAGGGGGTAGCCCACATTCCGCACAGATTTTGCACAACAGGTAGGCCGTCATGGGCGTGACTTCCGAAGGCTTCGCGACGACAGTGTTGCCGGTCGAAAGCGCCGGGGCCACCTTCCAGCTAAACAGATACAGCGGCAGGTTCCACGGCGAAATAATGCCCGCTAATCCACGCGGCCGCCGCAGCGTATAGTTGAGCGCAGCATAACCCATCGGGTGGCATTCGGAGTGGGCGTGCAGGATGGCCGTGGCGAAGAAGCGGAAGTTGGTCGCCGCGCGGGGAATATCGAGCGCGCGTGCCAGAGACAGCGGCTTACCGTTGTCGATGCACTCGGCCCGGGCTAGGGCTTCCAGCTCCGCCTCGATCCGGTCGGCAATGGCGAGGAGTGTCTTGCAACGCTTATCCGCGGATAGATGGGACCAGGCCGGGAAGGCCGCTTGGGCCGCCTGCGTAGCGCGCTCCACATCTCGCTCATCGCTGTCGGGAACCAGAGAATAAACGCCACCCGTCGCCGGATCGACATTGTCGAGATAGGCGCCGGAGGCCGGCTCCGCGAATTCGCCGTTGATGTAATTGGCGATCTTTTCCATCGGCTATTGCACGGCCGTTCGGGCGCCGTCCACGGGCAGATTGACGCCGGAGAGATAGGAAGCCGAGGGCGAGGCGAGGAACGCGACCACCGCGCCGATTTCGCCCGCGTCGGCGAATCGCCCCATGGGAATACCTGCCTTGGCCTGCTGTTCGATCGCATCCAGCGTTGTGCACAGTCTGGCGGCCTTCTTGGATAACAGTGAGGTCAGGCGATCCGTAGCGGTGAAGCCGGGCAATATGTTGTTGACGGTGATTCCAAATGGCCCGAGCTCGCCGGCCAGGGTGCGTCCCCAATTGGCCACTGCGCCGCGGGTGGTGTTGGAAACGCCGAGCCCCTGAATGGGCAGCAAGACGGACGTGGAAATGATGTTGATGATGCGGCCGTACTTCTCGGCCTTCATTCCGGGTACCGCCGCTTGAACCGAGGCCTGAAACGCCACAACGTGCTTGGTGATGCCCTCGATCAGGTGGTCGGCCGTGGCGTCCATGAGCGGCCCGGACGCCGGACCACCGGTGTTGTTGATCAGCACATGCACCGGGCCGTTTGCCTCGATGTGCTCGCGGAGGGTGGCGCCCAGCGAATCGGGATTGGAAAAGTCGACCGCGAGAAATCCGTGGGCCTGATCGCCCGAACGGGGCAAGCTCGAAGCTACGTCGGCGAGCGCCTTCTCGTCGCGGGCTAGTAAGGTGACGTCTGCGCCGAGTTCCGCTAAAGCTGCCGCGCAGGCGCGTCCGATGCCGTGCGACGCCCCGCCTACCAGGGCACGTTTGCCCAGAAGATTGTGCATGGTTTGGTTCATGGCTTCCGGTCCACTATGGGTTAAACGAACATGAAACGTAACGGCGCTCGGCTGTACCGGGGGCGCCGACTATTTCTTGGCCCACTGATCGAGCCATCCGATGACGGTGTCGTGCCACAAAATACTGTTGGCTGGCTTGAGCACCCAATGATTTTCATCCGGGAAATAGAGCAGCTTGCTAGGGATACCGCGGCGCTGCAGGGCCGTGAAGGTGGACAAGCCTTGCGTGTCGACGACGCGGTAATCAAGCGCGCCGTGAATGACGAGCATCGGCGTCCGCCAGTTCTTGACGAAGTTGATGGGGTTGTGCTTCTCGTAGCTTGCGGGGTTGTCCCACGGATTGCCGTTATGATCCCACTCGGGAAACCATAGCTCCTCGGTATCAAAGTAGGCCATACGCTCGTCGAGATTGCCGTCGTGGTTGACCAGGCAGAGGAAGCGATCCGGCCAGTTGCCCTCGATCCAGTTGATCATGAATCCACCGAACGAAGCGCCCAAGGCGACCACGCGGTCGGAATCCATCCAGGGATACTTGGCCAGCGCGGCCGCGAGCCCCTTCTTCAAGTCTTCCAATGGCTTGCCGCCCCAGTCGCCGCGAATGGAATCGCAAAACGCCTGGCCGTAGCCGGTGGAGCCGTGAAAATCTACCATGACCACGGCGTAGCCGGCGCCACTGTAGGCTTGCGGGTTCCATCGATAATGAAAATGGTTCCCGAATGAGCCTTGCGGACCGCCGTGAATGATGAACGCGACAGGGTACTTCTTTGTCTTGTCGAAGTCGATCGGCGTACCCGCGTAGGCGTGAACCTTCTCACCATTCCAACCTTCAAACGTAAACTGCTCAAACGTGCCCATGCGCGCGGCGGCCGTTTTCTTGGCATTGAGGTTTGTCAGCGGCGTTGGGTTTGATCCATCTGGATTCACGGTGAACAGCTCGTTTGGGGCATTGAGATGATCCATGCCGAAAACGAGGCGATCGCCCGCGACCCCAGCGGAGGTGACAGTGCCCTCGGTAACTACGGGCGTCACGGAGCGATCGGTCGCGTTGATGGAAAAAAGAGACACCTGGCCGAGGCTGGTAGCACGCGTGAAAATAGTCTTCCCGTCGGAGGAGAACACGATGTCACGAGCGGAACGATCCCAGTCTTGCGTCAGTGCTTTTGAATCTCCGTCCGGCCAATCCATAAGCATGATGCGCATGCGGTCGGATTCGTAGCCCGGACGCTCCATAGCCGTGTAGGCCAGCGTGTGCCCGTCCGGCGAAAAGACGGGGCTGGCATCCCAGGCCTGATTGGCTTCGGTCAGACAGCGTGGCGGCTTGGCGGCGTCGCAGGGGGAAGCGTACAGATCGAAATCTGTGGACCAGGGTTCGTCGCGGCCTACATCGCGGGCGCAAAACACGATGGATCGGGAATCGGGGGCGAAGGTGTAGTCTTCCGGGCCGCCGAACGGCTTGGTGGGGCAGTCCGCGTCCATCCCGGCCATCACATCGACGGGCTCGCCCGCACCATCGTTGCTCATCACAAACACGTGCGACCGGGTGCCGTTTTTCCATGTACCCCAGTGGCGTACGAAAATCCGATCATAGATTCGCCCGCTTGCCGTTCGGTTTTCGACCTCGGTCAGTCGCTGTTTGGTGGCCAGGAGTGATTCGGCGTCGGGAAACACGTCCATGGCTATCGCGAGCCGTTTGCCGTCCGGTGACACTTGAAGCGCCGTGACATCCAGGGGCAGATCGGAAACTTGGGTGGCTTCGCCGCCGACGGTTGAAATTCGCCAAACCTGCGATGAACCAGACCGCGTGGACAGGAAGTAGATGCCCTTGGCATCAGGCGACCAGCGCGGATTGAAGTCGTCCGCTTTGTGCGAGGTAAGGCGTCGAAGCTCCTTGCTTTCCGAGTGCACCATCCAAAGGTCGGATCGGCCCTTGTTGGCTTGAAGATCGGTCTTTCGGCGCACAAAGACGACCCAATCGCCGTCCGGCGCCACCTGTGGATCGCCAAGTCGATCCATCCGAAGCATATCATGGACGGAAAACGGGTGCGTCTGACCTGTGGCGGAACTCAGAACTGCAGACATCAGTAGGGTGATGACGAGGTAGCGCATTCGGTGATGAACCATCAACTCTTCGACTCCAATCATTGAAACTGTGGCCGAGCCAGCCGAAGGAAGTGGCTACCATAGGGGTGCCGGAACCTTCGAGCCATTGCCGATAGCGTACCGGGGGTGACCCCTCTTGGCAAAAGATGCCGACGCTCCTGCTTGACTTTCGGATCAGTAGGTCGTCTGCTAGAACCTGTTGAGCGCCCGGCGTGCCCCATGCGGCGTTGCAAGCAGGGAGAGGCGGTATTGGCGCTGAATAGAAAGGTATTCTGATCCTCGATCATTGTCTTGCGAAGATCCTCTTGGGTCGTCGAGCGCTTGGGAAACAAGAAAATGAAGCTGAATCAAGGCACCGGAATCTGGGGATGGGTGGCCATCGTTATCGGCGCCGCATCTGCTAGTGGGTCCGATATCCCAGTTGCTCCCGGGGCACTCGTGGACATCGTCGGAGGTCCGGACCAGACCGGGCACAATTACTCCTGGACGGTCCGAAATCACCACACATCCGCCATTGTCTATGTGTCGTTCCCCCATTTTCGCGCGGACCTTTTCTTCGTGCCGGACGGATGGTCGACGGAAGGAACGTCCAACCTCAAGGGCACTGGCGCCAAGAGTTCCTTTGGCGTATGCGTCGGTCGGGTCGGACGTTCGTCACAAGGCATCGCGCCGCGTGGGGAAGCTGAATTCAGAATGAGGGTCGATGGCGCCAACGCGAGACCGGCGCCTGGGGTCGTGCTGGTACGATTCTCGGACGGGGTCGAAACCAAGATCAGCCAAGTCTTGCTACCGAGCGCCGAGGCAACGAGTGATAAGCTGGTGCCACTGGTGGGTCTGGGTGGAGTATTCGTACTCTTGATCCTAATCGCAGCGAAGCGGCGTGCCCGATGACATCGCTCGGTGATCTCAACGCAGAAACCTTCAGCAGTGTCCCCGCAAACTGAGGCGCACCGGCCATGCCAAAACCCCCTTTATTAAGGGAAAAGTCCGATACTACGAACATGGGTAAACATCTCAATCGCGACCGGCTGACTTCGGACGTTGCGCGAGTGTAGTGCACCATAGTCTGATTCGATACTCACTGCATTTTCTCTGATCCTTTTTGGGATTTGAGTTGTGCGGTGCTACATGCGTGGCTATGATAGATCAAATTGCTTTCCCGCGTCATGCCTCGATACCGAGGTTGGGAAAATGGTTTCATGAATTGCTGTTGCGTTTCAGGTGGAGAACTGAAACGCATTCCTGGCCAGCAGGATGATGTCAACGGACTGGCATTTTCTGCTCTGTTAAGCCTTTCACTTGTGAATGGCTTCCGCATCTCCCCATAGGATTTCGGAACGTGTAGGTGGCATGCTGGGCGTATGGATGACGCTGCAGGTGCCGCTTGATCGGGCTTCTGGCTCAAACAAAATCAGAGTTCAAGGATGTAGTATGATCCCGGCTCAGCGTGCATGTTGAGTAGAGCCGGGGTGTTAGTTTTGAAGTATAGATGTAGTTCGCTCACATTGTTTAGGAGCGTGTTTGATGATGAAACACAAAAGCGTATTGCGGCAACCGGTTGTTGGCATGGCCATGGCCGCCGTGGTGATGGTTTCACTCCCCATGGGATGTGGGGGTGGATTCCTCGGCCTTCAGGATTACCAGCGAGACCTGCTGTTTAACGGCTTGGCCGTGGCGGTGCTGCTGAACGGGCCAGACAATGCGACTCCGGCTGACGGCGCCGCGGGCAACCCGCTCCCCGGAGCCGAAGGTCCGCAAGGCCCCCAAGGTGCCGTCGGGCCGGCCGGTGCGGACGGAGCTGATGGCGCCGACGGAGCTGCTGGTGCAACGGGAGCTACCGGGCCTGCCGGACCAGACGGAGCCCAGGGCCCTCAAGGTCCAGTGGGCGCGGATGGCCCCCAAGGTGCCGACGGCGCCGCCGGCGCGGCCGGATCGAACGGAGGCAACGGAGCGGACGGCCAACCTGGTCGGCCTGGTCCGGAGTTCTTCGATGTCTTCATTGACGACTTCTTCGCCTCGTCCACCACAACGGATGCCTCGCTGCCCGTCGTGGCCGTGAGCATCGACACGCCGGCGCTTGGCCCTGGCGCAACCGGGGAAATCGCCTATCGAGTCGCGATTCCAAACAGCTACCCCGGCGGCAATGATGTAACGATGCGGATGTTCTTCTATCGCAGCGGCCCGGCAAGCCCGGATTGCTTTGCATTCTCAGTCGATGGTCGTCGCCTGCGGCATGGTGATGCGGTCGGGTGCTATGGTGGAGACCCAACTCAGAATTGCGTGGACGGGACGCGATGGGTACGCGTCGATGGGTCGTCAAATACAGGCGGCCCCGCAGGGGACCTTGCCGAGGGTGTTTTTCTGGTTGTGGATCTTCCGCTGAATTCCGCAGCCGGTTTGAACTTGCCCGACGACCTGGCCTCCGGCGACCTGCTCGCGTTTGAGATCAAACCAGCCGCTGTTGGCGGGCTTTATGATGAGAGTGGCCAGTATCAGGTTCTGGCCGTGGAGTTCTTCGAATCAAATGACCAAACGGCTTCGACCGAAGGGGCGACTGTCTTCTTCTCCGCAGACACGCTCGAATGCCCGGGCGTATGCAGTGGCACTTTGCCGGACTGCAACAACAACGGCCGGCGCGACTTCTGTGACATCGAAGACGGCACGAGCCAAGACTGCAACGAGAACGGCATTCCGGACGAGTGCGACCTTTGCCCGGCACGGGAGCCCCAGACCGTGACAGCCGCCGTTGGCGGAGGTACGACTACCGGTGGTATTGTCTTCCTTTCCGGCGATGACGCCGATGATGAGGGACATTGCTGGGGTACCGTGGCCGCGCCGGATGGGGCGGCCTGTGCAGGGCTCTACCCAACCATTCTGAAATTCGCGGTCGATAACTCTTTGGCGCCAGGCAACGGCATTATTGCGATCGGCGTCAATGCCACGTCGGTCTTCGGTGTAAGTCTCTCCCTTGAGGCCTTAAACGTGTGGAACGACGTGGCCAACGGCGGTCCCGGGGCGACGATTACGCACGCCCGCACGCCGGCGGAAATCGCAGCCGTCAACTTCAACGACTATAAAGTGATCTACATTCCGTCAGTCGATTTCGCGGAAGAGGGCTTCGGCGGCATTCAGACGGCCGGCGGTATCATGACCAGCCAGTTGCAGGCACTCAACGCCCGTCAAGCGGACATAGTGGACTTTGTAAACGTTCAGCGTGGTGGGCTGATTGCCCTGACCGAGACGGACGCGCCGGACGGATATGGATGGTTGCCCTTGCCGGTTCAAACGCAGGACAACGTCAATGAGTTCGTCTGTCCGACGGCCGCGTTGAACAGTGATTTCGGCGTTACCGCCACGTGCGCCGACCTGACCCACCAGTTCTACCATACCGTCTTTACGGCTTTCCCGGCTTTCCTTCAGCCGCTAGCGGTTTCCGACAACGCGGCCGCCGAGGCGGTGCTGATCGGTGGCGTCAACGTGACGATCACCGGACAGATTTCGCTTCAGCCCGATGGCACGAGTGCCGACATCGGAACGATGCACACCGTGATCGCGCGAGTGATCGAAGCGGATCTTCCTTCTGGTCCCATTGCTGATATCGATGTGACCGTCACGGTACTCACCGGCCCCAACGCGGGCGTCACCGGCAGCGGGCTCACCGACATCAATGGCGAGTTCAGCTTCACGTACTCGGGCTTTGGTGGTGCGGGAATCGACGAAATCCAGGCTTCTTTTGTTCAAATTGGCACGCCGGACGTCGTGCTCTCAAACGTCGTGACGCACACATGGATCAATCCCGATTGCTCCTTGGACTGCAACGCAAACGGCGTTCCGGACGAGTGTGAGGCCGATTGCAATGGCAACGGCGTTCCCGACGAATGCGACGGGGGTTGCCCCGAGTGCCAAGTAGACGCCGACTGCGAAATCGACGGCGATTTGTGCACCATAGATGTTTGTGATCCGCAGCTCTTCGTGTGCCAGGTCGCGGTTATCGATTGTGTGCCGGGCTCGGTATGCAATCCCGCCTCGGGGCAATGCGAAGAGGTTGATCTTTGTGTTGGTGTGACTTGTCCGCCCGAAACCATTTGCGATCCGACGACCGGAACGTGTAACTAGGTTGTAAGGACCGGCACGCAAAAACAAACGCGGGCGTCGTGTTCCAAGGTGAACCGCGTCCAAGGGTGAATAGAGTTTGAATTTGGTGCGTAAGGAAACAGCTATGAACGTAGAAACGTTTCCTAAGAAAAACGTTGCTGATAGAAAGGAACGCAGGCCAATGAAAGCCATGCGAATGACCGGAAAGAGGATGCTGGGGGCCGCTGCAATCATCGGCGGACTGATCATCGCCCCAATGGGCTGCGGCGGCGGCTTCCTGGGGCTGCAGGATTACGGACGCGATCTACTGCTTACAGGCGGTCTGGCCGCGGGGGTCTTGCTTTCGGATCAAAACGGCGGGGGCGATGGCGCCGCAAACGCGCCCTTGACAGACATCGAAGGGCCTCGCGGCTTGCCGGGCCAAGCGGGACCGGCGGGTGAGGCTGGCGCGGACGGAGAAGCTGGTGCGACCGGTGCTGACGGCGCCGACGGTCCTGCGGGACCGGCGGGTCCGCAGGGACCGACGGGCGCAGCAGGCGCGGCCGTCGCGGATGGTGCGGCAGGACCGGCGGGTCCGGCTGGGCCGGCGGGCGCACCGGGGTCGTCCGGTAGCCAGGGAGCCCAAGGCGCGGCCGGCGACGACTTCTTCACTGTCTTCGTGGACGATTTCTTCGCCACGTCCGCCACGGCGCAAGGCTCCCTTCCGATCGTCATGGTCGAGGTCACAGAGCCCGCGTTCGATATTGGCGTGGACGGCAGCGTCGCCATTGCTTATCGCGTGGCCATTCCGGAAATCTACGATACACCCAACGACGTGACCATGCGTCTGTTTCTCGACGTAACGGATCCCGATCTTCTTGAGTGTTTTGTCCTCACGGTCGACGGTCGGCGTTTGCGCAATGGCCAGGATGTAGAAACGTACGGCAGTACTCGATGGGTTCGCATTGACAATGTGGGAACGATTCCGACCGAGGGCGGCCGGATTGAGCTGGTGGTAGATCTTCCGATTAACTCCGCCGAGGGGTTGGATTTTCCGGAAGTGGCCACCGGTGAACTGCTCGCGTTTGAATTGACGGCTGTCATGGGTTGCAACGGCGGGCAATCCGGCGGAGCAGCGGCTGGTTTTGGGTGTCCGGTGTACCATCTGGTGGGGGTCGAATTCTTCGAGTCCACTGCCGGCGACGCGCGGACTTCCGGCGGTCAAGTGTTTGCAAGTCAGCAGGATGTGACCTGCCCAGACGACTGCAATTTTAACGGCATCCCAGATGATCGGGACATCCTCGAGGGTATCAGCCAGGATTGCAACGCGAATTCGATTCCCGACGAATGTGACATCTCCTCCGAAACGAGCAACGACTGCCAACCCAACGGTATTCCGGACGAATGCGACATCGCCAACGCCGGTGGGGCGGGTGGCGACGTGGCCAACGCACTCGCCGCGGTCGGCGGGTTGATGTTCCCGCTGGATGGCAGCGAGGTCCCCGTAGATTTCTGCAGCGACGGAGCCACCGGCGCCGGGCCGGCACAGTGTACCGGAACGCCGCCGGACCAGCACAACGACGACGACTCGGCTACGGTCGCGTTGCCGTTTTCGTTCGACCACTACGGAACGCTGTTCAGCTCGGCATTTATCAACAACAACGGCAATCTGTCGTTTGGCAATTTCTTCTCGACGTTTACCGCCACGGGCTTCCCGGTGGCCGACTTCCCGATGGTCGCGCCGTTCTGGGGTGACGTGGACACGGGCAATCCCAACAATCAGATTGGCGATGTCGTCATGCGGTTCATGGACGGCGACACAAGCGGCGGCGACGAGACGTTGATCGTGACGTGGAACGACGTCGGATACTTCAACGAGCACGGCGACCTGCGGAGCACCTTCCAGGTGGCGATTTCCGATGGAACCAACCCGATAATGGGCATCGGCAACAACGTCTGCTTTAGCTACCAATCGATGCAGTGGACCACGGGCGATGCATCAAACGGCTCCGGCGGATTCGGCGGCGTGCCGGCCACGGTCGGCGTCAACGCCGGCAACGGCACCGATTTCTTCCAGATCGGCCGCTTCGATCA
>CAZYXP010000065.1:0-4769 GCA_964651325.1 uncultured Phycisphaeraceae bacterium
CGACTCCCATGAGCCGCGCGGGCGTGTGCCCCGCGGCTCGGGGGAATCGTCGAAACCAATGGACCGACCCAGACCGTACACGATTCTCTCAACGATGAGTTTGGGCAACGACCGGCCCATCAATGCGGCAGCCCATCAGAATACGTTGGGCGGATCCCGATCGCGGCCATCGCCGGAAAAGAAACGGTTGTTGGGCGGATCTTGGGCAGACTCGTCTTCGGGGTCTTGCAAAGTTGCCCCGGACCCACCACTTCCCATCGAGCCCACTCCTCCTTGCTCTTGAGTGGGGCAGGATTCGCCCGCATCACTGAGGGCGAAGCAACCCCCCTCCGCCAACCGATAACCCAAGGCCTTGGGCGTCTTGCTCTCGGCGTGGGAATCGAAGAATACAGCATTGGCCTTCTTCGCATGCCGCGGATCGACCGCTGTACGCGGGTCGTCCAGGCTATCACCCGGCCCACGGTCGGATCGGCTCGTCAACCGCGGCGGATCGAGCGTATAGCCGTGATTCCCCATCGCAGTCAGGCCGGTTCCATTGTTGGAATATCCTTGCCGAGCGCCCTTGGCGAATCCGGCGGCGGTCCCCATGCTGTCGGCAATCACGAGCGTGCCGCTCGGGCTCTTGACTTGGCTTTGAAGCACCGGGTAATTCCGGTAACGCCCGGTGTCGGCGAGCTGCCTTCCGTTGCCAAGGAATTGATAGTTGTATCCGTATCCGTGGTTTCGTTCATCGACCCACATTGGCTCCGTCGGACAGGCGTAGGCCTTGTGATCGTAGTCCTGCCGCGAGTCATTTCGATCCGGGCGATCGAATCCGTAAAGTCCGTTTTCCACACCGATGAGGGCCAGCCATCGAGGTCGCTCTTTCAGACCGTTGCCCACGTCGTAGATGTCTTCTTCTTCCGATCCCTTCCGAAACAAGCGATTGGCAACCAAAGCGCCGTCATTCTCGTCGGCGTAAACTTGCAGCCCGCGGGCCAGCTCGCGCAGATTGGATAGGCACGCTGCCCCTTGCGCTTGCAATCGTCCGCGGCTTAGCGCGGGCACCAGGATCGCGGCGAGCAGGGCGATGATACTAATGACCGCCAACAGCTCTATAATCGTGAATGCGGCATGCCGTGGCTGCCCGAGTGTCGGCGTCTTCAGTCTCTGCTTC
This sequence comes from uncultured Phycisphaeraceae bacterium, assembly GCA_964651325.1. GTDB lineage: Bacteria > Planctomycetota > Phycisphaerae > UBA1845 > UBA1845 > JADFOB01. Next base: position 1,157 of record CAZYXP010000065.1, read on the forward strand.
ATCGGCCCCATACTCCTCACATGCGGTTTCGTTGCCTCGAACACCCTATCTTATCGGGTTCAAGAGTGTCTTGCCACTAATAGGACTCAAGCTGAAACAAGCCGTGTTGGTAACATCCGATCGCATCACCTAAGATGCGTCCATGGCAGGTGTTAGCAAGAACAACGCAAAGGGACGCGATCGCGTCGGCCTTTGGATGATCGGCGCTTGTGGCGGGATCGGCAGCGCGGTCGCGCTCGGTCTTGCGGCGCTGCGCAAAGATCTTGCGCCGCCGATCGGCCTGGTAAGCGAATTACCCGACTTTTCGGCCCTCGGGCTCGTCCGTCCGGACGATGTCGTCGTCGGGGGTCACGAGATAAGAAAAGAGACACTTTATCAGGCCGTGCAGGCGTCACATCGGCAGTCGGGCCTGTTTGCGGCTGATTTGATCGAACAATGCCGATCGGATCTTCGCACAGGCCAGAGAAGGATTCGGCCCGGAACGCTCTGCGGCGCTTGTCCGTCGGCGTTGTCGATGTCGGATCGGCCCGACGCTCCAAAGGCAAAAAGTCCGGCGGAAGCCATTGAAGGGCTGTCGGCCGACATCAGCTCGTTCCGCAAGCGAAATCGACTTCGAACGGTGGTCGTGGTTCACGTGGCGTCGGCGGAGCCGCAATGCAAGCGGGTAGCGGCTCATCGCTCATATGCTCAGCTAGAGAAACGGCTGACGAAGCGCGACTTCAGCGTCCTACCGAGTAGCTCGATTTATGCCCTGGCCGCGCTCGAGGCCGGTTGCCCGTATATCAATTTCACGCCCTCGACCGGGATCAATATACCAGCCATAGCAGAGCGGGCGCACATGCTCGGCCTGCCATTTATGGGCAATGACGGCAAGACGGGCGAGTCGCTTGTGAAGTCGTTTCTCGCGCCGATGTTCTTGTCACGCAATCTGAGCGTACGGAGTTGGTATGGGCAGAACCTTCTTGGCAATCGAGACGGGCTCGTACTCAAAGATCCGAAGACCAAGCGCGCCAAGATTCGTAGCAAGGATGGTTTGCTTTCCGATTTGGATGGGGATTCGGGGTCTCGAACCGTTTCGATTGATTATCTCGAGTCGCTAGGCGATTGGAAGATCGCATGGGATTTCATTCACTTTGAGGGGTTTCTCAACACGAAGATGAGCTTGCAGTTTACCTGGCAGGGCAGCGATTCCGTACTCGCGGCCCCCTTGGTCATCGATTTGGTTCGGTTTGCCGAGCATGCCCATCGGCACGGGTTGGTCGGCCCGCTAAAGCACTTGGCGTGCTTCTTCAAGGCGCCGATTGGCGTAACCCAACAAGCCTATCCTCAACAATGGGAACGAATGGTTGCTTATGTCAAATCATCGCTTGCGCGCTAGCCGGTTCACCCGTGGCGATGAGTTCACGTGGATTGCGTGTCGATGAGGCTAGCCTACAGTTCCAACGCGTATATGCGGCAACCGCTCGAGACGGCGATGGAGCGCATCGCCGCGCTGGGGTATTCGGGGGTCGAGTTGATGGCCGACGTGCCGCATCTTTGGCCGGCAACGACGACCGACGACGACATCGCGCGGGTCAAAGCAACCCTGGAACGCCTAGGGCTGGTCATTTCAAACATCAATGCGTTCATGATGAACGCCGTCGAGGATTTCTGGCATCCTTCTTGGATTGAGCCTGATCAGGGCTACCGGCGACGTCGCGTGCAGCACACGATTGACGCGCTTCGGATGGCGGCCAAGCTTGGCGCGCCCTCGATCACCACGGAACCGGGCGGGCCGCTTGATCCGCACATGGATCGAAAACAGGCGTTGGATCTGTTTGTGGCTGGCTTGGAAGAGGTGCTTCCTGTTGCCGAGGAAGTAGGCGTGGCGCTCCTTGTCGAGCCGGAGCCGGAGCTATTGATCGAAAACGCGTCGGAGTTTCTCGAGCTGGCCAACCGGATGGATTCGCCGGCGTTCGGCCTTAATTTCGACATCGGCCACTTTTACTGCGTGGCAGAGCCGCTCGCCGCCACGGTACACCGATTGAGCCATCTCACGCGGCACTACCACCTCGAAGATATTGCCGCCGATCGGGTCCATGAGCATCTTATCCCGGGGCGCGGGGCGATCGATTTTTCCGACACGCTGGCCGCAATCCGGCAGACGGAGTATGCGGGATGGATTACGGTCGAGCTCTACCCGTACCTCGACGATCCCGACAGTGCGGGGCGCGAGGCGAGAAACTACGTTGGGCGGCTGCTCGAATCATGAGTAAGCCCCGCGCCAAGTCACACAAGGCTCGCGGCAAGTCCGCAGGGTTCAAAGCCGGTAAGGAGCTTCCGGCCGAGGCCGCACGTCCTGATGCAGTGGGCTCGCGCATCACGCTGGCTCTGTCGCTGGTGCGTCCGGCCAACGTGCTCACCGCCGGCGCGGACTCGATGGCCGGATTCCTGATTGCGGGCGGTGATTTGCAGTTGCACGGGTGGGTGGTAGTGCGCTTGATTTTCGCTTCCATGGCGCTCTACGCCGGCGGAGTCGCCCTTAACGATGTGGCCGATGCCCCGGCGGACGCCATCAGCCGCCCGGACCGACCGATTTCCGCGGGAATCCTGTCTCGCACCACCGCGGGGGTGATTGGTGTCCTGCTGCTGGCGTTAGGTCTTGGCGCGGCGATTTCGGTAGGGACGCTACCGGCTATGGTCGCTGGTATGTGCATCCTCGCCATCTTGCTATACGACCTGGTCTTGCGGCGCACACCATTGGCGCCAATCGTCATGGGCGCGTGCCGCGCCTCGAACATGGCACTGGGCATAAGCGCTGTGGGTGGGCTTGTTACTGGCGTGACCATGCCCGTGGTGATTCTATTTGTCTACGTGTCTTCGCTAACCCTCTTCGCACGTCGTGAGACCGGATCGATCAAGCGCGATCCGTTGATCGCGGGCTCGATCGGGATGATTGGCGCGGCGGCGGCCACGATTTTCTTGATCCCGTGGTCGCCGGCGTACGGCCTGGGGTGGCTTTCGTTGGTGGGCATGGCCGCAGCTTGGGTCGCAAGACTCGGGTGGCAAACGATTCACGCCGCACGGCCAAAATCCGTTCAGACCGCGGTCAAATGGCTGGTGCTGGGCATCGTCGGTCTTGACGCATTGATGGTCGGCGCCACATGCGGCCTGGGCACAGGACTGATGGTTCTGGTGTTCCTGATTCCAGGAGCGCTGCTGGCGCGGCGGTTTTCGGTGGCGTAGGAAGACTTGTCGGTGAGAGAATCGCTGACGGAGGTTGAACGGAACTGGTGGCCAAAGTTGCACGCTGATGGCCAAAGTTACAGGCTGAAAGCCAAAGTTACAGGCTGAAAGCCTGCGCTACAGTAGCCGGTGGCAAGTCCGCCAATGGCGGACGCCGCCACCGGAACGGAACACACCCCAGACGACGTCCCTGAAAGGGACGGCTTCTGCTCGCCACGTTTGGCGTGATGGATTGTGTCATGGCTGTAGTTTGGACGCGGGTCCGCGGCGCTAACCCCGTCCAAGACGACGCCTTTCAGGGTCGCCATGTTGGCACGTCGCCAACCGGTGGCGGCGCTGCGCTTGCCACCGGCTACTATAGAGCAGCCTTTCAGGCTGAGGCAATAGA
>CAZYXP010000065.1:4869-16866 GCA_964651325.1 uncultured Phycisphaeraceae bacterium
GCGCTGCGCTTGCCACCGGCTACTATAGAGCAGCCTTTCAGGCTGAGGCAATAGAACAGCCTTTCAGGCTGAGGCAATAGAGCAGCCTTTCAGGTGGAGGCCGCAGTGGTCCAAGGCATTGTGGTGCTCTAATATGACAGCGCTACGAGCGTCGATTGCAACCCGGAATCGCCGATTTGTCGAATCCGGCAACGGCGTTTTCGACATCGCCAACCGCGAATCGGAACAAACCTAGCGATGTCATACTAACCACATGCTCAACTCAACCGGTATCCCATCACGACCGGAATACCGTTGGGCAGGATCGTTGGCGGTGGCGTGACCGTGACGGCAAGCTCCATCGTGTTGGGCACGTCCTCCGCCGGTCGTGTCAGTACGGATAGCGTTTCCGCATCTACGTCGGGCTCATAGTCCAGCCAATCGCAAACATGCGTCTTTACGAGCTTGGCGACCTGTTCCGCGGATTTCCCCGCGAGGTGCGGTTTGAGCTCGAAAAGAAGCGAGGAAAGCCGGGTGGCAAAAAGTTGATAGGGGAGGCTCACTTCGAGCAGGCTGGTCGGATCCATCTGAACGGGGCGGGCGGCCGTCAAGCCGTTCCAAATCAGAGCGTCTCCGTGGTCGCGAACGCCCACGGTGGCCGATACCCCAACCGCGCCCATTTCCTCAATCTTGGGTTGAGCGAGTTGCGTGTCAGTCGGTCCGAATTCCTTATCGCCGCGCTTACCGCCCTTTCCAGTCTTGAAACCCTCTACGCGGCCATGCAGCATCCCTGCCATTGCCGTCGGCCAGCCGGTTTCGGCGACGCTGTGAACCGTCGTCGCGGCCGCGGCGAACGCGCCGCTGGCCCACACGAAGTCCCTTTCGCCGACGGTTTCCTCTCGATAGCAAAACGCCAAGTCGTCGTCCGCGCCTCGTCCGTAGGGCGCCCGCAGCATGCCTCGGCCGAACACCACGCCGAGGGAGCGGGCGTAGCGCTCGTGGCGCAAGCTCTTCCATTTGGCGAATTGCCACTGATCAAACATGTTGGGAATCGTGGCCAGCGTCGACATTTGCCAGGCATGTTTTACGCCGAAAAATCCGGCGGAAATCCCGGCGAGCACCACCGCGGGCAGGCTGGCGCCGTGCTGAGCCAACTCGTCGAGCGCTTCAATATCCGAGGCCGTGTTGGAGAATTGCCCGTCGAATACGATCAAATCCGGGGCGTCTGCGCCTTCGTCGAACACCGGGTCGATCAGCTTCTCGCGGAATCGATCCATGCGTTCGCCGGGAGGCGCGTGGAGCAAGTAAAGGCGAATCCCCTTGCGGAACTCCGTCTTGGTCACCAGGAAAGCCAGCGATCGCCATGCACATTCGATGGATTGGACCGGTGGTGCGTGCAAGATGGCTGTCAGCCAGATCGACAGGCGGCGGTCGATTTCGGCAAGCGTGCGCCGAAGCGCGGAGGCTTCTTCAGCCGGAATCAATGATCCGCTTTGCGCCGCGGCCGTGACCAGCTTGCCAATTCCTGACTTCGGCGGTGGGGGGGCGGCATCGGTCGCAGCGTCACTACCGTCATCGTCACCCAAATCGAGCGCGCCTAGAATGGAGTCGACCTCCTCGGCATTGTCGTCCACAGCGGCCGCGGACCAGGATAGTGAATCCGCAATCCATGCGAGATCAAGGCCGCCGGCCACCGCACGGGTGACCTCACCTTCTATATCCGCAAAGCTTGCCTTGCCGCGGAGTCGGTCCGCGATTTTTTCGCGAACGGACATGAGCGATTTCGTGGCCGGAATCTGTTCGACTAGGCCGCGTGGCGCAAACGCGCGAATAGAGTCGAATTGAAGATCCAACTCGACCATGACGTTGCCCGGCGCGATCGGATCGGACATCGTGAAGTTCACAGCAGGGCGGGCGGAAGCCATGACTTCGTCGAACGAATCCGCGTTGACTGTGATGACGCCGTCGGCGAGTGGACCGGAGACGGCGCCGTTTTCCGACGTCCCGCCAAAGCCGGCCACCACGAGCACGCGGTAGGGATGCTCGGTGGTCACCTTCAACCCTGATGGGATTGAATCTGAAATCTCAATGTCCGGAACTTGATTTTCGTCGGTCATGTTTCGAAATCCTGTTACTTGGCATGCTCTATCTGTCGCAGTGTGGGCCGTCGCCCGGACACGCCCGCCGAATGAATCGTTGATGCTCGCAATGTAGCCTGGCCGCCCTCGGCCGGGTGTCGGCCCAAACATAGTCGGCCCAAGCACAGCGGAGGGCCGCCGTGCTACTCCAAGCACAGGTACGCCAGACACGGCGGCGGGCCGCTGTGCCACCCGATCAGCCTACGCGTGGAGCGGACGGGCGGCCATGAAGGAGCAGCAGCTTGCCCGTGTCCTTGGAAGACACCAACACGCACGGGCAAGCTATCGCTTGCCCATGCCATCCATCAGATCATCTGCGAGGGAGCACTAGGTTCCCATACCCGGAGTCTTGCGCACCCATTCGTCTATCGCAATTTTCATGTGGCCTTCCGACGAGGCCGAGCCGCCGCCGCCGCCCAGGGCTCGATCGACGATTTCAGAGGCCAGCCGGGCTTCCACGCCGGCGCCGAGCCCGGCTCGGGCGAATTTCTCGTCTAGTTTGTGGCCGCCCGCCCGAGCGAGCTTGCGGATGTTGTGCATGATCGCACCGCAATCCGTGGCGGGGTAATTCAACCTGTCTTTCAGAAAATGTTTGACTTTGGCTTCGACCAAGGAATCCATCGCACGTCTCCTTTATGGTTTTGAGGCTGATGCCAGCGCATCGGCTTACGATCCCGCTTTCTCACACATGTCCTACGATTCTACCAAATTGTCTCGTTTTTTCATCATTCTCATGTTCTTCGGGCGTTTTTCTCGTCGCGCCATTCGTCGAAGGCCACATCGCCGATGCGGCGGCGTCGGCGCAGTGATCCGTTTCGCCCTTCAGGCTTGAACACCGCCTTCCAATTGCCGGCACGCCAGGCGTATTTTCGTGTGGCCTTGCCCCACGCTAACTTTGCCGGATCCTGAGCGATACTGGCCGTCAATTGCATACACTTCGTATTCGCCGATGGCCATCTTGCTGAACCGAATCAGGCCACCTTCGCCGCTGACCGCTTGCTTGGTTGTCGGACCCGACACCTGCACACTGGCACCGACAAGCGGCTTGCTATTGTGGGCGTCGACCAAGACAACCGTCAGGTTTGCCATGCGCGCCTGCGGACCGCCCCTCGATTGAGGGGGATCGGGTTTCTCGATGGCATGCTCTCGTACCGTCAACTCATTGCGCCCCAGGCTGAATTCATTGAGTTCGTTTCCCGTTTGCCCCTCGGAAAAATAGCGCGTCACAGGTCCGAAGAATTCGGTCGTCTCTTGCAACGTACAATTCGGCAAGAACGAACGCAGCACGCGCGGATCATAGAATCGAAACCGGAATCTCTTGCCCGCCTCGTTCTTGACCAGCAGGAATTTCCGGAAATGTTTTCGCAGGTCGTCAAATGAGGCATTTGATTGCAGCAGGATTCCGTAATTCATGCCCCAACGCGCCAGAAGCCAATCCGCAAACGCATCGTCCAGATCGAACGAGACCAAGTGCGGCGCCACGTGATCCAACTGTGCGCCTTGATCGCCCGCATAGAGCGACTGAGTGCGCCGCCCGGTGTTCTTGGCCCTTAATGGCGCGGACTCGTCTTGGGCGGCGTCGATCACGGCAAACCATGGCGTCGTCGCCGCGCCGCGTGCATGGAGCACGCCTCGTAAATCCTTCTTGGCATTCTTCGCGCTAGTCATGAATAAACCGTCCGCATGCATCGATACGGAAAATCGCTACTATGGTTCGTCATCAGATTCCAACGGTTCCGGAGCGGCGAGGATGTCGGCCCGAACCTCCTTGTAATAGGCCTCTTCCTCAGAATCCACCGATGGGCCGCCGCGTATCGCGAGTTTCTTGCGCTGCTTGACGCACTCCAGAACGCGACTGAGGATTGGTTCCCTTTCCGCCCGGTATCGATCATCGTGACAGAAGTTGGCGATGAGGCCCAGATTGCTCAAATATGCGAGAGCCAGGCCCGCGTCGGGCTCTCGTTCAAACAGACCGCATACGAATTCCACCGCATCCTCGGAGTCACGGGGCCATCGATCATGGACAATGTGGTACGCCAGGATTGAGAATCCGTAGGCACGTAACTCGGCGCTCACTCTGGCGTTGGAAAGCTCCTTGGCAAAATGAGGCTTCAGTCGCTCCCACTTCACACCGGACGAACATAAGACTCGCCAGGATACCTTGCGTCCTTCGTTGGTTTCTCCGGAAGCCAGGTACTCGGTCCAACCCTGGAATTTTTCCTTGGAACTCGGAAGACTCTTGAGACGAACGATGTCGGACACCAAGCGAGCTAGGTCGTGCTCTCCCTGGCCAGTCGGCACGATCCGAAGCACCGACGGCTCTGCGCCTTCCGCAAGAAACACCACGGCCTGACCGGCTTCAAGCAGGTTTCCGTATTGGTGCTCCCAATAAAGCTTGGACTCCAACGCAGGCAACATGAACGATCGTTCTTCTCGAACAAAAGAAACCGGTCCAGCGGGGGGGCGCCCCTTCAAGCTTCGCGCCGTTTCGATTTCACCGGTGACTTCCCAATCCACCGGTTTCGTCGTTGACCCCTCGGCGAACCGCTTCACATTCTGTTGATAGCCCTTGATAGCCCCAACGAGAATCGCTCCGGACTTGGCCACCTCGGTTTCGACGCCCGTCGTGAATTCTAGGTCGGCTCTGCTTAGGTTTTCGGTTATCATGCTCGAATGCTTTCAGTGGACGACTCAATCCTGCTGCCGCGGCGCGCTTGGGTTCAATAGCCACCAATCATGGGGGATCTGTTCTCAGATTCGCTGAGGTATTGAAGATCGGCGCGGTGAAGATAGGCGTCCCCGAGCCGCGGCCTTCTCCGTCGGCGAACGCGGTAACCTGCCTGCGCGGCGTCGCCCTGCTGCCGACTGGTCGTGTATGATCCATCGTGGACGTCAGCGCGCAGCGCCAAGCCACGTTCTTGAGATAGGTGAATGACTCGCTCACGCTCACGGCGGCCCACTCAATGTTTTGAACCACCAGCCACGCGGTGAAACGGTTGGCCAACGTAACCGTTTCCAGTTGCCCCGCCGGGTCAGCAGGGGGGTCAATCCAAGACGCCCCGGGCGGCCCTGGAAAACTAGGGCTGTCCTCGTGGTGCGCGGTTTGCTCGTCTCCGTCTCCGGCAAACGTTTGCACCGAAGGGCCGTCGTAAAACGGGCGTAGGGTGTCTCGCCAGGCATCACGGATCGGCATAGGGCAAACCACCCAACCACGTGTCGTTGGATACTTCATCTCTCGATCATCGGTACGCATGACCTGAAGCCAGCCGACGCGATGATTGCCCGCACAGGCCGCTTTTCTGGGGCACGACGCATCGACTTGTATACGCACGCGCGGATCCAGCGAGAACGCCGGGCTGCCCGGAATATTCCATATCTGAACCGCCGCGGCGCTTTCAATCGCTTGGAAGCCGCCGCGCGCCGCGACGAAATTGCGAACCCGATAGTTGATGTCGTGAATCGTGATGGTCTTGTCGGAGTTGGCCGTGCCGGCGGGCGCCGTGTACGTCACCGACAGGCGAACTTGCTCCGGCGTGATGCCGCGCAAGAACAACGTATCGCCTTCGGTCGATGCGATGCCGCTCGCATTCGTCAGGCGGGCGGTCCCGGATTCCACGGTCCATTCGTAGGTTCCACCCGCCGGGGTTCCTGTAGCCTTGACTTCGTGATTGTGGCCGGGGCAAGCGACGTCAGCGGCCTCGATCGCCACCGCCACATCGCCGCCATTGAGCAGCAACTCGGCCAGCGCAGTGGCGCCTGCCGCGACGACGACTTCCGTCGTCGCAGGATCCGGCACGAAATCATCCTTCCGCGCCGTCACCGTATACGTGCCTTCCTCGACCTGCCCGGCATCGAAGTGGCCGTCTTCGCCGGTGACGCCGCTGTTTCCAGCCGGAGTCACGCTGACGGACGCCCCGACCACAGCCTCACCGTCATCGTCGTGAACGAAGACATCAATCGTTCCCATCGGACATGGCTCGGCAGGGTCATCGGGGGCCCCGCCGCCCTCCGGCCCATCATCACCATCGACCGGATCGGCCTCGTCGCTATCCTCCGGCGCCGGATCCGAGGGGTCGTCCATCGAATCGTCGTCGTCTTCAGACGCATTCACTCGATAGACGAGGCTGTAGTTCGCGCCATCTTGTGTGAAGCGGGCCGTCCGATCAGATCCGGCGTTGGCTTCGCTTGCGGTCACAGAACCGAGATTGTCGTCCCCTTCGACATCCATCTCCAGCAAGTTGATCGACGTGCTGCCACTGAACTCAACCTCAAGATTTCCAAGATTGCGAGTCTGCCCGGTGTCCATGGCCCCACGCCAGACGGAACCGCTGTTGACGAAGATCTGAATATCGTCGTCGCCGGTGAAGTCTTCTTGCTCGTGGCACGTTAGAGATTTAAGAACAATCTTCGCCATCAGTTACTCAGAATCCTTCAAACGCCCCTCCGCACCCGCTGTTCCCGGGCCACGGTCTTGATGCGGGACAGACGCTCGCCCGCCACAAGGTTCGTATCCTTCAGAATCGGGCCGGCCCACTTGGTTTTCCTCGATGTATCGAAGTCCGGCCTGATCCCAAACATGAATCGGATGAACCGTGAAACATCGCGCTCCGCCCTGATTTCATATCGGGCCGCCCGCTTGATGCCATCGCGAATCCGATCGCGCACGGCCTCTTCCCCCAGCTCGCGACACTCCTGTTCGAATCGATTGCGTAGATGGAGCACCATTCGATCCTCAAATCGTTCGCCGGCTGTTTGGCCAAGCGAATCCAGTTGGGCTTTACGCATCACAAACATAGCTCAGTCACCTCAGGCAAACGCCGTTCGCGCGTCGCATGCAAACAGTCGACCAATCCCCAACATCATCTGGGAGCCTGCACAAGGTGTTGCCTTAGCGTACCCGTGGTCAAAGCCCCCAACCGCGTGCGCCAAGTCTGGCGCAGCGGGTCACATCTGCAGTTCCTCTTCCTCTTCTTCGTCGAGCGAGCCACCGGAAAGGTTGGCCGCGGTATTCCCGGAAGAACTGCCGGGCGGCTCACACACTTCGCAGAAAGATGCGCCGGATGCCGCGGCCGCCTCGTTTTGGGCTGCTACAATGCTCGAAGAAGCGGGCTTCGAATTCGATTCGCTGGCATCTTTTTTCTTGGCGGCCTCCTCGGCCCCGCCGCCACCGCCACCAGCTCCACCGCCTCCTCCACCCCCACCTCCGCCACCGCCGCCGGAATCGCCGATCATGACGGTGGGGCAGCCGAGCACGATGACGCCGCCGTGGGCGGTGCTGTCGCCTATGCGGGCGGCCATCATGTACCCGATGAGTACTGTTGGCGATCCCTTGACGATCGTATCCGGCGGCCCGACGCACGTGGCCATGTCACCGACACGCGCGGCCGGTAAGAACCCGATCAGAACGGTCGGTTCACAGGGTGGCAAGATCGGCCCGCCCACGTGTGGCACCGGTCCCGGGTTAACCATCGGGCAGGTGTGCATGTCAGTGATTCTAGCTGCTGGCGGCATGGGCCTTGCTCCCTTGTCTTCGCAACACGGCTACCGATAGTCTTGGGCTACTCGGATGACTCCGGTTCCCACCACAAGACGTTGTACTGGTCCTGGTTCTGGTGCTTGGAAGCAAACTTGGCTTGCTCCTCATTGAGACGCTCTTGGTAGAACTCAACGCCTCTGGCACAGCCCGTCACATAGGTCTTGAGATCGTCTCGATCGCCGCCCGAAAGCGCTCCCTTGCGGCTTGCTTCCGCCACGATCAGGTCGAAGCCTCGAACAAAGGCTTCGCCCAGTTCCGGTGGATTGGCTTCTTTGCAATCGCGTTGCAGCATCATCATCGCCCAGGTAGACAAATCAACGTAGGCGCTGCGCGCGTAACACAGGTAGAGTCGAATCAACTCGCCGCGTTGGCGGCGACCCTTGCCGTACTTTACGATCTTCTGCTTGGTTTCCCTGGCTTTCAAGACGGTCGGCACACGATCGTTGAGCCAGTCCTGATGCTGATAGTAGGAAACGGCGGCGTCTTGGTCGGATTCAATATCGGGCTTTGCTTTCTCCATCGCCGCTTTGATCGGTTGGGTAAGCACCTTGGGGTCCGCCGACTCGGGCAGATGAAAAAACAGATCGATCAAGCGTTCGTAGAATTGGTCGGCCAAACGATGGCCGAGCAGATGCCCATAATACTTGGTCGCCGTATCTTGCAAGGCGTCGTCGCCCAGATCGGCCATGACGGCGATCGCCGCCATCGAGCGCGCAAAATGGACGTTTTCCTTTTCGTCGCGATCCAGATGGTTCGCCATATCGCCGATCGCGGATCCAAGGCAATGGAAGCGGGCTAACTCGCCACATCGCACGAGCTGTCCCTCCTTCAACGATCCCGGCGAATTCTGCAAGACGCTGCGGACAAAATCGGCAGCCTGTTTGGGATCGACTCCCTTGGGCAGGCCAGTCAACCCCTCGTATTCTCCGCCGTTGACAAAACGGTCCAAGAGATCCTTGGCTTTTGATGATTCGAGGTATCCATGGGGCGGTTTGGGTAACATGATCCGCTTTGGCTCCTAAAGGTTTGACCCGGGCGCGGGTTCGAGCGTCCTCAGGTTCTCAAGGACGAATGAAGAAAGCGAACGAAACCGCTTGACGGGAGACGGCTTGGCCCCGCCCAACGTCTCGGCGACGGCTTGCAAATTGTTAACGTTCTTCTTGACGACGGCGAACTTGACTGTCAGAGGATCGTCCGACATGCGTTTATGGATAAAATTCGGCTCGCGGTTAAACGCCGACATCCACTCTGAATAGGACAGATTGACATTGTTGTCATACGTCGCACCATCCATGTCCGTTTCGTTGGCGTCCGAACCTGTCGTATGAAAAGCGTCCAAGAGCACATGCCCGGCTTCGTGTGTCAGTACGGTTCGCGCTGCGGCCCCGCCTTGGTCCAGAAAAACACACATCGAGTGCGACCGAACCGGGCGGATTCGAGCTTTGACATCGCGATAGGGCAGCAGCGCTTTGCCCAGCAGCGATGCCCGGGTGAAGCCGTTGACCAACATGACGCACAGATGGTCCGTGCCCGTGTTGTAGTTTTTGCACACGGCGCGATAGTCCATGCTGCCCACGATCTGAGCGTCTGTGGACTTGGCGATGCCATACTGATCTCTGGGATCGCGCACGCTGGCGTTGTTGAAGGTTCCGGTGTGGGCCAGCTTCTGGGTCGAGTCGGTCGAACTGGCTGCAATGATCCGTGCCGGTGTGGCATCAGCCTTGAAACACAGAATATCACAGGAGCCGAAGTTGTTGCTTGAACTGATCACGGGCGGGTTCTTGAGCACCGTACACGTAATCCCTTTGGCACGCAGCGCGTTGGCGAGCTTCCGAGCGGTTTGCACCGGCGTGTCCTTGCGCGAGGTGGTGATGGTCCCCGTCACATTGGTCGCGCCCAGATTCACCGTGGCATTCATGGATCCGCCGCCTGACGCTTTCACACCGTCAAAATCAGAAACGGCAATCATGTTGTTGGGCAGCGGAACGTCTAGAACCTGGTTGCCGACGAGCTTCACCCCAACGTCCGACTGGGCCAGCGTGAGCCGATAGTTCGTGAAAATCATCGTATCGGCTTGCGCATTGGAGACTCCGGATCCGGCGGCTCCTCCGACCCTCACCACCTTGATCTTCAACGCTTTTTCGCTCTTGCCGACGTTCCCGATGGTGCGCGCCCGGCATTTTGCGGCAGCGGTCGTCGCGCCACAATCACGCGCCTCCTTGTCGCCGAGGACTCTCAAGTCCAGAATCTCGATCCGCTTGTCCGTCGTGCTGGGCACGACGAGGGTCTGCTTGGACACGTCCGTACCGGCGTCCGCTGTCGGGCTGGTACGGCCGTAGGGACGCTTGGCGGTCTGATCCTGCGTGTCAATTACCAACCGTAAGTAGTGAGATCGATACCACGGCGAGTCCGCGGCCACCTGCTTGCAAACCACGTCTACCAGCTTGGTGCCTGTTTCGGTCATGTCCTCCCACGACTCAATCTGTGCGGTGGTGTTTAACTTCGGCTTCTGCGTTTGGATCGTGATCTTAAGCTCGGTTTCGCCGGCTTTTCGCGCGTGATCGTCCCAGACCTGAATCTTGAAGTGATCCGGGTCTGCGCTGGCATCGGCGTCGTGACCGAAGAAAGTATGGTCACGCCAATCGCCGTTCGTCTTCCCTGCGCCCTGGCGCGTCGGAACAAAATTGCTCACCTTCAGTTTCTCTTGCTCATCCGCTACCGCGCTCTTGGGATCCGGCTGATTGTTGTCCTTGATAAACCAAAGGCGTTTGGGCGGTTCGCCAACGCGGACGAATTCGTGAGTCTTCTCGGTTTCTCCCGAATCGGTGTTGGGCGTCACCGGTGGCACCTTGACCTCGTCTCCCGGTTTTACCTGGCGATTGGCAATGGCCGGATTGGCATCGCGTAGCTTCTTGCAATTTCGGAACCCGTTGGCCACGGCAATGCCACACAACGTGTCGCCATCCTTGGCGATAACCGTCTTGAAGTCCTCCGGGACCGGCTCGGGCGTCGGCGGTACGACCGGAGGAGGCGGTGCGGGGGCCTCTCGCTCGGGGAGGATCAACCGATCCCCAGGGAAAATCAGATCCGGGTTGGGACGTAGCTCGCGAAACGCGTCGTTGTCTTCGTGGTAATAGATCTCTTGCCACGTCTCGTAACCGTGATCCTGAGCGATCTTCGACAGCCAATCGCCTGACTTTACGATGTATTCCGTTCCCATATGGAAATCCTCCCGATTCTTCCGCTCGGTGGCTGGGGCTAACTGGTCTTGTCAACGGCCTCGGCATCAAGGTTGATGAACTTGATTTGGCACTCTCCGGGAACAATGCCGCTCACTTTGGCTTTGCCGTTGGAATCGGTCGTACCTTGCTTGACCGTTCCGTCGCTGGTTGTGATTTCGAACCGCTCGCTGGCAATGGGGTCGCCAAAACTGTCTTTAAGTTCAATCTCGATCCAGGATGTCGTCGGCTCGACGGTTTCGGTCGATGCGAATTCATGGCCGGCCACCGGCGCGGCACCCTCGGCGACCGCCGCTTGCGCATCCCCGGTGTAGCTGGTGTCTTTGCCCGGCACCGCGCTGTCGGCGTCGATCGGCGGCTCGACCTCGGCGGGCGAGGTCGCCTGGGCGGTCACCGGCCCAACGGGCGGACCGCTGCCGGAGTTGATGTTGACCAACGGACCCGTGATGAAGATTGCCCCGGGCGTTAGGATGATGCTGCTTCCGCCGCACTTCAGCTCAATACCCGCGCTGGCCTCGATCTTGGCCGACGCGGCCTTCAGCGCATACGTCGCCGCCACGGTGTGCTTGTGGTTGGCGCCGTACTTGTCGACCACATCACTGCCCACGCTCGTCGAATGCGTACCACCGATCTGGATCGATGACATCCCCCCGACGTCGAGCGACAGATCGCCGCCGAGCTTTTCATTGAGATCGCCCAGCACTTCGACGTGTTTGTTCTTCTTGACCAGCTCGAACTTGGCCTTTTCGACCGTGAGGTGATGCTCGTAGCCGACGTTCTCGACCCGGTTGGCGTTCGTGCGAAGGTGCAAATCCTTCTGGGAATAGATCAGGATTTGCTCTTTGTCTTTCAAATCTTCGAAGCGGACCTCGTTCGTGCCGCCGCCGCCCTTGCTGGTGTTCGTCTTGATGACGCTCTTGGTCTTTTCCTTGGGCAGCTCGTAGGGCGGCATCTGGTCGGCGTTGTAGACACGGCCGGTGATGATCGGCTGATCCGGATTGCCTTCCAGAAAATCGACGATGACCTCCTGGCCGACGCGCGGCAGGAACATCATGCCGTATTGCCCACCGGCCATCCCCTGGCTGACCCGAATCCAGCAGGACGA
>CAZYXP010000066.1:0-16841 GCA_964651325.1 uncultured Phycisphaeraceae bacterium
CACACAGAAACACGCCTTTGCTCTGGCAATGCTCGCCCAGCGTGGCCAGGTCGGTGCGAAATCCGCTGGCGTATTGAACAGAGGAAATGGAAACCACGCGCGTTCGGCTATCGATGGATTCGATCACCCGATCCAGAGGAATCCGCCCGTCCTGTTCCAGCACCATGCGGACTTCGATGCCTTGCGGGCGCAGCGCCTGCCAAGGATAGACATTGGCGGGAAATTCCGTATTGGCGATAACGACGTTGTCCCCGCTCTGCCACGTCAGGCCATTGGCGACCAAGGACAGCCCCTCGCTCGTTCCCTTGGTGAAGGCGATCTCATCCGGATTCGCGCCGATTAGGGAGGCGGCCAAGGCCCGCACGCGCTCAACCCGCTTGAAGAATCCGCCGCCGACGTATGAGGATGCCTCGGCGTGGTCCAGATACGCTCGGGCGGCGTCCGCAGCCGGCTTGCTCAGCGGGGACGCGGCCGCATGGTTCATGAAGTTGTAGTTCTTGGTAATCGGAAATGAGCCACGCAGGGCCTCGAAGTCGTATGGTTCGTTCTTTGGCGATGTCATGCTAGTCTGCCCTATTCCCGGTCAGGCGAAACCGGATTCACGGAGTACCCGTCTTCCGATCGGCTACGCACCTCTATTATTGTACAATTTCTTTTGCATCTTTTTCTCTAAACCCGGCGCCCGCATAGGTGGGCGGAACCCCAAGGGGCCTAAGCGGCTCCCTGGCGTCCATTTCTAGACAATCATAGCGGGACGCGGTCGCTGATTCCACATCGTAGCGGTATGGGCGTGATGAGGCCCCGTCTGTAGCCTGGCCGCTGTAGCCTGGTCGCCCTCGGCCGGGCGGGTCGTGCAGACGCAATGTAGCCCGGCCGCCCCCGGCTGGGGGGTCGTGAGGAGCACAAGGTAGTCCAGCTGCCCTCGGCTGGGGGGGCAGACACAGCGGAGGGCCGCTGTGCTACAGCGGAATTGTGGCAAATCCGCGCGGACGGTATGATCCTCATCGATCTGAGGGAAGGCCGGTTGGCAATCGGCGCTTCCCCGGGTTTGTTCTATGAATTGCAGGGTGTGGGGTCCGGATAATCAGCGTTGAACATTCGAATCATTACAACCGGAGGCACGATCGCGAAAATCTACAACGAGGTTGACGGATCCCTACGTCCGGAAAGTCCGATCGCCGAAAGTATCCTGATCGGGTTGCGGCTGCCGGATCTGACGATTCAGTACCAACATTTGCTGGAGAAGGATTCGCTGGATTTGACGGAAGAGGATCGCGGCATGATCCTGCTGGCCATACGCGCGGCTAGCGCTGAAGTGGACGCGGCCATTCTGATCCACGGAACCGATACGATGGAGCACACGGGTGAGATGCTATTCCGCGAGATTCCGAAACCGTCGATTCCAGTTGTCATGACCGGTGCGATGAGGCCTTATGAATTTCGCAATTCCGACGCGTTGCAAAACGTGACTGAAGCCCTTTTCGCGTGCCGAATTGTCGAGCCGGGCTTCTATGTGGCCATGCACAATCGCCTGTTGCGGTTTCCCGGCGTCGTAAAGGATCGTACGGCCCTGTCATTCAACCGAAAACCTAGCTAGGAAGAAACCCACAGGTTCGCAAGTAGTTCGATTCGGTGGGGCGATCCGGTCCGCCACCTGTCGCACCGTAGCCTGCCCAAGCCACCCGAATCATCATGGCCCGAAACAAGATCAAAGAGAAACTGCTTCCGACGCTGTTCGACGATGAGTACCTGGTTGCCGTGGTCAAGCCGCCCGGAATTGACGCGGGGGCCATGCCTGGGCGACGCGGTGAGGGGCTCGCGGAACAGGTTGCCAAATCGCTCGGCGCGAAGACCAAGCTGCACCCCGTGAATCGCCTGAGCCGGTATGAATCCGGTATTCTCTTGCTGGCGCGGGACCCCGAAGTCTTGAAAAAACTTCGTGCGGACCTTCGTACGGGCAAAATGCGGCAAGAGTTCGTGGCCGTGGTCTTGGGCAGTGTCCCCAAAGGGCGGATGGTCTTACGGTCGACGCGCGCGACTCGTGAGCCACCCCCGCGGCGGTTTACTGGTAAGCCGCAACGCGGCGCTCGCAAAGTAGATCCTGCTCCTGAGCCTGTAAGAAGGCCGGACGGAGTGGAAACGGCGGTAGTGCCCGTTTCCAAAGGGCTCAAACGCTGTTGTGTCCGGTGTACCACCAACGTGGCGACCACCCACGCGCTTCGAGCCCAGCTTCGCGGATCCAAACTGCGCTTGCTCGGCGATACGCTTCATGATCGCTCAACCGGGACCAGTCGCGCCCAGCAGACGTGCCTATACCTATCCAAGCTTTCTTTCAAGCATCCTGTTCATCTGAAGCACGTTGCGATCACCAACAAGTGTCCCTACGCTTTTACCGAGGTCGCCCGTGGACGTTTGGATGAGACGCCGGCCATGCACGGCGCGCTGGTGCGGCGGTTGACCTGCCTGGACGACCACGCCACGGACTGCTACCGGCTGCTGACCGGGCGGCCCGAGGGCATTGTCGGGCTCAACGTCGAGCGGTTCGGCTCGGTGCTCGCCGTGGAAATCACGCAGCCGGCAAACGTGGATCGCAAAAAGGTAGAGCGCATCGTGGCGTGGTATCGATCGGTTTTGCCGATCAAATATGTTTCCCTGTTTGAGCGGCCGCGCAAGGATACGCGGCGCAACGATACGCCGGGCAAAGACACTCAGCGCAAAAAGAAGCCGCGCCAAGCCGGCGCTGCGGCGCCCCGGCCCGCTTCGTTCGAGCCGCCGCCCACTTCGGATGCACGCACCATGGAACGGGGTCTGCGCTACATTGTGCGTTTCGACGAGGGCGCGACGGCGGGCTTATTCCTGGACCAACGGGAGAATCGTTCGCGCGTGCGGACGTTGGCGAAGGGGAAGCGTATGCTCAACTTGTTCTCGTATACGTGCGGATTCTCGCTGGCGGCGGCGGCAGGCGGAGCGAAGGAAACGGTCAGCGTCGATCTTTCCGCCAAGCATCTTGAGTGGGGCAAGGAAAACTTCGCCGTCAACCATCTGGACGCTTGCGATCATGTGTTTGTACGATCGGACGCTGCGGACTACATCAAACGGGCGCGGCGTCAGGAAAAGCAGTTTGATGTGATTGTGATCGACGCGCCGACCTTCGCTCATGGCCAAAAGCGGGGGCAATCGTTTTCGTTCGTGCGGGACATTCCCACGTTGCTTGCGGGTTGCATGGAGATCGCCGCGCCGGGGGCGACGATCCTGGTATGCACGAACAATCGGCAGATTGCCGCTGCGCGATTGAAGGAGTTGGTCCGAAAGGGCATTGGCGGCAAGAACATCGAGGAGACACAAACGCCGCCGCTGCCGGTCGACTTCGCCGCGGATCGGGATCATTCCAAGAGCGTCTTGGTTCGACTGATTTAGGCAAGGCCCATCTGCCAGGAAGAGCCCATGCCCCATCGGATTGAGAAACTGATTGGCTGGCTCGAGCGGTGGTTTCAGCGCCGGTGGTTCATCGGGCATGTTGCTCTGATGGGTATGATCTTGGGCTTACCCTCGCTGTGGCTGGGGTGGCAGACCGATGATCTGTTCCACCGCGCGGGGTTCATTGAGCTCGAGCAGTTTCCTTCCGTGGAGGATCCGGTCTTGAACATGTTCGCGTTCGTCTCCGGGCGGGAGGGTGAAAACCGGCGCCTAATAGACGAAGGTCGAATGCCGTGGTGGGCACCGGACCACCTTCGCTTGTCGTTCTTCAGGCCGATTACGGCCATGACGCACTGGGTCGATTACAAGCTCTGGCCGAACAGTGCCGCGCTGATGCATCTCCAATCCTTGATGTGGTACGGAGCTCTTGTGGTGGCGGTGGCCTTCCTCTTCCGTCAGATTCAGGGCTCACGCGTATCGGCCGGCTTGGCCGCGCTGATGTTTGCCATCGATGACGGGCATGCGATGCCCGTCTGCTGGCTGGCCAACCGCAACAGCGTAGTGGCCGCGCTGTTCGGCGCGCTGTGCCTGATATGCTACCACCGGTGGCGACAGTGCGGCTTTCGATGGGGCGTGATCGCCGCGCCGCTGCTGCTTGCGGCGAGCGTCTTGTCGGCGGAAGCGGGCGTTGGGACGGCCGCCTTCTTGCTCGCCTATGCGGTTTTTCTTGATCCCGGGCGTCTGCGGCAGCGGATGATATCTATTTTGCCGTGCGTTGTGGTCGGCGTTGTGTGGTGGGTACTCTATCACCAGGCCGGGTACGGAGCCTACGGGTCGGACGTCTACATTGATCCGGCGCGGAGCCCGCTTCGTTTTCTCATCGCCGTTATGAACCGCCTGCCCTTGCTGCTATGGGGGCAGTTTTCATTTCCGCCGTCCGATCTATCGTTGATGCTCTCACGCGATGCCACGACGGTATTCCGCTTGATCGCGATCGTCTTTTCCGGGCTGCTGCTCGTTCTGCTCAAGCCGTGGCTGATGCGGGACGCTCGCGCCAGATTCTGGCTGGCGGGAATGCTGTTGGCCATGCTGCCGATTTGCGCCACATTTTCTTCGGATCGCCTGCTCATCATAGCCGGCATTGGGGGCATGGGATTCCTGGGGTTATTCCTGGGTTCGTGGCGGGCGGCGCCGGAGCACGCTCAATCCCGGCGATGGTCGCGCTTCGGTAATGGCTGTTGCTGTTGGCCGTTTGTTGGCGTGCATCTGTTGATCGCGCCCTTGCTCTTCTGGCCTAATGCCTACGGGGTCAAGGTCTTTGGGTCGCTCATCAGTCGTGCGTCGGCCAGCCTGCCGCACGACGCCGACGTCGAAGACGATGAGGTCTTTATCTTGTCCGCGCCGGCCGGCTTTCTCACGATGTTCGCCTCCACGTACCAGGCGCTGAATGAAAAACCTGTCCCCCGTCGCACCATGGTGTTGGGAGCCTCGATCGGTCGGGAAACCATCTCGCGAATCGACGATAAAACTCTTGCGATTCGCCCGCAAGGAGGATTCCTGCTGCCGCCGGGAGCGAACCCCGCGGTCGTGCCAGGGATTGCCGGGTTGCGCAATGCCATGCCGCTGTTCGACCGGTTGTTCTGGTCTCCGGACGATCCGTTCGAGGCCGGCCGGCGCATCAAACTGACCGGGCTCACGATCACCGTGGCCACCGTCACGCCCGACGGAAGGCCGGACACGGTGTACTTCCAGTTTGAAAAGCCGCTGGAAGATTCCGGCTATCGGTGGGTGATGTGGGATCAGGGCGTCTACGCGTCCGTTGAACTCCCGGCGGTCGGGCAAGCCATCGTCTTGCCGCCGCCGTGGCTTCCTGGGGATTGAACGGGCATCCAGGGCGTTGAATTGCCCCTGGCTGATTCCCGAAAACGCTTCGTTCAAGCAACGTCAATAGAGTCGGCACGGAACAATCGACCAGGCGTGCCATTTCCGCGTCAGCTTGACGCCGCGTCATGTTCCTTCTTGAAGGCGTCTCTTATCTGCTGCTGGATGTTGCTCGGAACGTTTTCGTAGTGTGAAAGCTCCATGGAGAAGCTGCCCTGGCCGCCCGTAATGCTGGAAAGCCGAGAGCTGTAGTCGGAAAGCTCCGCAAGGGGTACGGCGGCGTGAATCATCGCCATGTTGCCGGGGAGGATGTCTTGGCCTTGAGGCCGCCCGCGCCGCGATGCCAGATCGCCTGTAATGTCGCCGACATGATCCGCCGGGCAGGTGACCTCCACGTTGACGATAGGCTCGAGCAAGATCGGTTTGGATTTCATGAATGCGTCACGAAACGCGCCTCGGCCGGCCTTTTGAAAAGCCACGTCTTTGCTATCGACCGGGTGCGTTTTTCCATCAATCAACTCGACCTTGACATCGACAATGGGGTATCCGGCAAGCACGCCGTGCTCCATTTCAGCGCGGCAGCCCTTGTCTACGCTGGGGCGATAGGATTGGTCGATGGAGCCGCCGAAGA
The DNA here is from genome assembly GCA_964651325.1 of uncultured Phycisphaeraceae bacterium. Taxonomy (GTDB): domain Bacteria; phylum Planctomycetota; class Phycisphaerae; order UBA1845; family UBA1845; genus JADFOB01. The sequence continues at coordinate 5,930 of CAZYXP010000066.1, forward strand.
TCTTGTCGATAAACTCGTACCCCTCGCCCCGCTCGGCCGGAAGCATGTTGATAATCACGCGGCCGAATTCACCGGAGCCACCAGATTGCTTCTTGTGCGTGTATTCAATGTCCTTGGCGCTCGCCGTGATCGTTTCGCGATATGGAATTTTCGGAGCCTTGGTCGTAACTTCCAGCTTGTAGTGCTTGGCCATGCGGGCGAAGTAGGTGCGCAATTGCATCTCGCCCATGCCCCGCGCTACGAGTTCACCGCCCGCGCGATGTTCCACGACAAAACAGGGGTCCTCTTCCATGAACTTGCGCAAAGCCGACCCAATCTTGTCTTCGTCTCCGCGGGTTGTGGATTCCATCGCCAGAGCGAACATGGGGTCCGGAATCTTGGGCAGGGCGATGGTCCCGACGGATTCCATGTAGAGCACCTCGCCAATATGGAACTCCAGCTTGGCGAGCGCGATGATGTCGCCTGCCACGCCCGCTTCGATCTCCGAATGTGTCGAACCGAGCATGCGGTGAATGTGGCCGGGCCGAACGCCTTTCGGGTGGCTGGCGCTCTTGATGTTGTGGTCGGGAGTCAGTTTCCCAGAAAAAACGCGGACGCCAACGTACTTGATGTTGCTCTTGGGGTCTGAGCTGATCTTAAAAACCTGCCCCACAAATGGAGCGGATTCGTCCGGTAATAGCTCCGTTTCCTTGTCCCCATCGACCAAGACGCGTTTCTTTCCCGCAAGAGGGCTTGGGCAGCAGGTCACCAGCGCGTCGAGAAACTCCGCGATGCCCACGTCGCCGAGCGTGTTCGCGAAGAGGATCGGCATGAAGACGCCCGCGGCCACGGCGCTGGCCGCCGCCGCACGAACCGTGTCGGCAGAAAGCTCGCCGCCGAGATACTGTTCCATGAGTTCATCATCGACGCTGACAATCGCTTCCAAGGCGGTCGTGTGCGCCTCGGCCACGCTAGCGAAGTCCGATTCACCCGAATCGTGTTGCAGGCAGTCCACCACGGCCGAGCCGCCGCCGCAAGGCAGGTTCATGGGTACTGCTTGCGGCCCAAACGATTCTTGAATCGACGCCACGACGGCGGGCAAGTCGATATTGGGCGAATCGATATGGGTAATCACGAACCAGATGCCTAGCCCGTGGTCTTTAGCACGTTTGAACATTTTGCGCGTGTTGACTTGTATGCCGGAGGCGGCAGAAATGGCAATCACTGCGCAATCCGCCGCGATGAGGGAGGCCGTCGAAATCCCGGTAAAGGCCGCGACGCCCGGCGCGTCGATGATGTTGGCGTGTACGCCGCCGTGCTCTAGTGAGCAAACGGCGGAGTCCAGCGACGAACCGCGCTCCTTCTCGTCGTCGAGCACGTCCAGTATCGAGGATTGCGTCGCAACGCTTCCCAGTCGGCTGGTTACGCCAGCTTTATGCAGCAACGCCTCCGCAAGAGATGTCTTGCCGCTGCCACTGTGTCCTACGAGGGCAATATTGCGATACTGATCCGCTTTGAAAACCGCCATCGATCGCTCCTGTCGCTTCTGGATTGGTTCAATTGTCGATCCGCATGCCCTCACGATCAGGCAATTTTCGGACCGCAAGCGCGCGCCATCCTAGCCCAAATGATCCTTGCCCGCCAATGCCCGGTCCCGGGATCGGCTCGCCCGCTCGCCGGGTGCCCCACGAGGTGGAAGGCGGCCCAGCAAAGGCCGGGGGGGCGTAGCTACGGGTGGAGCGAAGCGGCCGTGCGAGCTTGCCCGACAACCGCTACACGAAAGATGCAGCCGCTCTGGGCGAAGAAATGGCGTCGCCGAAGCCTTGCTCCGACGACGTCCATGTTGAGAAGCACTTCGTTAGCCGTTGGCCGGCGTGCCGGGGGTCGTAGTGCATGGTCGCGCTTGAATCTGCGGGTACTCATTCTTCCCCCGAAGCCGCGGGCCTTAGCCCGCGCGGCCGTGCGAACCCGCATATTTTCGAGTGACGCGACACTAGGGGCACGGGATCGGGCAGACGGCAGAATAGGGCATCTGCTGAAACGCTCCGACGCCTCGCTGAATGTCAGCCAGATTGACAGTTTGATTAGGGGTACATGGCTCGAGATCCGCCGCTTCAAGCGTGGCGTGGGTTAGGTTGCCCTGGAACACAAGTACGATAAACAGAATATCCTGGAAGTTCACAATCCCGTCGTTGTCGAGATCGCCCCAGTTCCAGGTCGTCACCGGTGTTGCAGCTGAAAGAACGCCGCCCATGGTCTCCGATTGCAACAAGTAGGACGACTCAGGGACGATTTCTTCCCCGCGCAAGACCACCGTCCCCCACACGCCCGGTGTCTGAAACACAGGCGTGGCGGACAGCGTACCGTCTGCGGCGACGTAGAGGGACAGACATGGGAAGTCGTCCGACGTCACCCGAATCGCCACCTGATCGGCACACGCCGCCGGCGTCGCGGAAATGCTCTTGGACCCCAAATCAGCCCCCAGGGGCGTTTGAACGGAGTTGGTGACGATGCCCGTGGCGGAGTCGCACGCGTCCTGGGTGCACGCGTCGGCATCGTCGATCAACAGGACGGCGCCCGTACTCGGATCGCAGCACTGCGTAGCTACGTCAAAGTTGTCGTCGTGACTGACGCTGCCGTCCACGTTGCAGAGATCATCCGTACAAGCGTTCAGATCGGTGATGGGCTCAATCGCGCCGTTTAGCGTATTGCAGCATTGCGTGGCGGGATTGAAGTTGTCGTTGTGGGTCACCGACCCGTTTGGCAGGCAGACGTCGGTCGTACAAGCATTGAAGTCGTCGATCCCGATCAGCCCGCCGTCGTCGGGGTTGCAGCACTGGTCGGCCGGCGTCGTGTTCGTGTTGACGCACGCCGCTGCGGCACAACTGTCCACCGTGCAGGCGTTGGTGTCGTCGCACTCTATGGGGAGGATTACATCCAGCAGCGCCGGATCGCTGAACGTAGCGCCGAACCCGTTGACGATTTCCACAGCGTAGGCGCCCTCGTCCACGATCGTGGCGTTGGGAACCGAGAGAATCGAAAACGTAGCGCCGCTGATCGCGACGCCATTGAAGAACCATTGATACGATAGCGGCCCGGTCCCGCCCGCCACCACACTGAATAGGGCGGAACCATTCTCGCAGACCGTCTCATCCACCGGCTGCTGCACAATCGTTGGCGGCGCTTCGAGCGGGATGCACTGGTTGGACGCGGAGAGGTCCAGCTCGACAAACCCCGGGGGAATACCGAGGCCCGCAGACAACCCGGCGATGCCGTCGGAAGCGGAAATCGCCAAATAGGTGACTCGAAGCATCCCGTCGAAAAACATTTCGATTTGAAATGTGTTGCTTCCGGTGTTGCTGAACTCCGGCACGTCGAGGTACGTGACCACGGCGCGATCCGAAAGCTGCTGCCAGTAAATCGTTCCGCCGTTTCCGGGGTTCAAGTCGTCGAACAGACCGGAAATACGCGGCAAGTCAAAATGATCAGCCAGCGTCTCGCTGAAGTCCGTATCGCCCGTGGTGAAGGTGACGTATCCGTTGGATCCTACGTGCGCGGTGCTGTACGCGACGCCGTAGAGTGAGACTGTTTGGCCGCCCGTCAGCGCTCTTGCGCTCGAGCTATCGTCGGTTAGAGACACCGGCGTCGCCCCGGCGGTGGGCGTGGGCAGTGCATCGGCCGGTTCCGAGCAGCCGGCGTAGAAATCGCCGGTGCCGTTCGGCGTGAAGGTGATCGTCTGGAAGTCCAGATCGTTGTCCGATCCAAACTCTTCGGTGAAGTAGTCAGGAATGTCATCGGTGACAAAAGAATAGCATAATCCGCCGTTGTCATCGCTGGCCGGGTTGCCGGCCGGATCCTGGGCATTGACCCAGTAGAAATAGGTCGTGTTCTCGCTGAGCCCCGTAAGTTGCACGGAGTGCGTCGAGGCGGGCACGCCGCTTGACGCCGAACCGTCCTCCAGGCCGCAGACGATCCCATAGCTCGCCACCCCGGTCGTGGGCTCATCCGTGCCGAAACCGATCGTGGCGGTGAAGGCTCCGACGGCCGAGTCGGTGACGTTGAAGATGATTGGCGCCTGGCAATCGGAAATTGCGATGGCGCTGACTGGAACATTCGTGTTCCCAACTCCGTCGTCGGCGTCCACGTACGTTACGGTGATTTGATCTCCGTCAAGCACCAGCAACTCGCCCGGCGCGTCGGTGGTCGCCAAGGCGATCGGGGCCGAAAACGTGGCAGTTTCCGGAGCCGTTTCGGTCAGGAGCACCAGCTCTCCGCTCGGTTCCGAATCCGATGTGATCGAGACCTCCACCGTTTCCACCGTTTGGTCACTGGTATTCAAATCGCAATCCACCACGCGCAGGGTTGCCACCGAATCGCACATGTACTGCGCGCGGTCCATCGTCATGTTGCCAATCGTGGAACACTGGATCAGCAACGGCGAAGCGGCCAGCGAAAACGCCTGCGGGCCTTCGGGGACGTTGATGCCGTGAACCTGGATTTGCCAGGTGCCCGGCGTGCTGAAGGCGGCTCGGACCTGTTCGATGTTGTTGACGTGGTCGGCCTGGTTTCTTGTCGCCGGGGCCGAAGGATTGTTCGGGTCGAGCGTCCAGGGGAATTGCTGAACGCCTTGCGGATCGAGCACGACAAGATCGAGATCGTTGACCAAGATGGGAATGACATTGGCCGCGGCGGGGGGGTCGTCCCATGCCAGGGTGACCTGAAACGATTCGCCGGGATTGACCACAACCAGGGCCGAAAAGACTTCGCCCTGGCTGACCTGGTCTTCGAGGAAATTGCCGGCGCGCATCAGGTCGATCGCCGGCTGGATTCGGACGGATCCGAATCCCGTTTTATAGTCCGGACCTTCATTGCCAAGATCGACACACGTATGCGCCAATAGGGCTTTGAGCGTTGAGTTTCTCATGTCCGGTTCGCCGGGGAATTGGACGCGATAATCTTGAAGGAGCAGGGCCGATACCCCGGTGACGGTGGGGGAGGCCATCGACGTGCCGCATTTGCCCGTGTAGGCGGTGTCGCTGCTGTTGGAGCAGGAGGTGACAGTTCCGTCGCCATCGCTCTGGCATCCGGGGGCGGAAACGTCCGGCTTCATCCGGCCGTCGTCGCAGGGGCCCCAACTGGAAAACCCGGTCATCGAATCATCGTTGGAATTGAGCGCGCCTACCGTGATGTGGTTTTTCGCGCAGGCCGGAGGGGCGGTGGTGTGGTAGGTCGATCCGCAGGCCCCTGAGCCGCGTTCGTTGCCGTTGGCCCAGATGATGCGAAACGGCTCGCCGTTGCTGAAGCCGCCGCGCACAATCGTATCAATCATGGCGGAAGTGACGCTGTAATTGCCCTCCCACTCGCAGGGGAATCCGTTGGGTGCGGTGTTGGTTCCAATGGAATTGTTGGCGATGTCGGCGCCGAAAACGTTGATGGCCTCGGTGTAGTCGAGCTGGATGTCGCCGGGGTCTGTGTAGAGGAAGCCCATGGACAGACCGCCTTCCTGTTCGAAGCCATACGATTCGATGGTCACGCCGGGCGCCATGCCGCGGAACTGGCCGCCGCTCGCCTGGCCACTGCCACCGATCGTTCCCGATACGTGCGTGGCGTGGTCGGAGGAGCCGGAGTTGTCGCGGTTGGAAAGTCGACCGTTGAAATCTACGTGCGACGCGCGTGCCCGGCCGCCGTCATAGACCAAGACGCCTACGCCGGTGCCGTCGAGGTTGTACGGGGGGGCTTGCACCGTATTGGCGCCGGTGATTTCTCGGTTGCTGTTGTTCAATTCAGAAAACTTCGGTAAGGCGGGTTCGATCCAGGATACCGCGTCTTCGTCGGCCAACGCGCTAATGCGTCCAAAGGGGATTTCGATGACGGCCGAGTTGATCGAGGTCAGCTTCGACTGCAGCCGTGCGCCGTGCCGAAAAAGCGTATTCACGCCGTCGGGGGCGAGCCTGACGTCGCTATGGAACGTGACGTACAGGGCTACAATGATGTCTTCTTCAGCGTCGTCGGCCTGCTTGGTGGGGGCTACCACCGCCCATTGGGGAAACTGCCCCTGTTCGAGATAAGGGTGCAACCGCCAGCGGCGTTGCATCGGAAGAACGTCCGCCACGAGCACCGAACCGCTCACCCACGCCGCATCCAAACCGTTTGGATCCACCGTGGCAAAAAAGGCGTTGTCGCCAATGAATTGCTGTAGTGCCACGCCGTGGGCCGCCAACGCGGCTCTCGTCGCGGGTGTGACAGGGGCAAGAAGCTGAACCACCGCGTGGCGTGCCTGAGGGCGCCCCGCAAGATCGGTCAGGGCCGTGCTCAATTGCCCCGGAGTCTTACCGCCAGTGGCCTCGGCGCCACTTTGCCAGCGGATTTCGGCAGCCGAACTGACGCCGGCCGCGCCGAGCAGCAGCACACCGATCGCTAGACCGAGATTAGTGGATTTATTTAGGTTCAAGAGTCCTATCCTTCCTTAGAAAAGCGTGCGTGGAGTCCTCGGATTTGCGGATTATCCGGACCCACGCCGTAGTGTAGCTATGCCGGAAATGTGCCGCCCCGCACCGAATGCTCGGGCAGGCCATCGCGCTGTCCATATGGCTGCGCCTCAAAGCGGCCCTATCCTCAACGGTGAATCGCTCAACCCCTCCATCGTATCGGTCTTCGACGATTCCAACGGCCTCTGAGTGTACCGGTTAGCGGACTCGAGTTCAAGCCGGTTCTTGGGCAGGACTATCCCTTGGTTGGCTCTTCCTGTCCCGCTCGCACATGCAGGCGTATCTAGGCGCGTTTCTTGGCAGGACTCTGCCGAGCAACGTTCGATAATGAGAACTTACACCCCGCGCAGCGTTCGATAATTTCGTTTGCAGGGTCAGCCATTGGATGATTTGCCGCAATGGCGAAGTTTTCGCGCTTCTAGGTTTGCCCGGCGAAGTCCTGTTTCGTAGGTTTTATCTGCAGTGGCTGCCTAGCGGTTCACGCCGCAATCATTGCAGACGAATCTCCATGAACCAGACTTGAGCCGAGAGGGGCAATACCGTGAGCAAGCGTCAAAAACAACTTCGCAAGAAACGACACGCCAAGAAGAGCCGCGCACAGGGTACGATCCGAGACGATGGTTCTTCCAATACAACGCAGCCCGCCAAACCCTCCTTTGCTGTGGAAACGCTCGAGCCGCGCGTTCTTCTCTCGGCGACGTGGGTGGATGCAGATACCGGCGACCCGTTGGCCGGAGCAACGGCGGGAAACGATTCGTACACCGGGACGGTGGGCGCTGACGTGGCCGACGGTCTGGGCGGCGATGACGTGCTCCACGGAGGGAATGGGGATGACCTGCTCTCAGGTGGCGCCGGCAACGATTCTTTGTTCGGCGAGAACGGTCAGGATACCCTTGACGGTGGCGCGGGCGACGACCAGCTTTTCGGCGGCAATCAGAACGACACCCTCATCAGCGGTGGCGGAAATGACTTCATGGACGGAGGAAAGCAGAACGACACGTTTCAGTTCACGGGGGCACAGCACGGTGATGTCATCACTGTTGATGGTGGCAAGCAGACCGACACGATCGACCTGAGCACGTACAGCAACAGCCAGGTCTCCGACACGGGTTCCAGTTTGACGGTCGATTTGGGGAGCGGGGAATCGTTTACGGTCAATTACTCCAACGTGGAGACGATCACCACGTCGGAAGGAAGTTATACGCCCGGCGCGGTCCCTGCCGGAAACGCGGCACCGTCCGCGGTGGATGACGTTGCGACCACGGCTCAGGACACGGCGGTTATCACGGGCAATGTGCTTGGCAATGACACCGATTCGGATGGCGACACGCTCAGCATTACCGGCAATACACAAGCGGCCAACGGAACCGTGGTGGACAACAATGACGGGACGTTTACCTATACGCCCAACGCCAGTTTCACCGGCAACGATTCCTTTACCTATACCGTTTCTGATGGCAACGGAAACACGGATACCGCGACCGTGAATGTTACGGTTGATGCGGCCGCTGGAGCGGACACGTTTGATGTGACGGGCGTTTCGGACGGGGATGTGCTTACGGTCGACGGCGGGGCCGGTGCCGATACGCTGGATCTAAGCAGTTACAATGCCTCAGATGTGACATTTAACGACGGCTCCCTCACGGTGGATATGGGCGGCGGTGAATCGTTCACGGTGAACCACAGCAACATCGAAACCATTGACCTCGCGGACGTGGATGCGACGGTTCTCACCGGCGATCACGCGGCGACCGGATTCAGCGGTTCGGGCATCTTCGTTGAAGGCGGTCAGGCCTTCAAGGTCGATATGAGCGGCGGCGGCACGGTCGATTTCGGCTATGACGCGGCCAGCGACACCCTTTCCATATCCAACGTCGACGGCACCTCGATGAGTTCCACGCTGGACATATCCGACCTGAGCGGAAGCGACCTCAGCGTGGACAACGTGACGGTGGATACGGACCTGGGCGCGCTGAATAGCAACGTGGACATCGGCACGCTTCAGATTGACGCCAAGGAGCACATCGGCGCGATCACGGTAGGCGGCGGAAGCGGTACGATCACGAACCTCAACTTCAGCCAGGACTTGGAAAACGACACGGTCACCGTCAATGCCAACGTGGGTACGATCAGCGGGAAGGATATCGAGCACGCCACGCTGACGGTCAACGGAAACGTCGGCTCCTTGAGCCTGACCGACGGTGATGCCAAGATCGAAGACAGCACCATCACGATCAACGGCAACCTTTCCTCCCTTTCCGCCCAAAAGGTGGAGGACGCCACGGTCCACGTTACCGGAGACGTCGGCTCCATCGATCTGAGCAGCGGTGACGGCAAGCTCGAAGGCGGCGCGATTACGATCGACGGGGACCTGGATTCCATCAATGTTTCAGAGCTCGAAGGCAACGCGAGCATTACGGCCAACGCCGTGACCGGGCAATTCGACATTACCGGAGATTCAACCTATTCCAACACGTTCGCCACGCCGACGCAGATCAGCTTCGACGGTTCCTCAGTGACCGAAGGCGCGTCCACCGCGCCCGATGCGGCCAATGACAGCTTTACGACATCACAGGACACGGCGCTGACTACCGGAAACGTCTTGAGCAACGATACCGACCCCAACGGCGACACGCTCAGCGTGCAGAGCTTTACGCAGGCAAGCAACGGCACGGTGGTGGACAATGGCGACGGGACGTTCACGTACACGCCCAATGCCGGATACAGCGGGAGTGACTCATTCACGTATACCGTGGATGACGGCAACGGCGAAACGGACACCGCGACGGTGACCGTGTCCGTGGATGCGCCGGGCAGCGGCAACACGGCCCCGACGGCGAGCGCCGGGGCGGATCAAACCGTCAATGAACTGACGCAGGTGACGTTGGATGCGAGCGCAAGCACCGATCCGGACGTCGGTGTATTCGCGGCCACCGGCGGCGAGATGACAGTCAACAGCAGCAGCTCCGGGGATCAGAAGGATCCTAGCATCGGTGTCGCTGATGACGGGAGCTTCGTCGTAACCTGGCAGGGAAAAGACAGCGACGAGGATGGCGTCTTTGCGCAGCGCTATGATTCCAACGGGAATGCCGTCGGTAGCGAATTGCAGGTCAACACGACGAGCGCGAACGATCAGAAGGAGCCCAACGTCGCCGTGGCGGGCGACGGGAGCTTCGTGGTCACCTGGGAAGGCGAAAACAGCTCGGGCGACAAGAATGTCTTCGGCCAGCGCTATGACGCCAACGGCAACGCCAGCGGCAGCGAGTTCCAAATCAATTCCACCGCCGCCAACGATCAGAAGAAGCCCGATGTGGCCATCGCGGACGATGGCAGCTTCGTGGTCACCTGGGAGGGCGAGAACGGTTCGGACGATAAGAGCATCTTCGGGCAGCGCTACGATACCAACGGCAACGCCACGGGCGGCGAATTCCAGGTCAACACCACGACCGGAACCGATCAAAAGGATCCGGACGTGGCCATGGCCAACGACGGCAGCTTCGTCGTGACCTGGCAGGGAAAAGACAGCGACGAGGATGGCGTCTTTGCGCAGCGCTATGATTCCAACGGGAATGCCGTCGGTAGCGAATTGCAGGTCAACACGACGACCGCAGGCGATCAAAAGGATCCCAGCGTGGCCATCGCCAACGACGGCAGCTTCGTGGTGACCTGGCAGGGCAAGGACGGCGATGAAGACGGCGTATTCGGCCAGCGATATGATTCAAGCGGAAACGCCGCAGGAAGCGAATTCCAGATCAACACCACCACCGCAAACGATCAGAAGAAGCCCGACGTGGCCATGGCCGATGACGGCAGTTTCGTCGTCACCTGGGAAGGCGAAGACAGCTCGGGCGATAAGAGCGTTTTCGGCCAGCGATATGATACCGCCGGCAACGCTTCGGGCAGCGAGTTTCAGATCAACACATCAACCACTGGCGATCAGAAGGCGCCGAGTGTGGGCGTAGACAGCGCCGGAGACGTCGTTGTGGCCTGGCAGGGTGAAAACGGCTCCGGGGATAAGAATATTCTAGCCCAACGCTTCGGATCCACGAGTGACACGCTGTCGTACTCCTGGACTCAAACCGGCGGCCCGTCGGTGAGCCTTTCCGACACGACGGCAACGCAGCCGACCTTCACCACCCCCGACATCAGCACGGCCACAACGCTGACGTTTGAGGTGACGGTTTCCGATGGCAATGGTGGCACCAGTACGGACACCGTTTCCATCGATGTTGATCCGGTTTCCTCGCCAAACACAGGACCCGCAGCCGTGGCGGACAGTGCTACGACGACCGAGGACACGGCCGTCACGACGGGCAACGTGCTGACCAACGATACGGACCTCGACGGCGACACACTCAGCGTGCAGAGCTTTACGCAGGCCACCAACGGTACGGTGGTCAACAACAACGACGGGACGTTCACCTACACGCCCAACGCGAATTTCA
>CAZYXP010000067.1:0-3702 GCA_964651325.1 uncultured Phycisphaeraceae bacterium
CTCCGGCCAAAGATGAGGCCTTCCCGGCCCTCTTGTTGCCGGCACCGGTGTGCCCCGGCGGGGTGCCGCTTCCTTGTCCCGAGGCGATTTCATCTGAGGACCCTGGATTCATGACGGTCAACTACCGGGCTGAGCCGATCGCTACGCGTATTCTTGATCCGCTCACCAATTCTCAGGCATCCGGTGATGCCGGTGACCTGGCCATGGTGTTCCGCTCCGACGTCGTACGCGCGGATCCCGTGCTCAACACTCAGCCGAGCTTCTATCCGCCGCTGACCTCGGGCGTTCAGCCCGGCGACCCTTATACACCACTCATGCAGGTGTACGACGGCGATCGGGTGCAGATCCGAACGATGGTGGGCGCGACGGAGGAATTGCACAACTTCAGTCTCAACGGGCTCAAGTGGCTCTTCCAACCTTCGTGGGCCAACTCGGGGTGGCGCAGCTCGCAGGCGATGGGCATATCGGAGCACTTTGAATTCAATTCACCAATTATCCGGCCCAAGGGCGCTCGTGGCCCATTCTCGGATTACCTGTACAAACCTGGAAGCTCGACGGACGATCTTTGGAACGGCCTCTGGGGTCTTCTTCGGACCTACAAGGACCAGCGTTTGGACCTCCAGCCGCTGCCCAGCAATCCGCCCGGCGGCCCGCCGATGGGCAACCCGGAAGAGTACGAAGATACCACCAATTACAAGGGGGTTTGCCCCGCCGACGCGCCCAAGCGCGTTCTGGATGTGACCGCCGCCCTAGCGCAGGACATCCTTCCCGAGGGCAGATTGATTTACAACTCCCGAACTGGCGCCGGCGCGGGGCCGCTCAACGACCCCACGGCGATCATGTACGTGCGTAGCTATGATTTGGATGCCAACGGCATGCTCAAGCCGGGCGTGCCCGTGGAGCCGTTGATCCTTCGCGCCAACGCCGGCGATTGCATCAAGATCACAGTGCGTAACAAGCTACCCGCGGTTCTGCCGCATCTCGACGGCATGAGTACGCTGCCGATGATCGTGAATCACTTTAACGCCAACGACATCGTTCCGTCATCCCATGTAGGACTGCACCCGCAACTACTCGCGTCCGATGTGACGCGATCGGACGGCATGAACGTTGGATTCAACCCCGTTCAGACGGCCGCTCCCGGTACCAAGCAGAAGTACAAATGGTATGCCGGCGATCTGTCGATGCAGCCCACCGGGCAACTCTTGGCGACACCGGTAGAGTTCGGTACGGTCGGGCTCGCGCCGGCCGACCCGATCAAGCAGGCCAGCAAGGGCTTGATCGGCGCGTTGATTATCGAACCAGCCGGGGCAACATGGGTCGAGGACGCCGATTCCCGAGCGTCCGCCACCGTCACGATGACGGACGCAACCAGCTTTCGCGAGTTCGTGCTGATGTTCCAAAGCGACATCAACATGCGCTACGGGGACGGTTCCGTCATCGCCAACACCGCCCAAGGTGAGGAACCCGAGGACTCGGGCCAGAAAGCGTTTAACTACCGGACCGAGCCGATGTGGTTCCGCATGGGCTTTGAGCCAGACACGCCGTTGGGCGGCCATGGCGAATTAGCTGGCGGACCGACGACGCGAGACATGGATTTCACCAATGTCCTTAGCAATTCGCAGGTCGGTGGCGATCCCGAGACACCGGTGTTCATGGCCGCGGCGGGGACGCCGGTTCGCTTCCGCGTGCTCAAGCCGGGTGGCAACCAACGCAACCACGTCTTCCAAGTCCACGGTCACGCGTGGCAACAGGAGCCCTACACCAACGGGTCCACGGAAATCGGCGACAATCCCTTGTCGCAATGGCACGGAAACCAGATGGGAATCGGGCCTTCGAGCCACTTCGACATTCTCCTACAGAACGGCGCTGGCGGAAAATTCGGGGTCGTCGGCGATTACCTGTACCGCGACATGGCATCGTTCCTGTTTGACGGCGGTCTGTGGGGTATTTTCCGCGTGGGCGATGCCTGTTTGGACGATGCAGGATGTGACGACGGTCTGTTCTGCAACGGCGTCGAAACCTGCGATCCGGAGGGCGGATGCCAGCTTGGCACGGATCCGTGTCCCGGTTTGATGTGCAGCGAAGCCCTCACGTCCTGCATCAACATCGCCGGGGGCATCGACAACTGTCCGACGGATCCGCTCAAAGTTGAGCCGGGACTCTGCGGCTGCGGCGTCGCGGACACGGACACCGACGGCGACACCGTGCCCGACTGCCTCGACGAGTGCCCCGGGTTTGATGATCGGATCGACTCCGACATGGACGGCATTGCCGACGCCTGCGACTTGTGTCCGGGCGTGGAGGATCATGTGACCCTCAAGATCAAGGCCAAGGTCCACTCCGTTGGCAGCGGCAAGAAACCCAAGAGCCGCCGCAAAGGGATGAAGGATGTCGAAGTGTGCATTTACGGCACGGCGGCTACGAGTTGTGCGGCCGCGGTTTGCGGCGGATCCGGACAGACTCAATACGAGTGCATCGTCGCGGCATGTGATCCTGTATCCTGCTGCGTCACCGACAAGAAAGGTCGTTGCACGATCGAAACGCGCACGGGTGCCTACGTCGCGATCGCAGCCGATGAGACTCTGGCCATCCTTCCCGATCCCATCGGCAAATCGTTCGAGGCGACCGACTGCGGCGGATCCAAAAAGGTGCGTCTGAAGCAATTGGTCCGCGGCGATGGCAAGAAGATCCCAGGAAAATCACGAAAGGTGAAGTTGCACCCGGATGATTTGGAGGAGCTGATCATCGTCGAGCCCGACCACATCGTGTGGGACAACGAGGATCAGCAGTATCCATTCGTGTTCCAGTCCGTCGGAAACTGGGGCGTCACCACCGGTGTGACGCCGCCAGAAGGGTTCGTCAGCACCGACGCTTCGCTATCCACGCCCGTAGTGGATGACGGCCTGAACGAAGACGAAGAAGGTGAGGACGATTCGGTTCAGTTCGACATCACCGAGATCGGAAGTGATCTCATCCCGACGCCCACCACGTTCGTCTTCGAACGTAATGGAGTGACCAATGAGGTCAAGAGTGAAGTCGGTATCTACCTGACCCCAGAGTACGCTGCATCCCGAGGGTTTGACGTTGCTGCCTTACGTCGGCAAGGGCTGATCAAGAGTGCCTCGCCGAAAGCTCGATCCGGGAAGGCTGGTGGACAGCGTAGCGCTTCGACCCGCAAGTAGCGGGAGAAGTTGCCGAAGGCCCCGTCATGGATTCCGACTAGCTATGCGTCGGAATCCGTGACGCGGGCGAGCGAGCTATGTTCCTTGTTGTTGTTGACGACAATGATGAACCCGCTTGCTTCGAATTCGTAGTTTGGCATCGGGCGGACCAAACGCTTGGACCCAAAGGGGGGCTCAATCGTTCCGCCCATGCCTAGCTGCGGCCCTGTCACTGGCGACGACGTCGCGACACACGATAGCACCGGGCGATCGATGAGGATGCGGATGCCGCGGACTGGAGTGCGGCATCCTCACCTCATGATTCATTGGCTATCAGCCGTTAGCAATCGGCCATTCGCGAGCGATGCACTCATCTCAGGCGGCACCGCCGTCACAAAATCATCGCTCCCAAGCCACCCGTCTTGCCGATTCCGATCGGCATGCCCTACCGATTTCAAGCCGCACGCGCTAGCGATCCCGATCCGCATGCTTTAGCGATCCTGAGCCGTATGCTTTAGCGATCCTGAGCCGCATGCTT
>CAZYXP010000067.1:3802-5004 GCA_964651325.1 uncultured Phycisphaeraceae bacterium
TTGGTGCCAGCGCACATCATGCTAAGTCGGCACGCCAAAGTACGGACGGAGCCCTACGCGAGCCCGATGCGCCTCGTGGCCTGAAGCCTGCGGGTCGGTTCTGGGGCTGGCTGAAAATCGCAGATCGGGGAACAGAGGTGGGCTGAAGCCTTCGTGCAGGCCTCGCTCGAATCTTGATAATCGTAGGGGCTCGATCATCGCCCCGCGGATTCGAGGCAGCAACGAGCAAAGCTAATCGGCGATGCGGGCCGAGGAGAATCGAAAACACGCAGAGCACCAGCTACCGAGAATCACGGCCAGCGCTCCGGCACACATGGCTTCGACATCGAGGGAGGCAGGATCCACGACGACCGACAGGAACGCCGTCACGCCGACCAGCGCCATGCCGTTCATGATCGCGCTCAGCATGGCCTCCTCACGCGTTCGCCCCATTTCCTGAGCGGCACGTCCACCGAAGTAGCCTAGCGCTGCGAACCAGAACGCTCCCCCGGCCGTGGCCATCAGGCGGCAGAAGGTTTCAAACGAAGAAGCATTAGCGGACGTGCCGAAGAGACCCCAGCGAATGTCGTGGAAGCGGCCCCAAAGTGCCGCGTCCGAGGTGACGAGCTGAAACGGCAGCAGTGCCGCCAGTACGAGGCCGGCCGTCAAAACGGCAGCAGCGGCCGTATAGGGCGTTCTGCCGAGGCGTCTGAGCTGCCCCGCGACGAACCGACGCCCATGCAGCGCCAAGGAAGCCGCCTGGCCTGTTCGGCCGGTGGTCTTCAGCCGCCGCGTTCTCTGAATGATCGAATTCATGTCTTGCCCAATCCGCTGTGCCTGAATGACTAGCTGGCACGCGGCGGGCGCAATCGCGCATGTCGGGGGTCGCGGCGGCGTTGCGGCGGCGTTTGGGACCTTGCGGTCCGATAGGATCAAGGAGAGTTGCCGATCAAGTGGGAATTTGCGGCTACCGAAGCGTTCAACCGTTCACGAGAAAAGACAGGCGGCGATGTCGGAGCAGCGTGCGGATTGTTCCGTCGATGTGGAGAATCGGAGACTTCCGTTTCTGGGACTACTTGACTGCGTCCCTACCTCCAGAAGTGGCAAGACCTGTGCCTTGCGGCATGCCGCGGTGGGGTCTTGCAAAGCCAATCAAGGCGAGTTGAATAGGACGGCGCTGCCGCTCCGACGTGTGCTCTGTTGGCCGCTCATGAATTGCCGCA
>CAZYXP010000067.1:5104-16623 GCA_964651325.1 uncultured Phycisphaeraceae bacterium
TTGCCGCAACGCCAGACCTTGCCCTCCACCGGCTTGCCCACACCCGTCCACTGATCTACCCACAAGGCAACGGACAGTCTGTGATCACGTAGGCGTTTCCTTGGAACGCCAACACGACGGCAAGAATGTCTGAGAAATTAACGACCTGATTGGGATCGCATGGATCTATATCCGCCGCCGACATGACAGGCACCTGGCCTTGGAACATCATCACCGACGACTGAATGTCCGAAAAGTTGATCGTGCCGTTGAGATCGACGTCCCCCCATAGTGAGGTCGTGGCGTGAGCGGCCTGCGAGACGCCAACGCCATCCTCAACATAGACGCTGTACGCCGTATCCGGAGTAATGTCCGGCCCCGTCACGATCGCGGTGGTCCACAGCTGGGGGCTTTGAAACACCGGCGCGGCCCCCAATGACCCATCCGCCTGCACGTAGGCTGAGAAGCATGCGCCCACCCCCACCGGTTCGATCGCAACCCGTATGGCAACAGGAATACCCGCGGCGCTGGTTGGCGTGATCGCGAGATACCGGCTGCCCATGCTGAAGGCACACAGATCGGGGTTCGCGGCCGGGTGCGCGACGTTACCCGTGAGCGGGTCACAAACATCGTCGGTACACAGGTCGCCATCATCCAGCGGAATCAGGCCGCCTGAAGCCGGGTTACAACATACCAGGGCATCATCGTAATTGATGACGTTCGTGCATGACCCCGCCGCGACATCGCACACATCGTCCGTGCAGAGGTTGGCATCGTCGCAGTCCAAGTCATCGGCACAGCCGCACTGATCTAGCGCTTCATCACAACTCTGAGGATTGGCACAGGGATCCACCTGATCGAGACAGCCCAATTGGGCATCGCAAAGCTCCGCTCCATCGCAGAACAAGCCGTTGTCGCACAAGGCGTCGTCGGCGGCGTGGTCGCAGGCATCTGTGGTTTCGTTGCACGAATCCGCCGTACACGGGATCGCATCGTTGCAATCGGGCGCCGACCCGTTCACGCAGCCGATGCCGACCTGGCACGCCTCCGCTCCATCGCAGAACAACCCGTTGTCGCACAAGGCATCGTTTCCGGCGTGATCGCACGAATCTGTGGCTTCGTTACACGAATCGGCTGTGCACGCGATTGAATCATTACAGTCTGGTGCTGAACCGTTCACGCAGCCGATGCCTACTTGGCACGACTCCGCACCGTCGCAGAACAACCCGTTGTCGCACATGGCATCGTTTCCGGCGTGATCGCACGAATCTGTGGCTTCGTTACACGAATCGGCTGTGCACGCGATTGAATCATTACAGTCTGGTGCTGAACCGTTCACGCAGCCGATGCCGACCTGGCACGCCTCCGCGCCGTCGCAGAACATCCCATTGTCGCACAAGGCGTCATTTCCAGCGTGGTCGCACGAATTCGTAGCTTCGTTGCACGAATCGGTGGTGCAGGCAATCGCATCACTGCAGTCCGGGGCCGATCCGGCAGTGCAGCCGAGCCCGACCTGGCACGTCTCCACACCATCGCAGAACATCCCATTGTCGCACAATGTGTCGTTGGTGACGTGGTCGCACGAATCCGTCACTTCGTTGCACGAATCCGCGGTGCAGGCAATCGCGTCGTTGCAGTCAGGCGCCGATCCGGCGGTGCAGCCGACACCGGCCTGGCATGTTTCCGCGCCATCGCAGAACAACCCGTTGCTGCACATTGCATCGTTTCCGGCGTGGTCGCACGAATCTGTGGCTTCGTTGCAAGAATCCATCGTGCACGCGATTGCATCGTTGCAATCCGGAGCCGAACCGCTCACACAGCCCACCCCGGCCACGCAGACCTCCACGCCGTCGCAAAACAGAAAGTTGTCGCAAGCACTGTCAAAGGGAACGTTGACGCACAAATCCACATTGGGGTCGCAAACATCAATCGTGCAGGCAATGCCATCGTTGCAATCCGGGGCCGTTCCCGAGTTGCACACACCGCCGGTGCACGTCTCGGCTCCGTTGCAAAAAACGCCATCGTCACATTGACTATCGAGCGTGCATCCCGCGCACTCATCGGGAATCCCATCGCCATTGATGTCCTGGCTGGTGCCCTGGGCGATATCGCACGAATCCGGCACGCCGTTGACGTTGCAATCGGGCACACCGGTATTCACCGCGATACCGTCCACCTGCCAGCCAAGCGTGCCGCTCACAAAGCCGTCGCTGACGAGTTCCCAACGGATATCCACAGCTTGGCCGTTAAACGCGCTGAGATCAACTACCTCATCATGCCAGGCGTCGTTCGTGCCGCTTACCTGCCAGACGGCCTGACCGTTGACGCGTAGCGTGCAAAAATCAAAGCCTACTTCCGTGTCGTATCGATGGCAGAAGCTCAGCGTTGTAGCTCCATATCCCAGCGTCAGGCTCGGCGCAATCAGTTGCCCGCTCTGGCCGTCACCATAGTTGCAGCTAACATTGTTGCCCGCATACGCCCAAGTCGGGCCGGCGCAGCTTGCGCCCGCCCCACATGCGCCGGTGATGCTGAATATGCCCGTTGCGCTCCAAGTCGCCGGCAGCCCGCCCTCGAAATCTTCGCTTAGAATGGTCCCCGCCACGGCGGTTTCGCAACTGTCGGGCACGCCATTGGCGTTGCAATCCTCCACCAATCCGGACGCAATATCACAATCATCCGGTATGAAATTGGTGTTGCAGTCGCCTGCGCCCAGCTCGCATTCGTCCGGAACACCATTCACGTTGCAGTCAAGGCTCGTTCCGGCGGCGATGTCCACGTCGTCGGGCACGCTATTGCCGTTGCAATCGATAAGAGAACCGAGCGTAAAGGTCATGGTTGCGCTCGAAGCGCTGATCGCGCTGAGGGCGTTGTTGGTCGCAAACACGTTGCCGAATTGGTAGCTGTCGGTGTTCGGTGTCGTCGTTTCATTGATGGCATTGACGCCGGCCGCATGATAAACATCCCCGCCGTCGCCGCGGTTGTTGCCATGCTCCATGTTGTAGTTGCCGTCGGCCTGAAGAAGCGCGACACGGTAGTGTTGGTTGTTGCCCGGCCAGCCCGGCTGTCCGGGGAATCCCTCATCGGTATTTCCAGATTTGGCGGTGTCGATGTGCCAGATGCACAGCCCACCTTGCGGCATGGCGCCGTCGAGCCCGATCGGCTGCCGGTTCTCGATCAACAGGTATTCCCCGCCGGGGTAATTCTGATTGACGCGAAAGATTTCCGGAGCCGTCTCCACGGCCGCCAGCGAATAGGTACCCGGGGCCGAAATGGTTGCGGGCGACGCCCAATTCAAGAATATCTTGCTGTAGGCGCAAAAATGAGGCGGGAAGTATTGCGAAAAATCAAACCCCCAGGAATTGGCCATCATGCCATAAGAGCCGAGCCCCTCGCCGCCGCCGTTGATGTCGTACAAATCCGGCAGGCCGAAGAAGTGGCCCGTTTCGTGCGCGATGACCCCGATGCGAAGGATGTTCGTGCCGCTTGTGCTCCAGAGCGCCGGTTCCGTGTGGTAGTCAAACACGTGGACGTTGTTGCCCGCCGCATTCGTGTCGTTGCTGACCCAATCGCCGCCGGGCAACGCCCATAGCGACCAGCGATGCGACCACATCCAGTTGCCCCCCCCGCCGCCGGTCTCGGCGCCGTAGCCGGAATGAATGATGTCGATCGCGTCGATGAACCCGTCGTTGTCGGTGTCAAAACTCCCAAAGTCCACCAACGCGTCCACCAAATCCAAGGCGTCTTCAACCATGCCCTGCGGGTTCTGAGGATAGCTCCCACCCAGGCCGCTGCTGCCGTTGGTGTAGTACGATTCGGGATGGGGCAGCGTCACCCACACGGCCACCGTGCTTTGCAAATCCATGATCCCGTAGGAATTCTCAGCGTAGCAATCGCGAACGCTTCCGGTCGGTGCCAGCGTGGGGTCGCCACCAATGGCATTGAAGAGCACGTCGTAGTCGGCCTCCGGACGCGTGTGGGCGCCAAACGTGTGATCGCTGAACTTGCACAAGACCACGAGATTTTTCACCACCCCGGCTGGGGCGATCCCCGTGATGGGCGGCCGCGTGCCTGATGGCGTCACCAGGACACGCCGGCGCTGCTCCGCGATCGCCCGCGCCGAAGCCTTCAGCTTGGGCATCATCGCCAAGGCCGCGGGATTCGCCTTGCCCACTTCATGCCGCGTCGCAGTCAGTTCACCCCGCTCGCCGAGCTTGGCGTAGTAATAGCCGGCGCCCTCGCGAACCACCGTGTACCCCGCCATGTCCTCAAACCAGTGATGGTACTTATCGCCGTGAAACCGAAGCGTGATCTTGCTTCCGTCGGGCTGTTGCAACGTAACAGGATTCGGACTGGTCACGCAGGCCGCCGCAGATTCGACGAACATCAACAGACCAATGCCAAGAGCCAACACCCCCGCAGCGATTATCGTAGTCTTCATTTTTACTCCGTTCCCTCACGCCGAGCCGCTCGCAGACCAACTCGGCCATTCTATCGAATCGTGCTTCCTGATGCCGCTTTCAAGCCCCGCAGCCGGGGCGTTGGTCGCGACGTGTCCGGACCGCTGCCGCTGGAATCCCCCTCTAGCTTGAAGTCCCCGGCCTTCCACGCGCCGGCGCCTCGGCTCCCTGCAGTGTGACAGCCCCCCCCCTAAAGGATAGTCAATTCTCTCAAGAAACCCAAGCCATCGCTAGATTTCAGCCTGGCATCGCTATGGTCCGATAACCGGAAACACGGGCCGCGGAGCCGAAGTCGCGCGCATCAGTCGGTTATCCAAAGTCGAGCCTCATTGGGCCCTCGATTCTCGCGTAGACGGGTTTTCGGACGCACTTGGCCGGATCGCCAGCGTTCGCCGCTTTGATTCGGGGATTGCGTTGCGAACCGAGGGCATCTCGGGAGGTGTGTATCGGCAAATCCAGCCTTTCGTTGACGTTGTTTGGCTTGCAGGACTACAATCCAGCAATTCGGGGGTATTCCAGCGGCAATCTGTCTGCTGAGGCACGGCGCAGGGGAGCGCATTGGATGGATCAGCCAAGACAACGGCCTGTGGACCCAACGTATTCGCGCTGGCTGTGCGCGCTGTTCGTGGTGCTTGGCCCCGCATTTTGCGTTCAGGCCCACGTTTTCGTGCCCAAGACTTTTCGGCTCGGAGCGTTTCCGCCCTACGAAGGCAGCGGGTGGGAGGCCGAGGTCTACCTGAACATCCCCGATGCCTCGGCTGAGCACTTGCTGATCGCCGAGAACTGGATCGCATCCCGCGCGCCGGATTTCACGTTTTTGACCGATTGGATCGATTTCCCTGCCGGCCCGGTAACCCTGGCCCACGACGCCGATCTGGAAACCATGGCCGATTTCCTCGACGGTCACATTCACGACGTTTCCGACCCTGCCATGCTCAACGAGCCCTTTGGCAATTTCATCATCAAGTTTTCGGGCTATCTGCGCGTGGCCATGGAGGATGACACACCGCCCGATGAGAGCGTGGTGTGGACCGGTCTTCCGGTTTGGGTCGATTTTGGAACCGCTGCGCAGGACGGCTATCGGCTGGTCGTGGGCCAGACCATCTATCGTTTCCCGCTAGTTGGCACGCTTGATTTCTTCTGGCGCGAGCAACCGATACTCGAATCCACCGGCATGTTCCGCATCGAGTTCACCTATTTCAACAAGTACGATCCGTTCGGCTCGCTACGGACGGAATCCACCGGCGTCGAACTCAATACCTGGCACGGTGGCGGTCTCCCGTGGCCGTCCGGGAACAACATGATTCATCCGCGACTGGGCCCAGGAACGATTATCCCCCCTCGCATCATTTATCGCCTGGAGGATATTCAACCGCTCATGCCGGGCGATTTTGATGCGGACAGCGACGTCGATGCGCAGGACGCCCGATGGTTTCAAACCTGTTTCACCGGTCCGCCCGATGAGGGGGTCTTGCTGCTGGATATCGGCTGCGAACGGTTTGATTTTGATGAAGATGTGGACGTGGACGCCGCCGACTACGCCTTGTTTCTTGGCTTCTTTATGAACCCCTAGCGTGGTCGGTGCCATTGAATCAGAGGGCTGTGCGGTCAGCCAATGAGGAGTAGAACGACGATGAAACGCCATCGACGCGTATGGTTCCTGATTCTCCCTTTGACGCTTCTGTTGGCGGCGGTTAGCGTTCTCGGCCGCCCCGCCGGCGGCGGCATCCCGCCCATTCCTACCACGCTGATCGACTTCTTTCAGCCCGGTTCTCAACCAAGCGGCGGCGTGATCTACGAGCCGTTCCTTTCGAGCAATGGATGCGCCCAGTGCCACGAGTTCAGCGTTTTCGGCGTTGAGGAAACCGTTCTCTATCCCAAATGGCAGGGAAGCATGCATGCTCAAGCCGCTCGCGATCCGGAGTTTATTGCCAATTTCACCATCGCCAATCAGGATGCGGATTTCTCCGGCGATCTGTGCATCCGATGCCACATGCCCGGCGCTTGGCTCGAAGGGAGATCGTCGCCCACCGATGGCTCCGCGCTGCTCGATTCCGATCGGGATGGGATCAACTGCCACGTCTGCCATCGAATGGTGGATCCGGTCCTGAGCGCGACGAGCCCTTTCCCCGACGAGGAGATTCTGGCCAACATCAATCCCCTGCCGATCAGCCCTGGAGGCGGTAATTTTGTGCTGGATCCATCGGACCGCAGGCGGGGACCGTTCGTTCTAGACGTAGCGCCGCATCCATGGGAGTTCTCGCCGTTCCACAGTGAATCCGCGATGTGCGGCACCTGCCATGACGTCAGCAATCCCGTCTTCGTTCGGCAAGAAGATGGATCGTACGCGCCGGGCACGCTCAACGAGCCCCATCCCACCGGCGACAAGCGCGATATGTTTCCCGAGCAGCGGACCTACAGCGAATGGCTCGCCAGCGAGTTCGCCGCAACCGGCGTGGACATGCAGGGTCGATTCGGCGGTACGGGCGGCCCTGTGGTCAGCACCTGCCAGGATTGCCACATGCCGCCCACCGTCGGAAAGGGGTGCGTCATTCCCGGCGTGCCACTGCGTGACAACATTCCCTCCCATGAGTTCGGCGGCGCCAACACATGGGTCCGCCAGGCGGTACTGAACCTATGGGGCGACGTGCCTGGTGAAAACCTCAACCCGGCCTATTTCCAAGCCGGTCAGGAAGCCACCAATTCCATGCTCGAGCGGGCCGCTACCCTGGAACTGACCCAGCAGGTCAATCACATCGTGGCCCGCGTCATCAACGAAACCGGCCACAAACTCCCGACGGGCTACCCCGAGGGACGCCGGATGTGGGTTAATGTCGAGTTTTTCGACGATCAAATGGGCCTTATCGAGGATCGGGGGTTCTACAATCCCATCACCGGCGCGCTGGACAAGGACAACACGAGCGTCTATCGGACCGATCAAGGCCTCGATGAACCTATGGCCGCGTTGGTCGGTCTGCCGGTGGGCCCTTCGGCCCATCTCGTGTTTAACAACAAGATTCACTTTGACAATCGGATTCCACCTCGCGGCTTCACCAACGCCGGATTCGACGCAGTGCAGGCGGCACCGATCGGCGTACAGTATGCGGACGGGCAGTTTTGGGATGACACCGACTACCGCCTGCCACTCGGTACGCACAGCGTCGATGTCAAAGTGTATTATCAGACCACGCACCGCGCATTCGCGGAGTTTCTCCGCGATGAAAACCACACCAACGACGCGGGAACGGTGTTCTACAATCAATGGGAGCTTTCCGGCGGCTCCCCTCCGCTGCTCATGGTGCAAGCATCGATCACGCTCGATCGTTACGCGGACGGTGATTTTGACCGCGACCTCAACGTGGATCTCTTCGACTACTCCGAGTTCTTTGGCTGCATGTCGGGGCCGGACATACCTTTCGGTGATCCGGCCTGCACCGTCTTTGACTTCGACGAAGACGGTGATGTAGACATCTCGGATAACGCCGAACTAACGCGCGTGTTCGGAAGCTAGCTATTCAGCTTTGCCGCCAATACGCCCGACATTTTCGGACATTTGCCCGCCATCTACGAAAGTCGTGCCGGCACAGCCGTTGAAATTCCGCAGGAAACGCACTATCATAAACCGGTGGGCTCAGCGAGCTTCGACTGGGCGCGAGGGGTCTTGCCATTGAGTTTTTGTGGGATTGGGCTGCCGCCGCAGCCGTGGAGGTGGATGACGTGTTGAATCGCGAATATGGGGTTCCTGCAGTTTTGGGCGCCGTGGTGTTGTTGTGCATTGCGGGGGCGGACACGGCCCATGCCGGGCCTGTGCCCATCGGTTCAAGCACGACCACGTTCAGCTACACGACCGCAGGGGGCGTGCAGACGTTTTCAGGTGACCGAGATTACACCGCCACTAGCCCGTCCGACGCCACTCCATTGGCAGCCGCGCCCAATGTTCGAACCTTTAACTCGCTTAATTCCTTCGGTCGACGTACCTTTGTCGCCGCGACCGGTCCCCAGTTCGGCCAGGTGCTCACGGCGAACGAATCGCTCATGGCGCACGCCTTCTTCAAACTTCCCGGCCAGCTCAACAGCGACTACTTCCCCGGAATCCTCCCCGGCACGAACATCACGTTCCAGGTCGATGGCATCACGTTCGATAGCCCCGTGACCGTCGATCACGATACGATCATGCTGCATTCTCTTTTTGCTGACGCTCAGGTGCAAGGCCTGCCCGCGCCGTACTTCAACCTGCACAATCACGAAATACCAAGCCAGAACTTTCGCAACTTTGACGACTTTGGCACGACCGGGGTATTCTCGAGCTTTCCTGTACCGAACTACGTCCTGGGCAGCAACGACCTGAACGTAGCCATCTCCGGCGAGGGCACCAACGAGCTGAGCCTGGCCGTGACATTTCCATACAGCCTGCTAGAGCATTCGGAAGAGACCGGGCAGACGGTCCCCGGGGGGCTGCCCGCCCCGCAGGGATTCCTCGAACCCTTCCACTTCCACCTTGAATATGTGGTCACCCCGGAGCCGATTTCGCTGGCGTTGCTCTTGCCGGCCGCCGCGGTGGTATGCCGCCGGCGCAGACGCTAGTCGGTTCTTATTTTTCTGTGCACCAAGACTGAATCGTGTAATGGGCGGTCGCAGGCCCTTTGCGCCGGCGAGCGCCGATTCCAAGCAAGAGGAGTGCTTCGTATGACATGGATGGATCGCGTTTCTTACAGGCTTGCGGTTGCGTCGGTGACGGCGGCTGCCTTGGCGAGCTTCTGCTTGATCGGGACGGGGTGTACGGCGGTTACGCCGAATTCCGGATCGGATGCCGGCAACGGTACATCGGGTAGGCCGAGCGGCACGTCGGATGCCACAGACCAGACCGATTCCGCGCTCACATTGGCCGGAGACACCCTTTTCTCGGAGGCCCACGCTACGGTTGGCGGCGCCATGCTTGCTTGTGCCGGCTGCCATAGCGCCGACGGGTCCGGCGATATCGGACCGGACATTCGCGGCGAATCGGGCGACCATCTTCAGGAGCACGCCCAAGGCGAAGGGCGCCATCCGGACGGCACTAAGTTTCCGGATTTGACCGAGGACGACTTTGTGGCCATTGCCGCGTTCTTGGGCGGATCAGCCGTCGGGGCGAGCGAGGGTGAAGAACATGACATCGATCCGTCGCTCGTTGGAGACCCGCTGACGGGGCAGACCGCCTTCTCCACCGAGCACACGACCGCCGGCGGCGCAGCCCTGGCGTGCTCCGGTTGCCATGCGGTCGATGGTTCAGGCAATATCGGACCGGACATTCGCGGCGAATCGGGGAGCCACTTGGCCGCCCATGCTCAGGGCAGCGGCCGGCATCCCGAGAATGTGAAATTCCCCGAGCTGACGGATCAGGACTTCATGGACATCGCGGCGTTCTTGGCGCCTGCGATCGCGGAGCCCTCGATCTCAGAACCTTAGAACCGGGGCACACGACTCGTATCGATTGGAGCTGCGATTCCGCCTTGTATTGGATTCGTACCGGCCACCGGTGGAGGGAACGTCAGGGCGGATAGGCCAAGGCCACTGGGGGGTGCCTTTTCTTGATGTCAACGCGAACAACATGCTTGATGGTGGGCTTGTTACTCGCCTTGAGGCCGTGCTCGGCGCGCGCCACCGTATACTTTGTTGATGGCCGCGCGCCGGCGGCCGTGCATGACGGTCTTACGTGGGAAACGGCATTCGTCCGCCTCGACGACGCGCTCGCGGTGGCTTTTTTTCTCGACGAAATCCGTGTGGCCGGGGGCACTTACACACCAGATACGACCGGCCTATCCGATCCGCGCGCTGCCACTTTTCTCGTTCCCGCAGATGTGCATGTGATCGGCGGATACGCCGGTCAGGCTGGGCCCAATCCCGATCTGCGCGACTTGATCGCTTACGAAACCATCCTCAGCGGCGATCTCAACGGCGACGACGACCACGGCGGGGACAACAGCGACAACTGCAGCAATGTCGTTACGGCCACCGAATTGACAGGGCTCGAAACGGCGTTTGAAGGGTTTACCATAACTGGGGGCAATGCGACCGCCCCTTTTGTGCCCCCGTTTTTCCCCTTTGGAAACCCGGGTGGTGGCATGTTCGTCGTCGGCAGCCGCACGCTTATCGACTGCAAGTTTGTGGCCAACAGTGCCGTCGCGGGAGGAGGCCTGTTCAGCTTTGAAGGCAGCATGGGCTTAATCCGGTGTGTCTTCGAAGACAACCGGGCCACCGAAGGCGGGGCGCTCGGCCTCTTTGGCACCGACGACCCCAACCCGCCCTTTGATGGCGGCCAAGGCAGCGTAGCCCACGGTACGCCGATGCTCACCGACTGCGTCTTCAGCAACAACCATGCGATTCAGCGGGCCGGAGCCGTTTGGATTGACGGCATCGCGGAGAACCCCAGTTTTCGAACCTGCCGATGGATCGGAAACAGCGTCGAGGGCGATGGCGGAGCGATCTGGTCCGGCGGCGGATTTTGCGACCTGACCAATTGCCTGTTCTTGGGGAACCACGCCGGTCAGCGCGGCGGCGCCGTTTACAGCGACACGCTGACGACGTTTCGCAACTGTTCGATCGTGGGCAACCATGCGACGACCGGTGGCGGACTCTTCAACCCATTCATTCGATCCACCCTGATCAACACCATCCTCTGGGACAACACCAGCGAAACCGCGACCGGTGAAACCGCGCAGGCGGCGAGCGATTTCATGCCCCCGATCACGAGTTTTTCGTGCATCTCCGGTTGGACCGGCGGCTGGGGCGGTCAGGGCAATTTCGGCGATGATCCCCAATTTGTCCCCGGCCCGGCCGGCTGCCACTACCTCGCTCAGATGGCGACCGGGCACACCGTAGACAGCCCGTGCAAGGACACCGGCAACGAGCCCGCTGTCAACCTCGGCCTTATCAGCGCAAGCACGCGATCTGATGAGGTCGCAGACAGCGGCGTGGTTGACCTTGGGTTTCACTATCCCGTCACGGGCAGGCCGGTGTTGTTCGCCGACGGCAACCACGACGGGTCGGTCGATCTTCGAGCCGTGGCGGTGTTTACGTCCTGTTGAGACAGTGGGCAGGTCGACC
>CAZYXP010000068.1:0-2805 GCA_964651325.1 uncultured Phycisphaeraceae bacterium
AGCCCAGGTGCGGCCGAGCGAAGTGCGACGAGAGTCGACGCTCCCCGAGATGGTCGTGGCTTTATCGGAAACGGTGCCGCTGACACCAACAACCCATCAGATAGACGATCAGTTCGTCGCCCGGGCCGTTTCCCAACCATCTTCGCTCCCTGCGCCAACGACCGAGGCCACCAAGCTTACGGCCGCGCCCGCCCCGATGGCGGCCATCGCACCCCACCAACTCTCCGCCCCTCCCCGCGAATTCAAGCCCAAATCGGATCGCGAGGTACATTCATCAGAATCGATGGCATCCTTGGTTGCGTCGGCGCGGCCGATGGCGAGTCCGCGTAGAGAAAATGGCAGCCCAGAGCCTACCGTTGCCGTATTGCCGCCTCTATCGAATGGCTCGGTGATCGCCGAAATGCCTGAAGGACGTCAAGCACCGGCCGTCGAGCATGGCGATGCCCAAGCGCCGACTGCAGTGGCGCAGCCGAGCGGCCGCCCCGCTTTCTCGGCATTGACAGCCGAACCCACCTTGCGCGAAGAAGTCAGGTTGGACATAGATCGCGCATCAGTGCCCTTTGCGTCTGGATCGATGGCAGCCCTGAGCGAATCCGTCACCGAGACACGGCCCGTGCGTTCTGAAATTCCTTTGCCGTCATATAAGACGTTCGCGGACAGCGCAGCCAGGGCCTCGCTGGGCGTTGCGACCGAGAGGATGGAAGAGCGCAACGCACCACAGGTGGCCGAGTCGAGCGACACAACCACGACAACATTCTCGGCGTCAACACCCGCCAGATTGGCGCAAACAGCCGTCAACGCAGCCGTCGTAGCCGAGGATGCGCAAAACCGCCCCGTATTGCGATTGCCAGCAACGGCTTGGGCTGAAGTGATCCAAGGCGGCTCGCTTGCCCTTGGGAATGAGGCGATTGAAGCAGCGCCAGCTGCCCACATGGCGCCGATCGGCTTGCCCGATATGTCGCTACCGGCGATACCAACGCTTGACGCATCGTTGAGCGACAGCTTTCTGCCCTCATCCGAACCTCCGGACGCGACGCCTTACGGACAGCGAGCCGGGCCGCACCGCAAGACGATGGTGCGTGAAAAAGGGGGCGACGCCGGAACCGAGCGTGGCGTCGCCATGGCACTCAAATGGCTGGCGGAACACCAGAGCCCCGATGGCCGTTGGGATGGCAATGGCTTTGATGATGCTTGCGGCGAATGCGGGGGGCAGACCAGCAGCGTCGTAGATGTCGGGATTACCGGGCTTTCCCTGCTGTGCTTTCTCGGCGCGGATCATACCCACGATTCACCCGGGCCTTATCAGGAAACGGTGCGGCGCGGCATCGCGTTCTTACTCCGTAATCAACGGCCTAGCGGCGACCTGAGAAACAAGGAAACCATGTACAGCCATGGGATGGCCACGATCGCCCTGGCCGAATCGCTGAGCATGACCGGCGACGAAGATTTGCGAGATCCGGTCGAGCGGGCGGTGGCGTTTATTGAATTGGCGCGAAACCGGCCACAGGGCGGGTGGCGTTACGATCCCGGGCAGGCCGGTGATACGTCCGTGTTGGGTTGGCAAGTTATGGCGCTAAAGAGCGCGCGCGTTGCCGGGGTCGATATTCCGTGGGCGGCAACGCAAGCGGCTCGCGTGTGGCTAGACCGGGTCAGCACACCCAAGCGTGGCGGGCTTTATGCGTACCGTCCGGGAGAACCCTATACCCCGAGCATGACGGCGGAAGGAATGTTCACACAGTTCCTGCTGGGCCGATCCGCAGCCGAACCGCGCATGGCTCAATCCCGTTCGCTGCTGCTGGAGAACCTTCCAAACTTCTCGGCAGCCCCCAACACGTACTACTGGTATTACGGCACGCTGGCCATGTTCATGTACGGCGGCCAGCCGTGGGATTCTTGGAACGAGGCGTTGAAAGCGCAGCTCTTGCCCCGCCAACACCAAACAGGCTCGGCAGCGGGAAGCTGGGATCCGGCGGATAAATGGTCCAAAATCGGCGGACGCGTCTATCAAACCGCACTGTGCACGCTCATGCTCGAGGTGTATTACAGATATGCTCCCAGTTTCGCGTCGGGGGTGTCTCAAGACGCGATTGGCAAGATTGAGGGGCTGGTGACTAGCGGCGAGACTCGGATGCCATTGGCCGATGCATCGATTCGGTTGGATGTGGCCGATCGCGATGCGTTGCGGGCAATCTCGAATGGTCAGGGGCGGTATGAACTCTTTCCGCCGGATCTACCCACGTTTTTTGCCGTGTCGGCCACGCGCGAAGGCTATCAGCCGCAATCCGTCAACGTGGCCAGCGCTCTGGTGGCCGGAACCACGTTGAAGCTCGATTTCTCTCTGGAGCCGGTGAGCGACGCGGCGATTGCGTTGGAGGCAGACCCGGTCGTGCATCATCTCGGAGATGATCGGTTCGACGGGAAAATCAACAGCCGGTTTCAGCGAGGCGCCGAAGGGGCGATCTTCCTTGCGAACTTTGAGATTGCGGGCGGGCAGCTTGTTCAGGGTTTCAAAACCGCTGAGTTGACCTTTCTTGTCAAAGGCGTGCAGCGGGCCCATCTCCTGTTCCTCAATGGATCGGAACTAGAAACACGGTTGTCCGGGTCGCCGCGTGATGGAAGTTTTGCCCGCTTTACCACGCCGTTTGACATCGGCTTGCTGAAGCCAGGCCGGAATCGATTCCGAATTCACGCGACCAGCGTCGGTGGCGACGTGGATGATTTTGAGTTCGTCAACGTGAGCATACATTTGCTGCATTAGGCGCGTCGCCTGGGTATCCGACTGGAGAGGTGTTTTCCGGCGCAGCG
>CAZYXP010000068.1:2905-16383 GCA_964651325.1 uncultured Phycisphaeraceae bacterium
GGCTGAGGGGCGTGACTTCATCGACCGGGTGTCGCAACCGCTACATCGCAACCGCCACATCGCGACCGCTACATCGAATGTGACACCGCGCTAGCCGCCCAGACTACCCGGCACGCTCGGAGGATCGCGTGGATCAGCGAATACGTTGAAGCACGCCAAAAACGTCTCGATGTCTTTGCCGTTGACGGCGCCGTCTCCGTTCAGATCGAGATTGGGACACAAGACACCATCCCCGGGCGGAATCTGAATGCAGTCCGCCAAGATTTGCCGATCCGCCGCGTCAACGTGATCGTCGCCGTTGAAATCGCAAAGATCGATCTCGCACACGTCGGGAATCCCATTGTGATTGACATCCCGCGTCCGGCCGGAAAGAACCTCGCACGGGTCCGGTAGTCCGTTCAGGTCGCAGTCGGGGTCGCAACTGTCTGGTACGGCATTTTCATTGCAATCGGCTAGCAAACCGGCGAGCGCTTCGCATGCGTCGGTCAGCCCGTTGGCATCGCAGTCCACCTCGAACGGTGTTTCCAACGCGCCCATATCCATCCGGCAATGCTGCACGCGCTGATCGCCCGCCACATCGAATCGGGGGATCCCCGCGGGTTGCACCGCGATGTCGGCGGCGTTGACGCACGGCGACGCCGATTTAAGCCGATAGTCCACAATTGAATATGCCGTTTGGGCCTGTGCGAGCCCCCAGCCCTCGCCCCAGATGGTCACGGTGGTTTCCGTATTCGCAACGATGGGGAACTCCAGCGCAACCGAGTGGTCCACGTCGGTGTTGACGTAGGTTCCGGCCAGCGTTCCGGGAATCCATTGCGCGGCGGAGTCGGTCAGGAAATACTGCCCGGGACGGGCGGTGGGGATCGGATCGGCGGTCCAAGACCCCGTTTCGAGAAGACGGAAGAGCGGATCTTCGTCAATGTTGCCGACGCCAACGTGTCCGCCACCTATGTCGCTGAATCGAATCGCCCCGAAGCCCGAAACACTGCCCGGCTCGTTGGCATAGACGAGCGAGTCACGGATGTCAAACGTGCTGCCTGGTTCTGCGAACACGGCCGCCCCCAAGCTGGCATCGTTTCGGGCGATCGTACAACCAAGCACCGTGGGGTGGCTGTCGGTAAGGGCGTGAATGGCGGGACCATTGAGGGCGTCGTTGCCGACAATCAGACAATCCTGAATAAGCGGATCGCTGCCTAGTCGACATTGGATGGCATTGGTGGTATTGCCGGAGAACCGGCATCGACGAATCAGCGGGCTGCTGGCCACGCAACGAATGCCAGCCCCGCCGCTGATGCGGAAGTTTCGCGTCACCGTGCAGTCTTCGATGACGGGGTTGCTTCCGTTTTCGCACTTGAAAGCGCCTACGCGCGCGTCGATGATCGTGAAGCCCTCGATCCTTGTTCCGCGCGTCTCACCATGGATCAACAAGAACGCGCTGCCGACGCCGCCGCAATCGATCAAGCAGTCGCCGGGGCCATCGGCGCTGCGGACCCGAACCGCGCGCGTGCCCAAGGTCAGGCCGTTATTGAACACGATGTCCCGATTGCCCTGACCCGTGTAGGTTCCGTCTGCAACGATGATTTCGATCACGCGATCGTCGCCGAGGCCGGCGCTATCTATGGCATCTTGAATCCGGCAGAACGGGTCGGTCGGCGTGCCGGAGCCTCCGGAAACAGGATCGCAGCCGGCGGCGTCCACGTGGATGGCCTCATGCGGCTCGCACTCGTCGGGTACGGCGTTGGCGTTCAGATCTACACTGAATCCAACGTGAATGTCGCAGAGATCCGGCGCGCCGTTTCCGTTGCAGTCTTCCGTGCCGCCGGGTTCACATTCGTCTGGAATCCCGCTAAGGTTGCAGTCATCGCTTGTTCCGGACAGCAGGTCGCACACGTCCCAGACACCGTTGGCATTGCAGTCGGGCGGCACCTCGGCGTCACATTCGTCGGGTGTGCTGTTGTGGTTGCAGTCGTTGCTGGTGCCGTCGACGATGTCGCACTTGTCCGGTACGCCGTTATCGTTGCAATCCCTTGCGCCGCTGAAAACCAAGTCACAGAGATCCCATACTCCGTTCCCGTTGCAGTCCGGATGATCGCCTTCGCAATCGTCGGGAATGTTGTTTTGGTTGCAATCCGTGCTGAAGTCATCGACGATGTCACACAGGTCTAGGGTGCCATTGACGTTGCAGTCTAGCGGCTCGCCGGGGCGTCCAAACGCAAGGAACATTGTGCCGACTTCCGGTTGCTCCTCGCGCAGCATGCCCGGGGCGCCAAACCCCATATCGTCGGCGCCGTCACCATTGATGTCGCCGAGCCCCCCCACCGCAAACCCGAGCCGGCCGTCCGCCTGATGCCCGCGAACGACAAAGCCGAAGCGATCCTCCGGCTCGACGGATTCGATAAGGTCAGACAATTCGACGGCGGCGGGCCATGGATTGGCGTGGCCGAACACGGTGTATGCCTCTCCTACCATGCCAGAACCATCCACATCGACGCCGTACGCGCCGATCACGATATCGTCGATCCCATCCGCGTTGACATCACCGGCCGAGCCACAATGGAATCCCGAGAAGTCGCCGGCTTGAATGCCGTTGAACGTCACGCCGCCCGAACCGTTGCCGCCGTTCTCCGGGAGCAGCGTGGATAACTCGACAACCGCCGGCCACGGATCTCCATGGCCGAAAACCAGGTAGGTTTCGCCGGCGGTTGCGCGGCCGCCCGGATCGGCCCACACGGCACCATTGAGAAAATCGGCGAAGCCATCCCCGTTGACATCGCCGGCGCCTGTCACGTGATGGCCGGATAGATCGAGCAGATCGATCCCGTTGAAGGTGACGCCGTTTTGTCCGTCGAGATCGGCCAATTCTATCGCCCCGCCCTGACCAATCTCGGCCCGGCCGAAGATCAAGTACGTCTGCCCCGCAAGGGCCATATCGTTGGGGCTTGCCGCAAACGAGCCGATCAGCATGTCGGCAAGACCATCCCCGTTGACGTCGCCCGCGCCGGCCACGCTGAAGCCCGCGAGATCCGAAGCGTTTACGCCGTTGAGCACAAATCCCGGGCCACCCTCACCGCCGTTTTCTGGCAACAGCGTGGCGAGGTCGAACACCGTAGATTGAGGCAGCCCGCTGCCGAAGACGACGTAGATTCT
The DNA here is from genome assembly GCA_964651325.1 of uncultured Phycisphaeraceae bacterium. Lineage (GTDB taxonomy): Bacteria > Planctomycetota > Phycisphaerae > UBA1845 > UBA1845 > JADFOB01. Next base: position 6,053 of record CAZYXP010000068.1, read on the forward strand.
TCCGGCAAAGGTTTGCTCACCCACGGTGGCGGTGTGCGCGCTGATGATCAGGTCGTCCAGACCATCGCCGTTAACATCACCGGCGAAATCGACGCTCAGCCCGGTGAGATCGCCTTCAAATGCGCCGCGTAGCGTGAAGCCGTTGGTGCCGTCGAGGTCATCCGGGGTGATCGTGCCCAAGGCGTCGATCGGCGCGCCACCGAACAGCAAATAGACCTCGCCCGCATCGATGAGATCGTTGGGATTCGCGCCCCACGCGCCCACCAATAGATCGTCCACCCCGTCCCCATTGAAATCGCCCCCGCCGGCCACCCCCACTCCGAGCGAATCGCCCGTCGAATCACCGTCAATGGTAAGAACCTGCGCCGGGCTGCCCGCGGTGAACCCGCCGAGATCGATCGTCTCCGGCCACGGGTTGAGATGTCCGAAGATCACATGAGCCTGGCCGGCCGACGGTTGATTGGCTGGTGCGGCGTTTTGGGAAGCCACCACGAAATCATCGATCCCGTCATGATTCAAATCTCCGGCCGACGACAGGCTCGCGCCGGTGTTGGCTTCACCCTGGAAGCCCAACACAGGAAATCCACGCACTCCGGCAAGCCCAGCAGGATCAATGACGAGCGGGAAAAAATCGGGGCATTCATCCGGCAAACCGTTCTGATCGCAGTCTGTGCTGAATCCGCTGGCAAGATCACACTCGTCCAGCGCGCCATTGTCATTGCAGTCGAAACCGTCCCCTGCTTGCATATCGCAGGCATCCCAGACGTCATTGGCGTTGCAATCGAGCGACGTGTCCTGACATTCGTCCGGAAGGCCGTTTGCGTCGCAATCCTTGCTTGTATGCGAGGCGATGTCGCAACTGTCTAATACAAGGTTCTCGTTGCAGTCAGAGTCGTCGCCTGTCGCAAGGTCGCAGAGATCGCCCACGCCATTGCCGTTGCAGTCTTCGCATTCGTCCGGAACGCCCCCACCATCGCAATCCTCGCTCGCGCCGCTCATGATGTCGCACTCATCGGCGAAGCCGTTTTCGTTGCAATCCGCTTCACACTCGTCGGGCACGCCGTTGAAGTTGCAGTCTTCACTGTGGGCCGCAGTGATATCGCAGGAATCGGGAATGGTGTTTTGATTGCAATCTTGCGCCACGCCGTCGGCCAGATCGCAGCTATCGGCGTGGCTGTTGTTGTTGCAATCGGCCTCGCATTCGTCCGGAAAGCCGTTGCCCGTACAGTCCTCGCTCGTTCCCGACGCGATGTCCTCGTCGTCGGAGATGCCATTGTTGTTGCAGTCGGCGATGATCAGAACCGAGACGCATTGCAGGTCAACCGGAATCATCGGCTCGGTGTCGCAGTTGCTGACAAAGGAGCTGTCGGGGCTAAGATCGTGGTTGCTATCCGTGGCATCGGGACAGATCGTGAACAGGCCCGCGGCGTCTTCGGACGCGGTGAGAACGAGGGTGCCCACATAGGATGTCTGCCCCAGATCTTCGACACAATCTTCGCCGAAGAACACGAGCCCGCCCCACTGGTAGAGCGCCGGATCGGTGTTGAACACGGCAACGATGGTGTCAATATCGAAAAAGATGAAATCCTCGCGGCTCTGATCAATGAACGCGCCCGCCGATGGATTGGGATCGGTCTTGGGGAAGAGCGTACCCCGTGGGCCGCTTGTGTACCCGTCGCCATCGACGGCCACATTGTACAGCCGGACGCTTTCGGGCTCCCATCCTTCTACAAATAGCTCCAGCGTCACGGTAGAGGCATTGTAGGCCATGACCTGGTCGGTTGGCCCGTCGGGCAGCAAGACTCCATCGACCGCAACCGCCCGGATGGAGTAGGTCACCGCGCAGCCGGAAATCACATTACCCTGGCAGAACCCATCCACACAGGCGTCGTTGGTCGTGCAGGCCACGCCGTCGTTGCAGGGCCCGTCAACGATGGAGGATGCGCACACCTCGTCAGCGCACCATTCCATGGTGCAGGGGTTGTCATCGTCGCAATCGGCGTCGCCCAAACATTGTACGCAACGTTGACCTGCCTCTACGCAAATAAGCCCGGGGCACGCCGCCGGCCCCAAAACGCACACGCCGTTGGAGCAGATTTCCAAGCCCGTGCAAAACAACCCGTCGGAGCAATCCGCGTTGAATTTGCAGGCTTCGCATTCGTCGGGCGTCCCATTGGAGTTGACGTCCATGCTCGTGCCGCTTGCAAGATCGCATTCATCGAGTGCGCCGTTGGCGTTGCAGTCCAGATCCTCGTGGCCGTCTAGCTCACAACTATCAGGCATGAAATTGGCGTTGCAATCCTCTTCGATTCCATCAGCCACGTCGCATGCGTCCCAGATACCGTTGGCGTTGCAATCAGCGCTGGTGTCCTGACATTCGTCCGGTGAGCCGTCCGCATCGCAATCGTCGGCAACACCGTCTGCGACTTCACAGGCGTCCGAGGCGCCGTTGCCGTTGCAATCGCCAAGGAAGGGAGATTCCAACGCGCCCATATCGACGCGGCATTGGCGGACCCGTGGCGATCCTGCCACATCCGTGGCGTCGTCGGCGATCATAGCGTTCGGATCACCGGCATTGACAGCCGGCGACCCGGAGCCCAAGGCGAATGGCCCAACGGCCGACGCCTCGAACAGCGGATCGGATTCCAGGTTGCCCGGGCCCCATTGCACCATGCCGTTGCTGTCGGTCGCAACGCCGGCGAGTCCGCCTTGCACCAAACTATGCCGGACTTGCAGCAACGAATTGGTATCAACGACAATCTCGGCCGATCCGTTTTCGGTGCTGTTGTTCCACAGGATGCAACTGTTAAGCACCGGCGCGCTGGCAAACGCTAGCTTTACGGCGCCGCCCAGTTCCGCCGCTTGGTTTTCGGCCAGGGTCGTGTTGACCAGGGTCGGATCGGAAGCCGAGGAGACTGAAATGGCGCCGCCGTCGCCGTCGGACGCGTTGCGGGCGATGAGGCAATCGGCAATGATGGGGCTGGCCAAGGAGAACAGGTTGAGCCCGCCCCCGGATCCGCCTTGAAGGCTCAAATTGTCCGAGATGACGCATCGCTGAATCAGCGGCGAGCTGCTCAACCCGATCGCCAATCCGCCGCCGCTGAACGCGACGTTGTCGGCAATGACACAATCTCGAATCGTGGGATGCGCGTCGTCATAGCAATAGATGCCACCGCCGAAGCTCGTGGTCGCGTTGCCTGTGATTTCGCATTGCTCAACAATCGGACTGCTTCGCTCACAGTAAATACCGGCGCCGCCCAGTGAGAAGAAGACGGTCGGAGCGATCGTGCTTTCAGTGATGCGGCACCGGCGAATGGTGGGATCGCTGTCCTTGCAATAAATCGCTCCGCCACGCAGTGCGTCGGGTGTGGCCCCGCTCGCGCTAAGTCCGCGCCGGATCGTCAGCCCTTCGATCATCGCGTCGCTGCTTTCGCCGCGGTGAAAATAGAACGCCCGCCCTTGAAACGCACAATCGATCGTGGTGGCTTCCACTATGGCGTCGTCTTGCGGATCCACGCTTCGCAGGTGGATCAATCGCCCATCGAAATCGAGGTTGCGGTTGCGCGGACCGGTGTACACGCCAGGGGCAAGGATCACGGTGTGGCCGTCAAGACTCACGTCGATCGCATCTTGGATCGCGCAAAACGGGGTTTGCTCGCTGCCATCGCCCTCGCTCGGGCAGGTGGCCGTGTCCACATGCCAGATACGGTCGGCCGACTCGCATTCATCCGGGACACCGTTGGCGTTGCGATCCGGAGACGCGCCGACGCTTAGATCGCACGCATCGTCGGTGCCATTTTGGTTGCAATCGATCAACGCTTCACACTGATCGGGAATGCCGTTGCCGCCGCAGTCCTCGGCCTGCCCGGATAGCAAGGCGCAGGCGTCCGCCACGCCGTCTGAGTCGCAATCGGGCTGGCAGGAATCGGGGATTAGATTGGCATCACAGTCCGCTTCGAGCCCGTCGGCCACATCACAGGCATCCAACACACCGTTGCCGTTGCAATCTTCGGACGGGTCACACGCATCGGGTCTGAGGTTGCGGTCGCAGTCACGGGCGCCCATGCCCAGGTCGCACGAATCCGCCACACCGTCACCGTTGCAGTCCGGCTCACAAGCGTCCAGCACGCCATTGCCGCCGCAGTCCAACGCGGGATCCGCCGCGATCTGATCCGAATCCGCGACGCCGTTGTTGTCGCAATCGGCGGTTGGCCCCGGCGAAAGACAAAGCGAGAATCCCTGCGGACCCGCGGGAATTGAGAACCCGTGAATCTGCACAAACCAACTCCCCGGCGCGGGCGCTTCGATCGACACTTGTTCGGTGTTGTTGATCCGGTCGGGTTGGGACGTGGTGGCCGGAAGATTGGGCTGATCGGGATCAAGCGTCCACGGGTAGAAGCGCGTGCCGTCCGGACCGATCACGCGAAGATCCAAGTCGTTTACAAGCGCCTTTGCCGCCAGCGGCGATGCAGGCGCGTCGTCCCACGCCAAGGTGATTTTGAGCTGGGCCGTTCCCGGTTCCACGCGCACGGCCAAGGCGGCCGTTTCATTGTGTGCGACGGTCCCCATCACGAAGCCGCCGGTTCTGAGGAATTCCACGGCGTCTTGAGCCTGAACCAACCCGTATCCGCTGCGGTAGTCGGGACCAACCTGCTCGACATCCAAGGCCGTGTGCGTCAGCATTGCCTTGAGCAGGGCATTGCTCGGCTCAGGGCGATTGGGAAACCTCGTTTGAAACTCTTCCAAGAGCAAAGCCGAAATGCCCGTGACGGTCGGCGTGGCCATTGATGTACCACACAGCGTTGTGTAGCTGCCCAAGAGTGTCGTCGAGGTTACCCCAAAGTCGTCGCCGAGCTGGCACCCTGGCGCGAGCAAGTCCGGCTTGAGCCTTCCATCCTCGGTAGGTCCCCAACTTGAAAAGGCCGACACATTGCCGGTGTCCGCGTTGACGGCGCCGACACAGATTGAGTTCTTGGCGCCTGACGGAGGCGGGATGGATCCGTATCCATCCGCGCGCCGCGTGCCCACGCCGCTACATCGATCACAGCTTCGCTCGTTGCCCGCGGCCCAGACGACCCGAACCGTTGGGTCGATCGAACCCGCGACCAGCGCATCGATCAACTGCGACGTCACCCCGTAGCCGCCGGTCAGCGAGCAATCAAACCCGTTGATGCATACATTGCTGCCGATCGAGTTGTTGGCGACGGCCGCACCGAAAGCGGTAAACGCGTCGGTATAATCGGCTTCCAAATCGCCGGGGTCGTTGTACAGGAAAACGGAGCCGGGCGAGTCCCCCACCTCAAACGCATAGGACGCGATCTCGACCCCCGGTGCCATGCCGCGCCAAAGCCCGCTGCTTGCAAAGCCATCCCCACCAATGGTCCCGGCCACATGCGTCGAATGCACGTCGGGAAACGCACCATCCCGCACCGTCACCCGAGCACCGAAATCCGGATGCTCTTCCAGCGCCCCGCCGACGTCATACAACATGATCGTAACGCCCGCGCCGGTCAGCCCGAAATCCGGCAATGTCTGCACATCCTCTACCTGAGTGATCAGGCGATTGAGATCATTCGTGCCGCTCATCCGCGGAAGCGGGGGTTCGATCCACAACACGCCGTCTTCCGCTGCGAGCGCGTCCAACTCAGACCTCGCCAGCTCAACAACCAGACCGTTGATCGAGTGAAGGATCGAACGGACGGAGCCGCCGTGGGCGACCGACAAAGCCACGCCGGCAGAATCGCAGGCCGTGTCGGCGTGAAAAAGGACGTAGGCCGCTACCTCGATCTGCTGGCTCGAATCCACGTTCACGATCGCGACCGCGGGCGTGGCCCCGTCCTGAAATGAGGGATGGAGCTTCATGGCGGTCGTTATGGAGGACACAGAGGCGACGCCGACCCGGTCCGCCCCGATGGCCCCTTGCGGCGCTACGGCGAAGTAGCGACCGCCACCAGCATAATCGGCAAGCGTCACGCCCGCGGCCGCCAATCTCGCGCGATCCGCAGCCGTGGGAACGCCGTTGAATCCGATCAGAACATGGCGGGGGGCATCCCGACCGGTTGAGCCTTGGCCGGCTAAGGTTCGCGCGGATTTAGGTGCGACGTCCCCGCGGGATTCGATTTGAAGATTCTCGGACGTCGCCGCGACCTCGCTCTGAACCGCGGAAGGTTGCTTCGGCCGACCGGCTTCCGGCGTCTCTATCGGCGATGGGAGGCGCCCCGAGGATGGTTGGGCGAAGACCGTCAGCCCTAATAGAAGCAGCCATGGGCAGACGAATCGCGGGCGCCGAGGATACCTGATCGGATTGATGAGTGAATCGCCCATACTCGCCCCCCATTCAGCCAAAACAAGGCTGGACTGAACCCGAGTTCCCCCTGCCGCACGGATCGTGCTTGCTCGAATTCGGCGACGTCACCCCCGATGAATAGGATAGTCTGAATACGTCCGGAAAATCAAGGAAATACCGCGTATCATTTCGGAATCGACGGTTTTCGACGAACGCGCTGGGTACGTTGACGGCCAGAGCATACCCTAGTAGACTGCGTTCTGTAGTTGTTTCAAAGGGTCTACGTGGCGTAACAAAGAATCCGTGCCCAAGACGTCCATCCGTCATCACTGTGGCTTGTTCGGCGTCTGGGGTCACGAAGACGCCGCCTCCCTCACCCATTTGGGGCTCTACGCGCTTCAACACCGCGGCCAGGAGGGCGCGGGCATCGTCTCCACAAACGGCGAACGACTCCAACGCAAAGCCGGAATGGGGCTGGTCAACCAGATCTTTGATCAGCGATCACTCGATGACTTGAAAGGCCACGTAGCCATCGGCCACGTTCGCTATTCGACCACCGGAGCGAGTAACGAAATAAACGTACAACCGCTGCTCTTTTCCTACGCCGGCGGCCAGGTGGCCGTCGCCCACAACGGCAATCTAATCAACGCAGCCCTGCTTCGCCGCGCCTACGAGAAGGTGGGGCATATCTTTCAAACCACCAGCGACACCGAGGTCATCATCCATCTGCTCGCCAAGCCTGGCCATCAGAGCAAGAAGCATCCGCTGAATCACGTGTTGAATCACCTTCAGGGCGCCTACGCGCTGCTGCTCCTGTTTCCCGATCGGATCGTCGCCGTGCGCGATCCGCTGGGGTTCAAGCCGCTTTGCCTCGGCGAGATGGATTCCGGGGCGATCGTCGTGGCGTCCGAGACCAAGGCGTTTGACATGATCGGGGCCAAGTTCGTTCGCGAGATCAAACCCGGTGAGGTGCTGACCATCAGCGATGAAGGCGTCTCAAGCCGGAGATTCGGCCGTCGACAGGACAATCGCGGCGCCGCCTGTATTTTCGAGCAGGTTTATTTCGCCGACCCCTCGAGCCACATTTTCGATGAAAACGTACACATGGCGCGGGCGGCGATGGGTGCGGCGCTGGCCAAGGAGATGCCGGTGGATGCCGATCTGGTGGTTCCGATTCCGACGTGCGCCACATGCGCCGCCACCGGCTACGCACGCGCCTGCGGTATTCCATACGGCCGCGCGTTCACTACGAGCCATTATGCCGGACGCTCGTTTATCATGCCCACCCAATCCGCCAGGGATATGGCCGTCAAAATGAAGCTGACGGTCATCAAAGAGGCGGTCAAAGGCCAACGGTTGATTGTGGTTGAAGATTCCGTGGTACGCGGCACCACGACGCGATTGAAAATCGGCGCGCTCCGCGATGCCGGAGCCACTGAGATTCACCTCCGCGTGGCCAGCCCGCCGATTCGCCATCCGTGTTATTTTGGGATTGATTTTCCCAATCAAAAGAAACTGATCGCCCACGAGCGTTCCGTCGAGGACATCCGCGCTTACCTGGGCGTGGATTCGTTACACTACCTTTCCATCGAAGGGATGCTCTCTTGCGTCAAGATGGAATCAGATCAGTATTGTACGGCTTGCTTCAGCGGAGATTATCCCATGAGCGTGGACGAACCGGTGGAGAAATTCGCCATGGAGCAGGGGCAGCTTCGCATGTTTACGTAGCGGCGCGTCCCTCAAGTGTGGCCCGGACGTACGGGGTGGTAAAGGCTTACGGGAAGTGGCACGCCGACAAGACGCCGGTGCCCCGCGGGCAGTGAACCGGTCCGGCTATCCCTTATTGATTGCGGTTTACATCAATGACGGTGAAGAAGCTAACGTACAAACAGGCCGGAGTGGATTTGGGCGCCAACACGCGCTGGGTCAATACGCTCGAATCTTCCATGCGCAGCACATACGGACCGCGTGTCTTGGTCCCCCGACACGGCGGATTTGCTGGCCTGTTCCGGCTCGATTTTGATGAGCAGCTTTTCCGACGCAATTATAAAAAGCCCGTACTCGTCGGCTGCGCCGACGGCGTGGGTACCAAGGTCTTGCTCGCCACTCAGCTCAAGCAAATGTCCACGATCGGCATCGATCTCGTGGCGATGAACGTCAACGATTTGATTACCTGCGGCGCCGAGCCTCTGTTCTTCCTCGATTATATGGGCGTACACAAGCTGGACCCTACCGAGCTTGCGAGCGTGATGGAGGGGATTGCGGCCGGTTGTCGGGAATCGGATTGCGCCCTGCTTGGCGGCGAGACGGCCGAGATGCCCGCGTTGTATCGAAATGGAGATTTTGATCTCGCCGGATTCTGCGTGGGCGTTGTCGAATTCGGTAAGGTGATCGACGCGACGCGCGTTTCGCGCGGCGATGTGATGATCGGTTTGCCGTCGAGCGGCGTACATTCGAACGGATACACCCTCGTTCACAAACTGGTTAAACGAGATCGTGGCTGCCTGCGGCGTTTTGACCCGAAGCTCGGCGAGACGCTGGGCGAAGCCCTGCTCCGCCCGACGCGGCTCTATGTTCGCTCCGTCCTCGCGGTGCTTCGAGGATATCGCATCAAGCGCGTGGTAACGGGCATGGCCCACATCACCGGCGGAGGTCTTCAAGAAAACATCGCCCGGGTGTTGCCGAAAAACTGTGACGTGGTCATGGATCGTCGGTCGTGGACGGTTCCACCGGTCTATCGCGTATTGTCGCGGTTGGGGATCGCGCGGGCGGAGATGTATCGCGTTTTCAACATGGGCGTGGGGTTCGTCATGTTTGTCCGACCTAGATTTGCGACCGGCGTGATGCGGATTCTGAGCAAAGCGGGAGCGCAACCGTTCGTGGCCGGTCGTGTGATTCGTGGCAAGCAGCGCGTGCAATTGCGATAAAACAGCGTTTTCAACCCCCGCAACCCCTGCCGGTTCAGCCGAGCCGCCCATCAGGCTCCCCATTGGCCGGTTCAAGCGGGAAAGACCGGCCACTACCGATAAAGCGGAATCAACGTCTCAGAATATTGTCCGCAGGCATGCGAATAGTCAGGCGGCGAGGAATCGCTCATTCGATCTAGAGGAGTTGGCTATGCTACAAGCGTGCATTATGTCCGGCCTGGAAAGCGATCTTTCCAGCGATTCCAAATTCTACCTCACCCTGATGGGCGGTTGCGAGCTGCGCGCGCCGACGATCGCCAAGCAAATACTGGCCAATAGAAACAAGCCCACCGGGAACCGTGCGTTCACGGTGACCCAAACGTTTATCACGTTGCTCGGATCCACGGAGATCAAGGTGCCCACGCTCGCACAGGAGTTCCTCGAATACCGCGATCTCATGCAATGTGGAAGCCTCAGCCTGGGCGATTGGGATCGATTGGCCGGGGAATTGGGCCGGATTGACGTGAAAGTGGTCACCTTTACGATCATGGGCGGCTACTGTGAGGACCAACTGCCCTCGGACGACGAAGAAATCGACAGCCTCGCCCTCCAAACCCACCTGGGCAATATTCATGAGGCCGCCAGTGAAATCCTCAAACATGGCATCGGGCAGCGCGGCGCCGAGCGCCGGGCCATTCTCCGCCGAGCGCTGGTCGCCACGGACGGCGAGGCCCGAGCCTGAACGGAAGATGAAGCCATCAGCTTTCAGCCGTCAGCTATCAGCAAGAGGCTCACGACCGCATGGCTTCAGAGCAAACAGGGCCGGTTACGGCTCGACAGGCTTGCAGGACGTCATTTTCGTCCCGGCTCGTGGATGACGGTCCATCGCGCGGCTGCAAGCTCCCTCCCCTACCGACGCTCCTTCAATAACGCCAGGGCTATCGACGCCATAGATTTGACACCCGTTTGAATCGTCGGCGCCGGATCTGGTGCGTACAGGCTGGAGTGCAGAGAGGGCAACGGCTGCCCGCCGGGCTTGAGGCTGGGCTCATAGACGGATTGCTTGACGCTGCCCAGCCAGTAGATCAAGCCCGGCACACCGCGGTGGTTCGCGGAGCCGCCGCACGCTTACCAATGTG
>CAZYXP010000069.1:0-5806 GCA_964651325.1 uncultured Phycisphaeraceae bacterium
GGCGGCGCGATCCGGGGGCGGCGCTGCGCTTGCCCCCGGCTACTCTAGAGCAGGCCCTCAGCCTGCCATCGCAGCCGCCGATAGTGTCATGCACCCTGCGCCATTCGCCACCTGACTCTCGACTTTCGACATGCGACATGCGACATGCAGCTTTCGACGTGCGGCTTTTGACATGCGACTTTCGACTCCCAATCTTCAATCTTCAATCGTTAGCCTTTAATCTGTAATCCCAATGCCCTCCAACGCTCCTACCAACACCAATAGCCAACAGGGCCAACCGTGCCAAGAGGTTGGCTCTGGAGGGGGGCGTTTTGTCTACGAGCGAATCGCGCTTACGGGAGGGGCGCGGGCTAAGGTGTTGGTCGCATATTCCGGCGGCGCTCCATCGATCGCGGATCTTCGAGCCATGCCCGCCGCGAGCGCGTGGCGCGAGCCGCTTGCCCAGCTCTGCCGCGATCCTGACAGTATTGATGACGCGATCACGCTCAAGGATTCCGATGCCACCCGAGTCATTCAAGGCACCCTGACGGTGGGGGGGCAACGGTTTGACGTCGTGTGCAAACAGTTTCGGCGGCAGGGCTGGGCACGCAAGATCATGGCTCCGGTGGGCGGCTCGCGGGCGGAGCGCAATCGCCGGTGCGCGGTACGCATGATTCGGGCAGGCCTATCCACGGCCATTCCGCTAGCGCAGGTGCGGACGACGGGGCCATCGCCTAGCGAATGGCTCGTGAGCGAGCGAATTCTCGACGTGGTGGATTTGGATCACCTTGCCCTGTCGGAGTTTTCCAAGCTTGATCCAAGTGAGCGGAGACGGGCCAAACGCAGGATCGGCGAAGCCATCGCGGGCTTTCTGGCGACCATGAAGGCGCACCGTATTGGGCACCGAGACCTCAAGGCCTCTAATCTCCTGATCACGAACTGGAATGCCAAGGATGCGACGCCGCGAATATGGGTCGTGGACTTGGATGGATTGCGGCAACATCTGATTCAACCGAATGCCATCCGGCAACTCGTTCGACTGGCGGCCAGCCTGATCGGATACAGCGAAGTTTCCGCCACCGATTACGCTCGCTGTTTGCGAACGTATCTGACCCTTACGGGGGCGGGCGTCGCGTCGTGGCACGCTTCCTTTGCAGCCCTTGGCAAGCGCGCCCGAGGATATGTTCTGGCCGCGGCCAAGCGCAAACGCGGCAAGTTGGACGGATACACGTAGCGTTGCCTTTGGAGGATGGGGCGGCACGGTATTGTTACGCCGCCACACCCATTCACAGGGTCACGAGTTCAGCTCATTTGCATCGGGTGGGCCTTTCGGGTACGATACCGGGTTGAGGTTCGAGCCCGGTTGAGATTCCGCGTTTCGAAACCGAGCGCATTTCTGGCGTCCCTTGGGCGCAGCTTCGTCGAGTCTGGATTGAAAGGAGCTTGAAAAATGGGCCAATGTAAATCAATCAAATCAGCGGCAATTGCGATAGTCCTTGGTGCCGGTATTGGCACCCTGCACGCCCAGAAAGTGTACTGGCTTGAAGGGGCCCCATCGAGAATTCAGCGGGCCGACCTGAACGGCGCCAACGCCGAAGTGATCCTGGCGGCCGAGTTGGGCAACCCAAGCGGCGCCGCCCTGGATGTCGCCGCCGGCAAGGTGTACTGGACAGATTTGGAGCTGCACAAGATCGAACGTTCCAATCTGGATGGAACGGACATCGAACTGCTTGTCGATGTCGCCAACGCGGGAAATCCGCGGGGAATCGCCCTGGACGTGGCTGCGGGTAAGATGTACTGGACCGATGTCCGCAAGGTTCTCCGCGCCAACTTGGACGGCTCCGCCGTTGAAGAAGCGGTCGTGCTGCCAATCTCAGCGCATCTTCAGGGGATTGCCCTCGACATAGGCGCGGGCAAGATGTATCTGACGGACCATGGCCAATTCGGAGTTGAGGGCGACGAAGGAATCCATCGAGCCAATCTGGACGGCTCCATGATGGAAGACCTGCCAGTTGTGGGGCTGGGTTTCCCGCATGGCATCGCCCTCGACGTGCCTGCGGGCAAGATGTACTGGATGGAGATCAACTTCCAGAGGATCAAGCGCGCCAATTTGGACGGTTCCGGTGCCGAGGATTTCCTAGTGGGGGTGTCGGGCACTCAACTCACGATTGATTCGCCCGCCCATAAGCTGTACTGGACTGAGTGGAACACCGGAGCGATCCATAAGGCCAACGTGAACTCGGGCGCCTACGGCACGATAGTGACGGGGCTTGGCCATCTTGGCCACATCGCCGTCGATCCGGTCGGGAGCAAGATGTATTGGTTCAACTACGCGAGCGGCCCTAAAAGGATGCAGCGGGCCAACCTGGACGGAACCAACATTGAAGACCTGGCCTCGAACCTACCCGGGCTTTCCGATCCCTGGTCGATCGCAGTCGACGACACGGCCGGTAAGTTCTATTGGTCGGACGCTTCAACGTACACGCTACAGCGGGCCAATCTGGATGGCTCTAACGTCGAAAGTATCGTCACAAATCCGACTGGGCATTCCACGCACGGGATCAGCCTTGACCTCGCCGAAGGTAAGGTTTACTGGACCGAGTGGCAAGCCGGCGTTCGCCGGGCCAATCTGGATGGCTCCTTGGCCGAAGACCTCGTCACGGGTCCATTACACCTGCCGTGGGGAATCGATCTTGATCTCAGCGCGGGAAAAATGTACTGGATCGACAAACTCGGCGTCGATGCCCCAACGACGAGCATCTACCGTGCGAACCTGGACGGTTCCGCGGTCGAGGAAGTGATCGCGGTCGAGCCATCGGTGTTGGACATCGCCATCGACGCTGAGGGCGGCATGATGTACTGGACGGACAACTACCGGAGCATCTACCGCGCCAATCTTGACGGCACGGGCATGGAGGAAATCGCCGCGAATGAAGTTTCTGCCGATGCGCTTGGCATTGACCTCGACCTGTCTGCGGGCAAAGTGTACTGGTCCACTTGGGCCAACCCACCCAGCGTGCGGCGCGCCAACCTGGACGGCACGGACGTTGAGGAACTGGTTACGCCTGCCGACGGGTTGGGCTACCCGCATGGAATGGCCCTCGGCTCCTCCGTGGGGTTGCCCATTCCCGCCGTCTCCGCATGGGGCATGATCGTGATGGTCTTGCTGCTTCTCAGTAGTGCGTCGCTTGTCCTGACCCTACGTACACGCTCTAGTGTGCAGCTGGCGCGTGCGGCGGCATCGTAGATCGCCCGGTGTTCGTTGTTTGACGGACATCTGGACGGCTGTACATGTGGATCTTTGCGTGCATCATTGGGCCCGGGGGGATTCGAACCCACGACCAATCGATTATGAGTCGACGGCTCTAACCGCTGAGCTACAGGCCCTGGAAATGCGACTATTGGCCGCCTATCCACTGTAGACCCTATCCGAGTCCGCCACGGATTCAAGGGGACGCGAAACTCAACTTTCCGCGCACGGCTTACGTAGATATAGTAGGGGGGGATGGCTGCGGGATCATCCGCGTCAATGTTTGGCGGGCGTAGGGACCGCCGCCATGCCGGTATGGGCACAGCAGACCCAAGGAGAACGCCGTTATGCTCTTTCAACCGCCGCTGCCGCCCAAGTACGCGGGGCTTTCCGAGGGCCAACTCCGCGAGGCCATCGCTCGGCGCAAGGGTGAATTCGGCTCGCGCCTGGTCATTCTCGGGCATCATTACCAGCAGGATGAGGTGCTCGAGTTCGCCGATTTCACGGGCGACAGCCTGAAACTGTCCCAAATCGGCGCCGAACAGGACCAGGCCGAGACCATCGTGTTTTGCGGTGTTCATTTCATGGCGGAATCCGCCGACATCCTGAGCCATGACGGCGTGAGGGTTATCCTGCCCGATCTTTCCGCCGGTTGCAGCATGGCCGACATGGCCGACCTCGACCAACTCGAAGAGGCGTGGCAATTCCTGGCCGATGATTGCGGGGCTACGCCGATTCCGATCACCTACGTCAACTCATCCGCCGACATCAAGGCTTTTTGCGGCCGCCACGGCGGTGCTTGCTGCACGAGCAGCAACGCCCGCGCTGTATTGGAATGGGCTTTTACTCAAGGCGACAAGGTGGTGTTCCTGCCCGATCAGCACCTGGGTCGCAATACTGCGTTTGCCATGGGCATTGCGCTGGACGACATGCACGTTTACGACCCCGGCGTGGCATGCGGCGGCCTTTCGCGCGACCAGGTTGCAGGAGCGAGCGTGTTCCTCTGGAAGGGCCATTGCAGCGTTCACGCATTGTTCACGCCCCAGCAATGCGACGAGATCAAACGCCAGGATCCCCAATGCCGCATCCTCGTTCACCCCGAATGTTCCTGGGAAGTGCTTCAGAAAGCGGACCTGGCCGGGAGTACAGAGTACATCATCAAGACGGTTGGCGAATCGCCGCAGGACAGCCGGTGGGCCATCGGCACGGAAATCCACTTGGTCAACCGCCTGGAAACGCGACACGCTGACATGGCCATCCGATCCCTGGCGGGTATTCAATGCCTCTGTACGACGATGTACCGGATCGATCTCAAACACCTGCTGTGGGTTCTGGACGAACTCGCCGACGGCCGAATCGTCAACCAGATCCAAGTCGATGGGGATACCAAGCGTGACGCGCGCATTGCCCTGGGCCGCATGTTGGAAAACGTTTCGCCGCAACCGGTGGCGATCAAGTAACCTCGGTTGCGAAACCGAATCTGTGGCGGGCACGTTCAGAGCACCGTGGCGCAAGCCCGGTGACATCCTGCCGCGGACGGGCCGCAGGCTTGCGTCCGATCTGAGGTCCGAATTCTGCCGATCGTCTCTGCTACGCATGTCCGATAAGACATGAGGCTAACGATGCAGGCAGCGGCCCTCGGCGCGGCGTTCGGATTGGATTAGAATGGGTTCTTCGAGACTGAGCGAGCCAGCTCCAATGGTGCGAGCGCGTGCGGATTGGGAGCCAAGGAGCATAGTGATCCTAGCGGCGAAAGAGAGAATTCTGGCATCGCCCACACGTCGGGCATTGGGCTTGGGAACGCGTGCGTGTTGCGCTTCGGGCTTGACCACGGCGTCGCAAACAGCGCCGGCCATGGCCACCGCGTCCGGCGAAACGGTGACGCATGCGGCGAAAACCGCCACGGATTGGTCGCACCTGCCCGGCGGCGTCGTCGATGGCGGTGAGCTCATTCTGCTTGCCGTCAAACCCTCGCTTTGGCGACCGCTATTCGATTCTGCGATTTGGATTGCGACCTGCGCGGTGTTGGCGTTCGCAGTCTCGCGAGCCGGCAGGCCCATTCCGGGTTTTTCCATGTCCGCGACGGTTCAGCTCATTGTTTTTGTAGGGTTCCTTCGTCTTGGTTGGGCTATTTCCCGATGGATTCCTCGATGGTTCGTGCTCACCAATCGCCGTATCATGGATATTGAGGGCATCAGAGAGCCGAGAATCTGGTCTTGCCCGCTTATTGAAACCCGCAACACCTATCTAAACGCGACCCCGGCCGAAAGGATCACCGGGCTGGGCACCATCAGCATTGTCACCGAGCACGCCGACCAACCGCCGCGTTTCTGGCAGTCCATCGCCAAGGCCGAGGAGGTCCACGCCGCGATGCGCCGGGCCATCGAAAACGCCATCGACCAGTTCGGAATCGACGGCCACCGAGATTGAGTCTGCAGGGGCGCTGTAGCACAGCGGCCCAACCGCTGTGTGCCCGCCACGCAAGAAGTGCTCTCCATCGCAACACCACCACCACGGATCGGTTGCATCTTCCGCGCTGGCGTAATTTGGCGGAGCAGATCCAGCCGAGGGCGGCTG
>CAZYXP010000069.1:5906-16085 GCA_964651325.1 uncultured Phycisphaeraceae bacterium
CGATCAGGCGGCCGTGCGGGCTGATGCCCGCGGCTCAGGGAGTCGCGGCTTCTTTCGGTGGGTCAATCCGGTCTATGATTTTCGCGCCGATGGCGTCTCCCCAGACGTTTACCGTGGTGCGTATCATGTCCAGGAACCGATCCACTCCTACGATCAGGCCGATTGCGGCGATGGGAATCGTTTGCCCGCCGCCCATGTTGACGAGTGTGCCGTTGACCGTATCCACCACGATCACCATGGTGACCAGCCCGGCGCTGGGTATTCCGGCCGCGCCGACGGCCGCCAGCGTGGCCGTGATCGCGACCAGGATCAGCGTCGACAGCGGCAGATCAATGCCGTACGCCTGAGCCAGAAACACGACCGCGACGGCCTCATATAGGGCGGTTCCGTCCATGTTGATGGTCGACCCAAGTGGCAGCACGAACCCGGCCGCGCGCTTGCTGACGCCCGCGTTTTCCGTCGCACATTCGATCGTTACCGGTAGGGTGGCCGAGGAAGAGTCCGTTCCCAAGGCGGTGAGCAGCGCCTGACGCATCTGGTGCATGTAGCGAAACGGGCTGCAACCGCCGAAAACCCGGCAAATGAGCCCGAGCACGACTAGCGCGTGGATCAGCAGGCCGGCGATGACGCAGAGCATGTACGTCCCGATCGCATCCACGAACACGCCCAGACCGATTCGAGCCACCGTCCACGCCAAAAGCGAGAAGACCCCGATCGGCGTGAGCCAGATCACCCCGTGGACCAGCTTCATCGTGGCTTCAAAAATCGCCCCCACAAGATCGCAGACGGGTTTTCCGCGATCCCCCATGGTCGTTAGGACGACTCCAAACAGAATTGCGAAGAAAATCACCGGCAAGGCTTTGCCTTCGGCGGCGGATTGAACCACGTTCCGCGGGATGATTTGCTTGACCAGCCCGGTCATCGCTCCGAGGACGCCTTTGGGGCCGGCCGCGATATGCTCCTGAATGCCCTCGCTCGCGTCGTAGGTCTGCTGTGCCTCGCTAAGCTGCTCCTGGGAAATTTTCGCTCCCGGCTCCATCCAGGTTACCAGGACCAGGCCGATCGTAGCGGCGATGGCCATGGTGGCGAAGTAGTAAACCAGCGTTACCGTCCCGATCTTTCCCAGTTCCCGAAAGTCCCCCACACTCGTGACGCCGACGATCACGCTGCTGGCGATCAGCGGAATAATCAGCATCTTGAGCAGGCCGAGGAATACGGTGTCACCCACAAAATGGAACACGGTGATCAGGGATCCATGGGCATGGGTGGAATCATCCATCGTGATGGAGAAGCTGGGATCATAGAGAATCTGCCCGACGATCACGCCAGCCACGAGCCCGATCATGATGAGGATGGTCAGCAACCACTTGGAATTCATACATGGATCCAATCGAAGATGGCATTGTACAAGACGGTGAGCTACCGCGTTTATGGGACGTGATGCTACCCGGTTGCGGCGAACCTATCAACGGAGCCGCAGGAGAGATCAACTGTCGCGTGTTTTGACACTACGCGCGGCTTCGATTATATTTGCTCCGTGCAGCAGGAAAGAAATCCAATCCTAGTCGCGGTTTCGATCGCGGCAGCCACCCATTCGAGTTGGGACGTTGGCCGATGACCACGGTCGCGGTCATCCCTGCCCGATTCGCCTCCTCACGATTCCCCGGAAAGCCACTCGCCAAAGAGACCGGCAAATATCTGATTCAACATGTTTGTGAACGCGTGGGCGAGTGCAGCGCGATCGACCGCGTTGTGGTTGCGACCGACGATCAGCGCATTGCCGAGGCGGTCGCGTCCTTCGGCGGCGCGGTCTGCATGACCCGAACGGATCACTCGACAGGCACCGATCGTATCGCGGAAGCCGCCGATCTCCTTTCACTCGCGGACGGCGATTTGGTCGTCAACGTCCAAGGAGATGAGCCTGAGATTCATCCTGCAGACTTGGAGAAGGTTATCGGCCTGCACGATAGCTCGCAGATCGATGTACCCGGCGGGCGCGGTGGATCCGGTGCATGCGAGATCGGCACGCTTGCGGTTCCGTTTTCCGAGGACGGGCCATGCGCCGGACCCGGGTCGCCAGACGACCCAAACTGTGTGAAGGTCGTCGTTTCAACCAGCGGCGAGGCCCTCTACTTTTCAAGAAGTTTGATTCCGTATCCGCGGAAGCCCGCCGGCATCGTGACTGACCCAACCGCGTACCGCCTTCATCTGGGTGTTTATACTTATACCGTGGCTGCGCTAAAGGAAATCACAAGCGCACGCCCCACTGCGCTGGAAACCACGGAGTCTTTGGAGCAATTGCGCTGGCTTGAAATGGGCAAACGGATTAAGGTAGCGACGGCTGAGCATCGAATGATCGGCATTGATACGCCGCAGGAATACGAGGCGTTCGTCCAGCGGGTTCGATCGGCTCATCCTCAAGTCCCGGCAAGCGGCTAGCATCGCACAGCGGCCCTCCGCTGTGTTCTGCAACCTGAGCCGCGGGCTTCAGCCCGCGCGGCCATGGTGGCACGGCGGCTTGCGCTGTGTTTTCGAGTTGTGTGATGCCGGCGCCTTGGCTGGTGTGTATCCTTTAGGAATCGGAAAAAGACATGAGCTCGGACAACATTCTCGCATCACTGACGCACGCCACCGAAGAGACTGAGTTCTTCACGCCCATGCCCGAAGGGTACGAACCCGGCAAGACGAAATTCGTCGTTGTTTTCGGCACGGTGATGAGCGGGTTGGGCAAGGGCATTTTTTCCAGCTCGCTGGCCAAGATCCTGCAAGACAAGGGGCTGGCCGTCACGCCCATCAAGCTCGAAGGCTACCTGAATCGCGACAGTGGGACGCTCAATCCGTATCGCCATGGCGAGGTGTTCGTGCTAGACGACGGCATGGAATGCGACATGGACCTTGGCACCTACGAACGCATGCTCAATCAAGACTTGAACTGTTTGAACTTCACGACCAGCGGACAGATTTTCAACTCAGTGCTGGAAAAGGAACGCCAGGGTCGCTATCTCGGACGCGATGTCCAGATGATTCCCCACGTCACCGGTGAGGTGAAGTTGCGTCTGCGCGAGCTGGCGGTGGCCTCGCAGGCCGACGTTGTTTTTGTGGAAATCGGCGGAACGGTCGGCGACGTGGAGAACGCGTATTACATCGAAGCCGTGCGCGAAATGTCGTATGAAGAGGGCCCGGGCAACTTTTGCTTCGTCGCGCTGACCTACATCGTTGAGCCGAACATCCTGGGCGAGCAGAAATCCAAACCGGCCCAACTGAATCTCAAGCTACTCAACGCGGCCGGCATCCATCCGGACATCATCGGCTGCCGCGCTTCGGCGCCGGTCACCAAGAAGGTCCGCGAAAAGATCGCCCTGTTCGCCAGCGTGCCGATGGACCGGGTCTTTTCCATGCACGACAGCGACAGCGTCTACGTCATTCCGGAGATGCTGCGCGGGGCCGGGATCGATCGGGCGGTGATTGAACTGCTCGGCGTCGAGGGCAAGACCGACGATCAACGCGAAGACCGATGCCGGAAGATTTGGGGCGATTACATCACGAAATTCCGTGGCGCCGAGCATACACTCACCGTGGGCATCATCGGGAAGTACACCACCGTCCGCGATAGCTACGCGAGCATCAT
Organism: uncultured Phycisphaeraceae bacterium; assembly: GCA_964651325.1. Lineage (GTDB taxonomy): Bacteria > Planctomycetota > Phycisphaerae > UBA1845 > UBA1845 > JADFOB01. The sequence goes on from CAZYXP010000069.1 coordinate 9,535, forward strand.
TCAGGCGATTGAACACGCGGGCACGCACTTGGGTGCCAAGGTTCAATTGGAGTGGGTCGATAGTTCAAATCTGAATGAAGAGAATATCGCTGAAAAGCTCGCGGGCATCCACGGCATCATCGTTCCGGGCGGTTTCGGATTTCGAGGCGTCGATGGCAAGATCGCCTGCATTCGCCACGCCCGCGAAAACAACATCCCCTATCTCGGCCTCTGTTACGGCATGCAAATCGCCGTCATCGAATTCGCCCGCCACGTGGCGGAGCTTCCTCATGCGTGCAGCACGGAAATCGAACCCGACTGCCCGCAGCCCGTAATCGATATTCTGCCCGATCAAAAGAAGATCGAAGGCCTCGGCGGCAACATGCGCCTAGGCGGGTATGACGTCGCTTTGACGCCGAATTCCATCGCGGCCTCGTTGTACGGCAACGCCGAACGCATCCGCCTCCGCTTCCGACACCGCTACGAGGTCGATCCCGGCTACATCGAGCAGCTTGAGCGAGCGGGGCTGGTTTTTTCCGGAAAAAGCCCCGATCATCCCATCATGCAGATGCTTGAACTCCCCGAAAGCGTGCATCCGTTTTTCATGGCCACCCAGGCCCATCCGGAGCTGACCAGCCGGCCGCTCCGCCCCGAGCCGCTTTTTCTGGGCCTGATTCGTGCGGCCATGATTCGCAGCGGAGTCGCGTCGCAGGCGATTCCCACGATTACGCCCAAACGAAACCATTGCTCCGACTCCCGCGGCCCTGCGACGACCCCGGCCTAGATGAGATGAACACGCTCTTCGGCACCGATGGGGCACTCGCGTTTGACTCTGCGTTCCCCCCCACACGGTATCAGGGAAGCAAGCGCAAGCTAGCGTGCTACATCCTCGGGGCGACGAGCGATTTGGAGTTCGATTCCGTTCTCGACGCCTTCGGGGGCACGGGCGCCGTCGCCTACGCCATGAAGCTCGAAGGCAAGGCCGTAACCTACAACGACTGTCTGAAGTTCAACCATCAAATCGGCCTCGCGCTGATCCAGAACGACACGACCCGCCTTGGCGATGGCGATTTGCGCGAACTGCTCGAATTGGACAATCACGACGGCGACGGTGCGGACGGCTTCATCGAACGAACTTTCGACAATATCTATTTCACGCGAAACGAAAACCGCTGGCTCGACCGCGCGGTATCCGTCATTGGCGGCGAGCCAGATCGGTACAAGAAAGCGCTCTGCTATTTCGCGCTATTCCAGGCCGCCATCGCCAAACGCCCTTATAACCTCTTTCACCGGGCCAACCTCTACATGCGTACGGCCGAAGTACAGCGATCCTTCGGCAATAAGACGTCGTGGGATCGGAGTTTTTCCGATCATGTTCGCGCGTTCGCGGAGCAGGCCAACCGGGCCGTGTTCGCAGGCAGGCAACGATGTGCGGCCCTTTGCTCGGACGCCTTGGATGTCTCCGGCGCGTTCGATCTGGTCTACATCGACACGCCCTACATCAGCGCCAAGGGCGTCGGCGTGGACTACCGCGATTTCTACCATTTCCTGGAAGGTCTCATCGACTACGCTCAATGGCCGGAACGGGTTGATCTCGCTTCCAAGCATCGCAGGCTGACCCCGCGGCCCAATCCCTGGTGCGATCCAAAGACGTGCCACGGGCTATTCACCCGGTTGTTCGAGCGATTCGAGAAGAGCCACCTTGTGGTATCCTACCGCAGCGATGGCATTCCCTCTGTCGGCGAATTGGCTACGATGCTCAAGCGCATCAAAGGCAAGGTGAGAATCCTAAGCGGTCCGCAATATCAGTACGCCCTTTCTAAGAAGAAGGACACGCGCGAAGTGCTGCTTGTGGCCACGGGCGCTTGATGGAATGCCGTAAAAATGGCACTTGTGACGCGCCGTGATCGTGTCAAGAGCGTGGGGTGCCGTGGGGCCCCGGCGTTGTGACTAAAGCCGAAGGAGCCAATCCGAACCACGACCGTGAGGGAGTGGCTGCGGGGGTAGAGAGGGAACCGCTTCCTTACGGGCGCGGTTCGGATCGCTTTGTGCGATCACTTGGCGTGCGACGATCTGCGACCGCGCAGATAGCGCCGCGTCATGCCGAACAAGAGCGAGCCGAACAGCGCGGCAAAAAACAACGCCAGCAAAATGGCATAGATGGCGTTGAGCCGGGTGCGGTTGATGCTGGCCCATGTGAACAGGGCGTAAGCGGCGCAGGCGGCCGTGGGCGCGAAGATTATCCAAATCGCAACGACCGATCCGAGCGATGGCGATGCCAAGGTGTGTGAATCACTGGTGTGCGCGTCTATCGCATTCGACTCTAATTCGGGCGATTCGAGCGTTCGGGCATGAGTCGAAACATGCTTTGGACGATCGCACGCCCCGGCCTGATCGCCCATTGCATTGGAACGGGTATTCTCTAGCATGGTCACTCGGCAACCGCCTTGAACCCTAAGGCATCGAAGTGCCTGCTGAACGCGTCAACCCACACGCCACGTGGTGACGCCCGCGCGATCCTCTAGTGTTATGTTGTTTTCGGCGAGGCGATCGCGAATCAAATCCGCCGTTTCGAAGTCTTTCTTCTTGCGCAGATGCGCACGAACCTCGATGAGCACCGCCATCGCCTTGTCGGCGACGCCGTCCTCTCCCGCGCCGGCCCGTGCAGGCGGGGCGAGGAAGAGCCCGATCAAATGGGCTGTGGCGATCAAACGGCTCGTCGCGTTCAACGCGTCTTTCTTGAGCTGATCCGTCCCGCCGGTCTCCAAGCCGTTTTGTTCGATAAACCGATTGAGGCCGGTGGCGTGCTCGAACATCGAGGCGATGGCCGTACCGGTGTTGAAATCGTCGTCCATGGCCGCCTCGAACGCCGCCCGTTGATCGTCACACAATCCTGCAAGCGAGGCGTCGGTGATCGAATCTTGGGCCGGACTGTTCGCGTCCGAAACCTGCTCATACGGCGACTTGCCGCAGACGCGCTCAACCCGCTCGAAGAGGCGGTAGAACGTATCCAATCCCTTGCGTTTGCTTTCGATTTCCGCCTCGGAATACTCGATCGGGCTGCGGTAGTGCGTGCTCAAGACGAAATACCGGATCAGCTCGCCGGGGTATGCATCGAGCAGATTGTGCAGCGTCATTTTCGTTAGCGCCGCCTGCATTTCCGGCGTCGCGTCCGACTTGGAAATCTTCTTGGTGTTGACGCGCGTCAGGCCGTTGTGCATCCAGTAATTGGCAAACGGCTTGTCGTGGGCACTCTCCGATTGGGCGATTTCATTCTCGTGGTGGGGGAAAACCAGATCCATGCCGCCGCCATGGATGTCCAGCGTCTCACCAAGATAACGCACGGCCATGGCCGAGCATTCGATGTGCCACCCCGGACGGCCCTTGCCCCAAGGCGAATCGTATTTGACTTCGTCCGGCTCCTCCGGCTTGGCGGCCTTCCAGAGCGCGAAGTCTGCGGGATTGCGTTTCTCGGCGCTTTGCAGATCGCGTTGCCCGGTCTGATCTTCGACTTTGCGGTTGGTGAGCTTGCCGTAGTCGTCGTCCTTGGTGACATCAAAGTAAACGTCGCCTTCGGAGACGTAGGCGATGTCCTTGCTTTCGAGCTTCTGAATCATCGCGACAATGTCGCCGATATGTTCGGAGGCCTTGGGCATGATGTCGATGCCTTCAACGTTGAGCTCGGCCATCGCGGCGAGGTAGTCCTTGGTGATCCGTGCAGCCAGCTCGGCGGTGGTGGTATTCTGGTTGGCGGCCTCGATAATGAGCTTGTCGTCCACGTCGGTGATGTTGACGACCCACGTCACCTCGTAGCCGCGGTGGACGAGGTACCGCTTGATGGCGTCAAAAATGATAGGCCCGACGGCGTGGCCGACATGGCTCGGCTTGTAGACGGTCGGTCCGCACAGATAGATACCCACCTTGCCCGGCTCAACCGTCTCAAATGGCCCCTTGGTACGTGTCAGCGTGTTGTAAACCTGCAAACCCATCGAAGCTAAATCCTTGAATGTATTGATCTTCGTGCTCTGGCACCCGCAATTGAATCGGAGCCCGGAGCGGTCGTCGGAATGTTACCGCAAAACACATGCGATCGTAAGGCCGCGAGCCTACCTTGTCGCGGCGGAGGTTCGTGATACGGCAGGCGGGATAGCCCCGCCGAATCAGAGCCGCGGGCGCTAGCCTGCGGACCCACCGCGGCAGAGGTCACCGGGCTTGCGCCCGGTGCTCTGAAGGGATCAACCCGCCCGCGCCAACGCCACGGCCGTGCAGCCGATCGCGTCGCCGCGTCCGATTTCGCCAAGGCCCTCGTTTGTCTTGGCCTTGACGCTGACGCAATCGGCCTGAATCCCGATCAGCCCGGCGATTGACTCGGCCATCGCCCGTTTGTAGGGAGATAGCTTGGGCCGTTCCGCATGGACCACGACGTCCACATTGACCGGCTCCAGCCCCTTCTCCCGCACCTTAACCATCGCACCACGAAGCAGCCGGCCGCTATCCGCGCCCGCCCACGCGGGGTCGCTATCGGGATAAAGCTCGCCAATGTCGGCAAGCCCAGCAGCCCCGAGCAAGGCATCGGTTACCGCGTGCAAGACCACGTCCGCGTCGCTATGCCCGATAAGGCCGTGATCATGGTCGATCTCGACGCCGCCGAGGATCAACTTCCGATTGGGAGCGGTGCGATGCAAATCAGTGCCGATACCAACGCGATGCAAGCCTGCAGCCTCCTTGAGAACCCAGCCACCGGTCGGCTTCGGTTCCTCCTGTTCAAAAAATATCGGACCTTCGCTGGCGCTAATCTATGGTTGAGTTGAAGTCGTTTCAAGACCGCACAACATCCCATATTCCCAGGGAAGATCGGCCCGGCAAGCCGTTGGGCTTGCTTTACCACTTGCCCGCGCCATAAACTTCCCGTCCCGACAGTTTGCCATGAATACAGACCGTTGCCCGCAGGGGGGAGTTGGGACCACAGAAGCACTATGGGAGAGATCAGCATGCGACTCATGTTCCGCAATACCGTTCAGAATCTCGTTTTGATGCTCGTCGCCGCCGGCCTGACCGTCGTCATGGCGGGCTGCAACCCGGCCGCGCCGATCGGAACGGGCGTGGCGACCGGTGGAAACAGCAACACCAATAGTGGCAATGACAACGGCTCGGTGGGGACGACTGATCCAGACGCCGGCGCCGTGAATCCTGGTGATGGATCGACCGATCCGACTCCCGGAGCCGGCGGCGACCCAACCGATCCCGTCGATGGGGGAGATGTGACAGATCCGGCGGACCCCATCGACCCGGCAGATCCGAGCGATCCGGTCGCTCCGATTGACCCGGTAGACCCGGTCGATCCCACGGACCCGGTCGACCCAGAAAATCCTGTGGATCCAGGCGATACCTTGATTGACCTTGATTCAGACGGCGTTCCGGATGTGGATGACGCATGCCCCGGCACAGCCCGCGGCGTGGAAGTCGACAGCACCGGCTGCGAAATCGTCGTTGATCCCGGTGGTGGCGGCGGTGGCGGTGGCACGGGCGGCGGCGGCACGGACCCGGCCGAGTGCGGCAACGGCATTCAGGAAAGCGGCGAGCAGTGCGATCCTCCGGACGGGACGACCTGCGACGACAACTGCGCGCTGATTCCGGACGCCGGCCCGGCCGGTGACGATTGCGGCAATGCACAAACCGCGACGGATGGCGACATTACGTTCACCACCGTCGGCGCGACAACGGACGGACCGGATGGGTCGCCCCTGTGCGATTTCGTAGGTGATGCGAACGTAGCCAGCGACATCTGGTATTGCTACACCGCCAGTTGCGACGGGCTTGCGACCATCGGCCTGTGCGGCAGCGGTTACGACACAAAGCTCGCGGTCTACGCAGGCTGCGGCTGCCCGGCCGGCGAGCCTCTGATTTGCAGCGACGACGACTGTGGATCGACCTACTTGACATCCCGGACGACCCTCGCGGTCACAGCCGGGGAACAATACACGATCCGCATCGGCGGGTTCGGCGGCGACACAGGTGACGGCTTCTTGCACATCGCATGCGGGCAGCAAAGCGGCTGCCCGGCGGACGCGACCGGTGATTGTTTCGATCCGGCGGGCAACGGCTCGCCGGGGTGCGCCGATCCGCTTTGCTGCGTCGCGGTGTGCAACCACGATCGGTTCTGCTGCGACGTGGAATGGGACGCGCGTTGCGCCAGCGAAGCCGAAGGCTACTGCGCCGACGGAGCGGGTTTTGCATCGTGCGGCGCGCCCGACACCGCAAACTGCGCCACCAACGACGGGCAGCCGGGCTGTAGCGACACGGTCTGCTGTCAGTCTATCTGCGAGCAAGATCCGATCTGCTGCCTCGATGGCTGGGACGATCTTTGCGCCGACAACGCGGCGGATCAATGCGCGCCGGCGGATGTGTGTACCACGTCCACCGAGGCATGCGACCGAGTACACCCGGGCCCCGGTTGCAACGACACGGCCTGTTGTCAATCGATTTGTGACATAGATCCGTCATGCTGCTCCACGACATGGACCGCGGCCTGTACGGATCTAGCGCGGACCACATGCCGCCCGTAGGCGAGG
>CAZYXP010000070.1:0-15499 GCA_964651325.1 uncultured Phycisphaeraceae bacterium
CGCAAGAGCAAACCAAGCAGCGGCGCGAACATCAACATCAAGAGCATTCCATTTCCACACAGAGGCGTAAGCGGTGTCGAAATCGGTGTCGCATCTGGTGGTTCGTCCGGTGCATCCGGCGAGCCGCTGTTGTCGGCGGGCTCACCCTCGCCTGCGCCTCCGGTAGACTGAGCGAGGGTGTATCGAATGCGCTTGATCGATCCGCTGAACAATTCGGTGTAGTAGAGGCTGCCGTCATTGCCGATGGCCAGGTCGATCGGACCGCCGTCTAGGTCCGCGAACACTTCGTGCCGGCTAACCGCATCTCCCTCGAGCACCACGCGAAAGAGATGTTGCGAAACAAAGTCTAGGTGAAACAGGTTGCCGCGATACGACGCGGGATACTGTTCGGCGTCATAGTATACCAGGCCGGTTATCGCGGAGCCCTCATCGTGGTAAGCCAATAGAGGCGTACGGAATTCCCCCGCGTCGGCAAACGCCATGCCCTCGACAGTGGGCCACCCGCAGTTCTCACCCGCACGCACGTGGTTGATCTCTTCAAAACGAGCGTCGCCGCTCGAGCCCACGTCGGCCACAAACACGCTGCCGTCCGGAGCAAAGCAGAATCGAAACGGATTGCGGAACCCCAGCGCATAAATGGCACGATGCGAACCGGTCGGCGTGACGAAGGGATTGGTCGAAGGCGTCGTGCCGTCCAGGTTGATCCGGCAAAGTTTGCCGGCCAGCGTGCGCATATCCTGTCCGTTGTCCGACCTGCCGTTGTCACCGATGGAGAAATAAAGATGGCGATCCGGCCCGACGCGAAGGCAACCACCATTGTGGAAAGTTCCCGACGTGGGCAGATGATCGCGGATCACCGTAGGAAGCGTGCCCGTGTCACCGACCACGGTGTAACGAATGATTTGCTGCTCATCAAACGTGGCCGTCGCGAACAGATAGACGTGGCCGGTGTTCGCAAAACTCGGGCCGAGCGCCAATCCCAACAACCCGCTCTCGTCTTCGGCGAAGACGTCCAACCGCGCAAATGGGGGATCAACCGCGACTCCATCGCGGATCACGCGCACGGCGCCGCCTTTCTCGGCCACAAACCACCGACCGTCCGGGGCCTGCTCGATCGCCACCGGTTCATTCAATCCGCTCGCCACGGTTTCTATCGCAAACCCATCGGGCAGTTGCCGCCCCTGTGCAGCGGCACAACCTACCAGCATGACCACGGCACCCAACCACCTGTACCCCCAGCCCAGCGACACAGGCCTACGCAAAAAGGTTGGAGCCGATGTTTTCATCAAAGGTCTCGCCGTCAATCTGGAATACCGGGCGCGGATCAAAGCCAAGCCAATCGCGGATGCAGGAGCTGAAAACCGCTCGAAAGTCCACGTAGTACGGCAACGAATCTTCATTGATGTCCGCGGTCGTCACGGCCTGCCCGTGCAGTCCGCCGTTGACGCTCGGCCCCGCCAGAATCATGTGGGCCCCCTGCCCGTGATCTGTTCCGGGGCTGCCGTTTTCCGCGTTGCGCCGCCCGAATTCCGTGTAGAAGCATATGCAGGTTCGCTGCCACAGTCCAAGCGCCTTGAGATCGTCCACGAACTGGGCGAACTCGTCGTTGATCCTGGTAAACAGCGGGCCGTTGGCTTCATCTTGCGATCCGTGCGTATCGAATCCGCCGTAGCCGAGCTTGAGCACCTGAGTTTGAAGATCGGCCGACGCGAGTTGAGCCGCTCGAAAGAATTCACCGCGTGCGTCCCCCCGCGATTCGAATCCCTCGGTGCGCGCGCGAAGATCCTGGCTGCGCGTGTCGATGCGGGCGTACGCATCGAGCACGGCCTGCTGCCGGTTGTTGCGACCGGCCTTAAGCCGCGCGAGGCGCCCGAACGCCTCTTGCGCGGCTCCCTGACCGGTTCGATCGGGATATCCGAAGCGCGTGGGGTCGCCGATCGCGCGCGTGTCCAACACGCCGAACGGTTGATCAAAATAGGTCTTGCTCAGTCGTTCATACCATGGCGCCTTCGTGCCCGCCGACGATCCCAGGTTGCGCACGCCGAATTGAAAGACCTCTTGGCTCTCGAAATGCGATCCGTTGGCATCCGGATAGCCCACCTGCTGAACGATCGCGAGCTGCTTTTGGTTGTACAGGTCGGAGAAGAAGGGGAACAGCGTGTTGATGCCGTATTCTGCATTGTCCCCAAGCGGCGTGACCCGGTCTTCACCCAGCGCCAGCACAGGCCGCTTGCTCTTGTAAGCGGCGTTCTTGTACGGGGCGAGAAAGCTCAGTACGTCGAAACCGCCGTTAAGCTGACACAACACGAGCAGATTGCCCGAACCGGCCGTCGATTGCCCATACGTCGATGCCACCGTGTGCAGGATCGGATCACAAAGGGCCAGCGCCCCCAGCCCCGCGCCCGCTTTGGACAAAAACCCACGACGCGTTAGCGCCCGCCACTCTTGACAATCCACCATGGCCACACTCCTTCAATTCACCTAATCCCTGACGCTGCGCGTCGGCGCGCGTCGAAGTGATGCTTTGCACTGCAGTTCACCCGCACTCAGTCAGTTGCCCATGACCCGCTCGTCCATAGCCATCAGGCGAATCATTTCGAACACGTGTCGCGGCTGCTGCTCCGGGTCCACCAGATGTAACGCTCGCCAGCCGTTTTGATCGAGCACCTCGACGTAGATGTCGTGTTCCTCGGGTGTCAGATCCAAATGAAACACCGAGGCCATCGCATCCACCAAGCGATCCCGAATCTCGCGCTGATCCCATTCGGAGATCGGCGGCAATAGGTGCATCGGAATGCCCTCGGTTCGGTCCGGACCGAATTCCATGGTGCGTGACAACGCGTCGACCCGGCTGATAATCCACTGATCCTGTAGCCATGCCTCGTTCTCACCCCAACCTTCGACACCGGGCGGATTCATCAGATCCTGACCGGCGTTTCGAAGATCACGAACCAAACGATCCATCTGAGACCCTTGCGAATCCTCGCTGAAGATGTGCATGTCCAGCGTTCGCGCGACGCCCACGATGTGCTCGACGGGCGTGCCGATCCGGCCATCCCGTGCCGTCTCTGAGAACAGCGCGCTGCTGGCTAGAATCCTCCGCACCAGTGGCGCAATCTGGAAATTCGACGCGACGAACCCGTCGGCCAATTCCGCGATCACGCCGTCCGAAGGCGCGTCATGGACGAAATACGAGAAGAGGTTTTTGGCAACGTAGCGAGCGGCTTCTCGCTGTTGCAGCGTCAGATCGATCATCGAAATGTAGTTGTAGTTGGCCGCGGTTGCGCGCGACGGAAACACCGTCTTGAACGTTTCGTCATGGTTGAGCAGATCGAAAATCGGCCGAGCGTCCAGCTCGCTTTCGCGCAACAGCGTAATACCGGTAAACGCCCGCGCCCCTTCGCGGATATCCGCTTCCGTGTAGAGGACATCTCGCCCCAGCGTGAACAACTCCCAGAACTCTCTCGCAAAATTCTCGTTCGGGCTTTGCTTCGGGCTGTTGGCGCCGTCCAGCCAGATGAGCATGAGCGGATCAAGCGTCAGGTCTTCAAGAAACGTCCGGTAGTCGCCCAGCGCGTTGCGGCGTAGCATGTCCCAATGGAGAATAGCCAACCCGCGATCACGCCCGCCGAGCACACGCCGAGACGTTGCAAAGCGGTCGTGCCAAAACATCGCCATCTTTTCGCGCAGCGGATTTTTGCCGTCAATCATGTAGACCAGCCAGCGCTTGGGCATGTCATCCTCATACAACGCCGCCAGCGCCTCCACTGAGGCGTCTTCGGTCTGCTTGCGGAAGAGGTCGTCGATGGTCCCGCTTAGACCCCGCTCAACTGCCGCCGCGACCTGCTCGGGCGTCGCCCCAAAGGCCGCGCGACGGAGCAAATGGTAGGCTTCGTCAGACGTGATGGCGTCCTTGTACGCTGCCACAGACTTGACGTTTCCAGCAAACTCGCCCGAGCCGTCGATAACGTTGGAGCCGAGAACGCCCCCACCAAAGATGCCCGATCCGCCATCCACACCGCCACCGCATCCTGTGACGCACACGATCACCATAACAAACGGGAAACACACACGCAGGAAAACGCTCGGCTTCACCATGGCACGACTCCCCTCAAACCAAACGACCGGCTACATACTTCTCGCGATCGGTTCGCCCGCGCGCACCGACAGATGCATTTTGAATTCGTGCCGATCGGAACCCTATTGCTGATAGCGCACAGAAATGGGATGAGGCGCATGAGATCGCGGTCCCCGTGGCTGAGGCGCCAACCGGAAACTTCCGCCCATAAATGGCATGGTCGATCATGACTTACCGGCCCCCTCTCGCACCGCCCCAATGAAGAACATCGGGACAGTAAACATGTACGATTCAGCGCGACCGGAGTCAAAAAGCTCCTCCGGACAATTCCAAATCCCCCGCGATCGACCGATGCCACTGACATCGACGCAAACCCTCACTTGCGCGAACACATCATGTCCCCCACCACCAATTCCCAAGCAGCGACTACCCATCGCCGCCGACCGACCGATGCGACCTCTCAAACGCCGCTCATTCAAATAACTTCCCGCGCGTCCCATAACGCCCCCCCCCGCATCTCGCGCCCATGCCCTACAATGCCTCACTTTTGGCACTTCTAGTATCCCACGCCTTGGCGCAGACCCCCGGCATCGCCATGAAATAAACGCATCACTCCAAGCGCCCCGGTTTGGCGGCCGACATCTCAAGATTAATGGCCTTCCATGCTCCTCCTTGGGTTTCCACGTTTTCCCGATCTCCAACTTTTTGGCCACGTCGCGTTCCTGACGACCTGCGTCCCCGCATCTCAAGCCCCGCCGCGGCGCGCTCTCATTCGCGACCGTGCCCATCCGCAGGATCCAACGGCTCAAAAACCGCGATGGAATCTTTCGAGATGGAAGTGCCCCTCCATACGCCGTGCATCCCCATCGGAATGCCCTGTCTCGCTTTCACACCAAGTCTTTCCGGCGCCAAAAAGTGCTCGGCAGGACAAAGCGACCGAAGCGACTCTCTCAACGCGAACTCGGCCCTTTCGAGGACCAGGTGCATTGAAAACCGTTTCACGTGAAACAGGTCGTAATCGTGCTCCAGGGACTCGTGAGATGCCCCATTCGTTGAATCTGTCAGGGAGCAACCCAATGGTCGGGCATCGACCGTCGATTCTTCGTCTGCCAACCGACAGACCACCATCCAATCGCCCATCGCAATCGGACTCATTGAATCGTAAACCGTTTCAAATACATAGCTTAACAACACGCCACTCATAAGAACCAGCATACGCCCCAGATTGCCACGCCCGTCAACATAGTTAACTGGCGGCATCCAGGAATCACTCTCGCGAACCGGAAACCTCAGATCCTCTGGGATCGTCAAACGTGTTTCACGTGAAACAGACTTGAATTGCGTACGCGTCCGGTACCCAACACGAGCTCTTGGCGATGCGAGGCCCGCTGGCACCAGAGGCGTGAGATTCCAAGAACCAACGCCGGATGCGGGATTCGAATGTCGATGCGGGCCGGAATATGCCGGCTGCAGCGCCCTGCAACTGCGATCCGGCAAAAAACCAATCGACGTCCAGCGTTACTGGTAGCGCACCTCGCTACTTCTTAAGGCAGGCTGGCCCAAGGTAGCTCGCAGCAAACGTGTTTCACGTGAAACAGCATTGATTCGATGAAGTTGGTCGCTCTTCGTCTTGACGATCGCCCACCATCGGGTTTAACTTGGCATCCGTGCTTGAATCCGGGAAGAACGACCAAGAATACAACGTCTCAGGGATGAAACCATGGCAAAACATGTCCGCAGGCTAGGAAGAGGTCTAGATTCGCTTGTTTCGCCGATTGCGCGGACGGAGGCCGCATTCGTCGAAGGTAAAGTACCGGAGTCCAGACAGGTGGCCGAGCCGAGCGAGGCCTCGGAACCAGCGCGGCCGGTCGCGACGATGATCGCGACTGCAGAGATCCGTAGCAACCCGTTTCAGCCGCGAAAAGACTTTGATCCGGAGGGAATCCGGTCCTTGGCCGATTCCATCAGGCGTTGCGGCCTTATTCAGCCGGTTTCGGTGCGGATGGTTGGCTCAACATACGAATTGATCGCTGGCGAACGCCGATGGCGTGCCGCAGGGATGCTAGGGCTAGACGAAGTCCCGGCGATGATTCGCCAGGCCACCGACGCACAGATGCTGGAGATGGCTCTTGTTGAGAACATCCAGCGCGAGGACCTGAACGCCGTGGATCGAGCGCTTGCCTATCAACAGTTCTGCGATTCGTTTGACCTCACCGCCGCTCAGGTGGCGGATCGAATGGGGGAGGATCGATCTACCGTGACCAATTACCTTCGTCTTCTGGACTTGGACGAGGCACTAAGAATGATGGTGGCGCGCGGCGAGCTGACCATGGGGCATGCTCGAAGCCTCCTCAGCGTGGCGGATACCGGGATTCGCCGGTCACTAGCGGATCGCGTCGCACGAGGCCAGCTATCCGTACGGGCTCTAGAGACGCTGGCCCGCGGCGAGCGGGAGTCCGGCGCGGCCGATACGGAGAGATCCGAGAGGATCGACCATGGCAAGGGAGTTCACTTGCGGGACCTGGCGCAACGCTTCGAACTATCTGTCAAGACGAAGGTTACAATCCAAGAAGGGAAGCGGAAGGGCAGCGGTCGCATTGTGATCGAGTATTTCTCGCTAGAGGATTTTGACCGCGTGGCGGGGCTTCTGGGCGTCGAATTGGAGTAGGGAGCGTTCGAATCGTCGCGGGCTGGCTTGCGGCTATGCTGTCGTGGTTCTGCAAGCTGGAGGCGGAGCGAACGGATCGCGGCGGCACAAGTTCGGACGCGCAACATCTTCCCAAAAGCCTGGCGTGCGATTACCGTGCTCGGATTCGCGGTTGCGAGCCCGAGCGCCGAGAAGTGCCAGTCTGATGGCACTTTATATCCGGCATAGAGTTTGCGCGATGATAGTGCATAGGGGCAACCGTAGTTTCCTGGTGACCCGGCGGGCTGAAGCCCTGGGCTCGGCGACCCAAGATCGTCGCAGGATGGATTGAACAAGATACTCGGGGTCGCGGTCGTGGCGACTACTTCGCGGCGATTGCAGTACCAAGTGCGTACACACGCCGCATGGACCCTGGGGCGTTTTCCTTTTTTTGGGATGGAGTCAACTGATGGTTTCAACGATTTGGTTTCGCAAGGGGCTGGTGCTTTGCGGTTTGATGGGCGTCGTGGGGACGGCGCAGGTAAGCATGGCCGCGGGCAACCCGGATCGCGCGGCGATCCTCAAGCTGGTGCCCGCAGACGTGGCGGTGGCACTGGTAGCCACGAACTTGGAGAAGACAGACAAGTCGCTCGCGGCGATGGTCAAGGGAATTGACCCGGATGCGGAGGCCGTGAACCTGCTGGCGGGCATCAAGTCGGAGCTCGAGATCGGCGACTGGGTGGATTTTTCGAAGCCCTTTGCCATGATTCAGCCTGATGCCAACAGCGGCGATGCGGGGCTTTTCTTTGCTTACGTTTCAGACTTTGACGTTAAGATCAAGAAGCTGAATGGCGCGGTGGAGAAGGAAGGCGTCTGGGAGATCACCAAGGGCGGTGCGGCCGGCGAAGCGGTAAAGCCCTCTTTGTTCTTGATGCGCAAAGGCGCGGTGGTTGCGGGGTCGAGCGTGCGAAAGTTTCTGGATCTTGTAGGCAAGGGTCCGGACCTAGGCGGCGTGCTCAGCGCGCAGCCGCGCGACATTGCTGGGCGGGATTTCCTGATCCATGTGAACATGAGTCCGCTTCGCGAGAAGGTGGTCGGCGCGATTTCGATGTATGGCCCGATGATGGCGATGATGGCCGGAGCGCAGGGCGGCGGCGATCCAGTGGCGACGACAGCCGTGATCAATGCCGTGGTCGATGGCGTCTTGGGGTTTGCGAAGCAGCTTGCCACGTTGGACCTCGCGGCCGATTTCTCGGCCGATGGTGTCGGCGTCACCTTGGCGACCCGGTTCACTGACGGCGCGATCAAGCAATACCTGGGCAAGCAAAAACCTGCTGAATTGCCGCTGCTGACCACGGTCGCGGAGCAGCCCTATACGATGGCATTTGGCTACCACATGCCCGGCGAAGGATCGGCGTTTATCAGCTACCTATTAGACAAGACGATCGCGGCGATGCCGAAGAAACCGGCGGCGGGTGACGATGCGCAGCAAGGCGCAGACGATGGCGCGAAGGACAAAGCACTTGAAAGCGTAAAGGACTTCTACGCCAAGATTGAGGGGTTCAACGCAGTCATTCAGTTCTCAGACAAGGGGCTCTACGAGGCCGGCGATGTCGTCGGTGCCGATGCGCAGGAATTGTTGAAGCTCAGCAAGGTTTCGCTAGAGCGCGCGGGCGACTTGATGTCGAGCTTTGGCATGGGCATGAGCGGCTACAAGTCGCTAGGCACGAAGCCATTAGGCAAGACACAGGCCGACGTGTATCAGCTTGAGATCGATCCGAACAATCCCACCGCCTCTCAAGCAACGGCCATGATGGGCAAGGACATGCGGCTGGCGCTTGGTGTCGATGCGGATCGATTGCGATTCGGGTTCGGCAAGGAAGCCGATTTGCAGCGGGCTTTTGCACCGGTCGGCGGGAAGTCGATGGCGGCATCGAAGTATGCCAAAGCCGCGTTGGGCGCGCTGCCCAAGCGTCGCAACCTCGTGGTGTTGATTGATCCGGCCGGTATTCTCTCCATGATCGCTGCCGTCGCCCCGATGCCGGTGGCGTCGATCGGACCCAATGAACCGTTCGCGATTTCGGTTTCGCTTGCGGGCGAACCGGCGCGGGTGGATATTCACGTACCCGCTCGATCTATTCGCGCGATCGTGAAGGCGTTTGAGCCGGAAGAGCCGATGTAGTAAGAGCGGTTGAATAGATTCCTGACGAGCGTCTTTGGGAATGCCAGCGAGAAGGCATACCCGAGGGCGGGTGTGCTGCGCCGTCTTGGCCCCGGGGCGGGCCGCTTCCTTACGGGCGCGGTTCGGATCGGCGCGGTTTGGATTCGCGGAGCGTTTGGCGCGCTAGGTCCAATTGTACCGTGTCGTTGATATTGATGATGGATGTCAGTTGCGGGTCGGCAGCGCGCAACTCGTCGCCTTCCAGATAGGCGGGCGCGCAGCCATCCAAGAACATCATCGCGCGCAGGTTTCCCTGCGCCACGGCGTCCTCCAAGGCTTGGCATGCATCCAAACGATACGCGGCCAGCAGCGGAAAGCGTCGCCCGTCATGGCGGACGGCCACCGCGCGAGCGGCGTCCAAGCGGCCGATCAGGGTTTTCAGCACCCGGCCTGTCACGAGCGGATGATCGCACGCCAGAACCAGCCCGGCCTGCAGGGATCGCTCGGACAAGACGCGAAAACCCGCCAACATGCCGCCTAGGGGACCGCAATCGGGGATGGGATCGTACGCGACGATGACGTTTGAGGGCAGTTCGGGCAAGGCCTGGCCCGACCGGGCCGCCACGACGACCGTATCGACCGCGGTCAAGGCCGTTTGGCAGACCCGCGCCAGGGCGGTTTCATCTCCTATACGCATGGAGGCTTTGTCCTGCCCGAGCCGGCGACTATGCCCCCCCGCGACGACCACGGCGCCTGCCTTGAGACCCTCAGACGACCGTTTCGGGGGATCGGATGGAGCAGAATGAGGCATGCTGATCTCGAAGAGGCGGCACATTTCGCGTCAAGAACGGCCGGGCATAGGGCCCTTCATGGCCAGCCTTGCTTCACTCGGCCCACCGTAACTCCGATAAACCGGCAGCAACGGAATAAAAGGAGTTTACCATGTTCCCAAATAGAGCAAGACGTCTGGCCGGCATCCTTTTTGTTGCGGCCCTGTTTCTGATTCCTGGTTGTTCCACAACGATCGTCAGCGACGCCGCACGCGGCAGCTTGGCCTCGTTCTTGACCACGGTGTTCAGCCAGGCCGTCAACACCACGATTGTGGGCTGATGTCCCGTTTCCGCGCATGCCAGGAAAGATGAACCACCAAGGCACGAAGACACCAAGATTGAAGAGCGCTTTGTAAGCGGCTTGCGCGGCGCGCGATTGACGGGTGGACGGGCTCGCGGCGAAGCGCCGAGCGGGCTGAAGCCCGCGGCTCGGGATAGCAACCTACTCCGGTGGCTCGCTTCCGGTCACATTTTTGCGTAGGCGCTTGATCTCTCCCCATTTTCGCTTCTCCGCGCGGCGCCTCTTCTTTGCGCCCACAGACACACGCTTGGCCTTCCTCGGCGCTTGCACGGTTAGCGCTTCAGCCAGAAGTATGTAAAAACGATCGATCGCCGTGCGTCGATTTGCACCCTGCGTTCTATGCTTGTAGCAAACGACCCTCAGCACACCCTCCCGATTGATGCGACCGGGGAGTTTTTCGAACACGCGCCGTTTTTGGGTTGGCGAGAGCGATTCGCAAACGGCGACGTCAAACAAGAGCGTGACGCGCGTGGCCACCTTGTTTACGTTTTGCCCACCCGGTCCGCCGCTCCGCGTGAACGAGAAGGAGAACCACTGTTCACCGAGGGCGTTTCGCAGCCGGTCCGCATGGCGGGCGATGGAGTCAGGAGCCATGATGGGCCATACCCTACTTCGATAAGGCGATGAGCACGCGCCGAAATGCTTGCCAGCGGGGCGAGTCGGTCGTGCGGCGACCGCGAATTGGTGAGCGTGGAAGCCTGGCGCGCCCGATGGTGGCATCGCCCTCGACAGGCTTCAATCCGGTGGTATCGACAGGTGGCTTGGCCAGTGAAGATTCCTCCGCCTCTGGCGCCTTGAGTGAAGATGTTTTCTTCATAGCGCGCATGCCCGCGTTGGCCTCGTTATGTTGGACAAGAATCGTGGCGGAGAATCCTACCTGCGCGGTGGCCAATTGAAAGTCCGCGACGGCCTCTTCGAATTGTCCCAGCGCGGTTTCATTGATGCCGCGCACCACGAGGGCATTCGCGTTGGCGGGCTCCAGCTCTACCACGCGACTCAGGTAGCCCACCGATTCATTCAGCTCGCCCAAAGCGATACTCGTAGTTGATCGCGCCAACAGCGCTAAGACAAACGTCGGCGATCGCGCCAAGACGCTATCGAGAAAAGCGGCCGCGTCCTTGGATTTCCCCAACGCCACAAACGCCAAACCCTGAAACGTTTGTCGCCAATCGCTCAACTCTTCCGACGCCGACGATGACGCGCGCTCCAGGTCGCTTAAACACTTCGGGGCGTCTTTCGCCAACAGGCTTGCCAGGCCGCGCCACAGATAACTGGCGGCGTTGTTCGGCGCCATGCGCATGAGCATCTCGGCGTCGTTGACCATGCCTTCGTAATCTTCAAGCTGGCTGCGTAGCGCCATCCTGAGGTGAATGGAATCGTAGTCGGGGCCGTTGCGCTCGATGTACCATTCCACCATCGACAGAGCTGTGCTCGGTAGCTGTGTACGAATGAGAATATCGTGCGCCGTTGATAGCTCGTAGGCCGTCTTGCTTCGGTGCAACTGGGCTGAGCTGGGGTCAAAGTAATTCAACGGGACAAGGTGCGTGTAAAGATCAAGAGCGGCTCTGCGGGCGATCCCTTGGGGTGTGGACACCGCCGCCGTGTCGATCGGATCCGGCGCGACCATGAGACTCGCGCCTTGGGCTAGCAGATCACTATTCTGCAAGAGTCCACTGACAACATCCACGCCGGCCCCGCTAAACGGATCTGCCAACCTAATGGCATCGATCAGCGAGCCCTCTTTCAGGGCTGCGGCTTGTTGAATTTCCGCAACGTCCTTTCTCAGGCTCGCGACGGTCTCGTCCTTCGAATGGACCTGGGCCTTGGTCCGAAGCAGCGCCCCAAATAGGGCGGCCACCGCCACCGAGGCCACGGCCGTGACCGTGGCGAGCTGGTGTCGCGTGACAAACTTACGCACAAGCTCAAGGGGCCCTGCTCGTCGCGCCTTGATGGTCCGGTCTTCGAGGTAGCGATTAAGGTCATCGCGAAACTCCGCCGCGGTGGTATATCTTCGGGATGGTTCCCGGTTCATGGCCTTGAGGCAAATCGTGTCCAGATCCAATGGGATGGCAGGGTCGCGCTCTCGCAAGGGGCAGGGTTCGGTCGTGAGAATGGCGCCGATCACGGATTCTCTCGTGTCTCCGGGGTGTGGCGGCGACAGGGTCAACCATTCGTACATCGTCGCGCCGAGCGAGTAGATATCCGCTCGGTGATCGGCGTTGGTCTGTCCTCCGGACAGCGCCTCGGGCGCCATGTAGAGGGGCGATCCGACGACCTCCCCGGTTACGGTAACACCGGGCATTTCCGCAATCCGCGCCAACCCGAAATCCGCGATACGCATTCGCCCGTCGCTTCCGATCATTAAGTTGTGGGGCTTGACGTCGCGATGGATGACGCCTTCACGGTGCGCGTAGTCGAGGGCATCGGCCACGGAGGCGATGTGCGTGGCGATGCTATCGAATCGCTTGTTGGATTCCGCCACCGATTCGCCTTGCCGTAGACCCGTGGAAGATTTTCCCACTGATAGCCTCTCCGGCCCATCATCGGAAAACGACGAAGACCGGGGCAGAGGGACGGTTTCCGCGAGATCCGTGGCGGTGGCAGCACTAGAGCGGGATTCTCGCATTCCCGCGATGATCGTGTTCAGGCCTTGGCCGTCTACCAACTCCATGGCGTAGAAGTAGGTTCCGTCCACTTCCCCTCTCGCGAAGATCGGGACGATGTGCGTATGGTGCAGCTTGGCCGCCGCCTGAGCCTCGCGCTGAAACCGCTGAACGGCCTTGGGAGAACTGGAAACGTGGTTCGGAAGGACCTTCAGCGCGACGATGCGGTCTAGGGATCGTTGCCTGGCTTTGTAAACGGTCCCCATCCCGCCTCGGCCGATGACATCATAAATCTCGAAATCACCCAAAACCTTCAGGTCCGGCGCCGGGCCATCAGAATCCGTGGCTCGGGGCCCATTCGGCTGAGATGGGTTGTATTGCGAATCGGTCAAGTCGTCGTTCCCAATTCAAGATGACGCTGCCGGCTGAGCAAATGAACGCGCAGCGGCCCCCAACATTGTAACAGACGAACGCCACCGGCGCGCTCATGCAACGACAAAACCTTTTTTTTCACGGGATATCTTCTGAGTGCCGGTATATAAGCCGCATTTGCCGCATCTATAGGATGCCCCAAGGTCCGCGCCGTGACCATTGGAATTCGACTGCGTTTTTATAACCGGGCCCAATCTGCTCGGATGCAGCCCCGTGATCTCAAAAAGGCTCCGTAGCGATTCCGCGAAGCATTCAACGCAAAGTAGTATTCGGCCTCTTCGCGCAAATATTGGGGAATTGCCCCTCACGATGTTGTCGGCCCAAGAGTCTGTAACTCTGTACCACGTGGTCGATCATCTTGATGTCCCGGTCGGTCACTTCACGTACCACTTTACCCGGAATTCCCATGACCACGCTCCCGTCTGGAATGATCGTATTCGGGGTAAGCACACTCCCTGCCGCGATCACGCACCTTTGTCCGACTTGGCAATCGTCTAACACGATGGCGCCGATTCCAATCAGGGTGTTGGCGCCTACGGTGCGGCAGTGTACGACCGCGCGGTGACCGATACCCACGTCATCGCCGATGTCCAATGCCACGCCATGTTTCGTATGCACGACCGTGCCATCCTGCACGTTGACCCTCGAGCCAATTCGGATTTCGGCGATGTCGCCCCGAATAGCAACAAGAGGCATGATGGTGCATTCGTCTCCGAGGGTCACAGCACCGCTGACGTAGCTGGATTCAGCTATGAATACGTCGCGGCCTAGCTTGGGTTCTTGTTGGGTTGGCATCCTTGCAGTCTATCACGGTATGGCTGGGGTTGCGAGCGAACGGCTCACTATTGTCGCGTTGGAGCGGCGGTGGCGATATCTGCAGGACGGGTGCGCCGAATCAGAGCCGCCGGCGCCAGCCTGCGGACCCCAGAACTATCCGCGGTGAAGGATGTCACCAGGCTTGCGCCAGGCGCTCTGAGCGGAGGTCACCTGCGTCGCGCCGCGGCGCTCTGAAGGACCCAGCCTTGCATGTTTGCCGGACCATTGCTAGGTTCCCCCCATGTAGTTGTACGAAGCTGTGAGCAATCCAGGCATCGGCGCCCCCCGCTTTCCGATGATCGTAATGTCCACTTGCGCGCCCTGATTTGTTCCAAGATCAAGATTTGTCTGGCCGGGGAAGACCCATGCCAGCCCGTGCACGAGGAATCATCGCGTGACGAAACTGGCCAAGACGATTGCGGCCCGAGGACAGCGCCTCCGCCTTGGCCTGATCAATGTTTTCGCCAAAGCCGGGTTTAAGGAAGAGTATTTCCTGGTCCTGGTGGCCATTTTGATTGGCACGGCTACGGGCATATTCGCCAAGTTGTTCTACCAACTGATCGAGTTCGCGCGACATTCGGCTTTTGGCGAAACGGGTAGCGGCGGCCTGTTCGAGGGTCGCCTCTGGATGCTTGCGCTTCTGCCGACCGCCGGGGGGCTGGCCGTTGGATTCATCACGTACTATTTCGCGAGCGAGGCCAAGGGTCATGGCGTCCCCGAGGTCATGGACGCGATTTATCGCAAGGGTGGCGATATTCGCGGGCGGGTAGCCGGGGCGAAGGCGATCGCGAGCGCCCTGACGATCGGCACGGGGGGCTCGGCGGGTACGGAAGGGCCGATTATTCAGATCGGGGCGGCGCTGGGCAGTACGCTTGGTCGGGTGTTGGGCATCCAGCGCAGCCAAATGGGTGTGGTGGTGGCGTGCGGCATCTCTGCGGGCATCGCCGCGATTTTTAACGCGCCGATCGCCGGGGTGTTGTTTGCGTTGGAAATCTTCCTGAAGGACTTCTCGTTTCGCACGTTCTCGCCGGTGGTGTTCAGCAGCGTGATTGCCTGTTCGATCATGCATGCGCTCAGTGGCGAGGACGTAGCGATCTTTGAGGTCGGGGCGTTGCGTGGGGTTCAATACGTGTTCAAGGGAGCGGATCTCCCGCTCTTTCTGGTGCTCGGCGTACTTTGTGCATTGGCCAGCGTGGTGTTCATCAAGATGTTGTACGGCTTGGAGGATCTGACAGACTCGATCAGAATTCCAGAGCCTGCCAAGCCCGCTGTCGGCGGCTTGCTGTTGGGCCTGTTGGGGATCGCTTTTCTGATGATCAGCGGATCGGAGGAGATGCCCGCGTTTTTCGGAAACGGGTACCCCGCGATTCAAATGCTTTTGACGAAGGAGGTTCTGGCTTCGACGGCCGGCAGCCTCTTTTTGCTGTGGATGCTCAAAGCCGCCGCAACGTGCCTCACACTTGGCAGCGGGGGATCCGGCGGTGTGTTTGCCCCGTCGCTGCTGATGGGGGCGACCTTGGGGGCGTCGTTCGGCATGGTGATGCACCATCTCGAACTGATTCCGGATGTGAGCGTCAGCGCCTATGCGTTGGTGGGCATGGGGGCGATGGTGGCGGGCTCAACCCACCACCCGCTAACGGCGAGTGTCATGC
>CAZYXP010000071.1:0-15488 GCA_964651325.1 uncultured Phycisphaeraceae bacterium
GCCACTCCCCGCCGCCAAGGCCTCGAGCGCCTCCCGCGGAGCCATGTTACCGGCGGGATCGCCCTCGTGCCCCAGCTCATCGACGATCGGCCCCGCCAGCGCCTCGTCAACGAGCCCGGCTCGGCGGCTCCGGATCGCGCTGATGCACCGATTCTGCGCAACACGCAAGAGATAGGATCGAACGGATTTCGGTGGGTCATCCGGCCGGTTCCGCAAACCGGTCACCAGCGCCGCCCACGATTCACTTGCGATGGAATCGAGCCAATGAGGATCCTGGCTACACAGAGTTTGGGACCGCTTGAAAATCGCGTATCGAACCGCACGGTCGTAGCGTTGCATGAGCTGGCGCAGCGCGGCCGCGTCGCCGGCCGCGACCGCGGTCACTAGAAAACCGTCATCTGAAGGGTTGGTCATGACGCAGCAATTCACCCACAGCCTACAGCACACCCGCCCTCGAGATTGATCCAGCAAGCACGGCGGACGACGGGTTCGCGTGAATCACGCCCGTCCTTATCGTAGAAATCTATACTTGACGATCGCCCAAAGCGCGGGGAAACCGTCGAAAACGCTGATCTTTTTCCCCTCGTCGTGGCTTCGCCCGGCGTAGCTGATCCCCACTTCGTACACGCGCCACGAGGTTCCCGATTTCGTCTTGCGCGATATCTTGGCTGTAAACTCCGGCTCGAAATCGAATCCATTGCAGCGAAACGTCAGCCCTTCGATCACCTCCGCCCGAAACACCTTGTAACAGGTCTCCATGTCGGTCAGGTTCAGATCGGTGAACATGTTGGAGAGCAGCGTGACGAATCGATTGCCCACCATGTGCCAGAATCGATCCACGCGATGAGCCAGTCCGCCTCGAAAACGAGAACCGTACACGACGTCGGCGATGTCCGTCAGAATCGGTTTCAGAAGAATACCGTAGTCTTCAGGGTTGTATTCGAGATCGGCATCTTGAATCAGGATGATGTCGCCAGTGGCCAGCTTAAACCCCTCGCGGAGCGCGGCGCCCTTGCCGCGATTCTTATCGAGCAGCTTGATCTCGATATCCTCATCCGGCCAGCGGTCTTTGAGCTTGGGATAGATTGCCCGCGTCCCATCTTGCGAACCGTCGTCGACCAGTACGATCTGCCGATCCATACCAACGTCGATGGCGATGACCCGCTCGAGGATTTCCTGAAGCGTGGCAGCCTCGTTGAACACCGGGATGACAATGGATAAGCGCATGCGACCGGTTGTTCCTAGATGCTTTCCAGGACGGAAAAGCCCCGGTCGAGCAAGTCTTGGACGTCTATCAAACCGGCCAATAGCCCATCTTCATCGACTACCGGAAGCTCGTCGATGGCGTGCTTGCGTATGAGTTCGATGGCTTCGCTCATACGAGTATCGACGCGGACGGACTTGGGCGACACCGTCATGATCTCAGTAAGGGTGCGATCAGGCGAGTAATCGCCGGTTTGCAGAAGACGGAAGAAATCGCCCTGCGTGACAATTCCGACGAGTTTGCCGCCGTCATCGACCACCGCGGCCGCTCCCGCTCGTTTTGGAGCCCCCAAAATCGCTTCGTAGCATTCGCCGAGCGTGGCCGTGGTTCGCACGCGGGGACAATTCGCCCCGGTTCGCATGACCTCCCCGGTCTTCATCAGAAACCGCCCCAGCGCGCCTCCGGGATGATAGGAGGCGTACTGCTCCGGCTTGACGGCCTTGATTTCCATCACGGTCAGGGCAATCGCATCTCCCAGGGCCAGCATGGCCGTGGTCGAAGAGCTTGGAGCCAAGCCCAGCGGACAGGCTTCAGGTATTTCGCCGATGTGCAGAACGAAATCCGCATGTTTCGCCGCCGGCGATGAAGGATTGGCGGTCAGCAGGACGATCGAGCAGCCGAGCTTGGCCAAGCGGGGAAGAAGATCGACCAATTCCGAGCCGCCGCTCTTACTAAGCGCCACGACGACATCGTCGCCGTGCACCATGCCCAGATCGCCGTGCAACGCCTCGACCGGGTGCAAGGCGTAAGCCGGCGTGCCGGTACTTGCAAGCGTGGCCTGGATTTTCCGGCCGATCAACCCGGCTTTGCCCACACCAGTCACGCAAACGCGCCCGCGGCAACCAAGCACGCACCGGACGGCCTGAGCAAACTCGGATCCAAGGCGATCCCGCGCATCCAGGACGGCGTCAGACTCTGACTGCAAAATCGATTTGGCTTTCGCAAGAATCGAAGCCTCATCCGCCGCGCTATGCGCCGATACCGTGTCTGGCGGATTCTGTCGCCCCGGCTGATTATGGCGATCGGAATGATTCTGCGTCGTTTCGGTCACACTCATGGCCGGCCATTATGTCCCACAATGCGATATTTCACAAGAAACGGGCCCGCGGGAATGGACAATGCCTCCCAAAACCGACGCGACGCCAGTGCACAGTCACGCCTGAGTCTGCGGGAACTCGTTCTTCCCCCCCAAGCCGCGGGCTTTGCCCGCGCGGCCGTGCGAACCCGCATGTTTACAAGTGACGCGACATCAGTCCTTCGATTTTCGGCTTGGGCGACGCTCGATGGTGATTGCTTCCCGCTTGATGCCCGATCGGACTAAACGGAGGACGGCCTCGGCCAAGCCCTCTTCCGACAATCCACGATCCGCCACGACTTCAAGCCTCCCTGTTGAATCCTTGCTCGCGTCCAGCAGCTCACCGACCCGTTTTACGGAAGTCGGCGATCCCTCAAAAAGCAACCTGCCCGACGAGTCAATCGCAATTGTCACGGTCGAGGCGGCCGCGCCGATCAATAGTGTGCACCGGGTCTTCATGGGCGGGATGAGATCCGGGTTCGCCACGACCCAAAGCGCCTCGTTGTCGGCGGAATGCGCCGCGCCGACAGCCATCAGCGCCGTGTCAAAATCCACCACGCACAGCACCGTGCCCTCGCTGTCGGCCCCGAGACGCCCATCGCCGAAAACGCGTGAGCCGGAAAAAACCCAGACGAGGTTCTCGACGGGCTCGCCGGTGGAAGCGTTCAGCAGCCAGCGATCAACGGGAACGGTTGTCGCGACCTTTTTATTGCGGAAACGAACTTGGATGCTCAATGGTTGCCCCGACGGCGGCAATACTTTCTGCGAAGGTTCGTCAAATCGAGAAGGGTGCCCGGCTTCAAGCCCTATCAGCCCCATGGCCTGGAATATGTGCGTGGCCGATGCCTGAACGACGAGAATACTCTCGTGCTCTTTGGTCCCGGCCGTGCAGGCCAGAAGCTCCAAGGGCCCTTTTCGAAGAACCACCCGGGCGTCCACTTCCACACGGCGCTCGCCCCAATCGATACGCACGCCGGGCGCGAACGGTTTGATATTTCGTGGCTTGCCGGAGCCAATTCCGGGTTGTGGCGGAGAATCGGATAGGGCGCAGGTCGGCACTGCAAGGATCAGCAGCGCGGCCCACACCAGGGTGCGCCAGCGCCGACCCCGTTCGAGGGCGATCAGACCAAAACCTCCGCTTCTCAGCGCAACACCGCAGCCGAGGGCGGCTGCACCACAGCGGGCGACTAGGCTACGACCGCCGACTCGCGCTGCTGCGCGCGATCGAACCATCAGCCGCGCGAGAAGCCGGGAAAGGCCAACTCTTCCTGCTCGCTATGGATGAGAATCTTGGGTTTGATCAGAATAAGCAAAGTCTGCTCATCCTTAACAGTGGATCGGGACGAGTACGCTCGCTTGAGGATGGGAATCTTGGACAGAATCGGCACCCCGGCTTCGACTTCCGTCTCGGAAGCGAGCTTTTGGCCGCCAATCAGCAGAGTTCCACCGTCCGGAACGGAGACCATCGTTTGAATGCGTTGTGCCGAAAGCGTCGGCAATTGAACGAACGCCGCCAGCGCGCCGGTTCCGCCGCTAAACGGGAAGGTTTGCAAGTCCAGCAATCGCGTAATTCCAGGCGACAGCAAGAGCATCACGTAGCGCCGATCGATGGTCACCGTGCCACGAACGAACAAGCTCGCCCCGGCATCAATCACCTGAGTCACCGGAGCCTGCGCAACGGCTCCCTGCGCGATCACCGGGTTAAGCTGGCTCACGAAGTTCTGCTGAATGGTCACCGCGACCCACGCCGAGCCGCCGTTGAACACGACCAGCCTCGGGGCGGTCAGCACGGTCGAGCGAGAGTCCGCCTGAGTCGCCCGGATCATGAAATCGACCTGAATGTTGTCCAAGAACGATCCCATGATACTCAGCGCCGGCCCAATCGTTTGCCCGGCAAAACTCCCCGGAATATCACTGGGAAGGTTGGCGGGGTTCGTGAAGTCCGTCACGCTGGAGAGGATCGGAATCGGGGTGCCTTGGCGACCGCTGCCACCAGTACTCTGCGGAACGAACACCGTTTGACCAAAGGGCTGACCGATAGCCGGGCCGGCCGTCAACCCCGTACCCAGTGCGGGCGTCGCCGGTGTAAAGCCTAACTGCGTAAACGTCCGGGGAAGCAGCAGCCGATTGCCCAAGACCGGATCGGTCGCGGCCAGGCCGCCGCCCTCGTCCACGAAATCAAAGCCGGCGTTGCCCCCGTTGAGGACAATATCCAGATCCATGCCCAACTCTTCGAGGTAATGGCTCGAAACGGTTAGGAAAATGGCTTCGACGGAAATCTGAATGGCCCGTTGCTCGCGAAGCTTGTCGAGCAAGCCGCCAATTTGTCGTTGAGCGGCCGAGTTTTGCGTTACCACCAGTTGCTGGTTGATCTCGCGGATCGATCCGAGCGTCCCACCCCGTTCGCGCCAACTGTCCGGGGCGACCGTATCACGAATGAGCCCAATAAGCTGGTCAATCTTGTTCCGAACTGCCGGGTCTTCTGTTGGTTCATCGTTGTCGTCGTCGCCGTGTTGCCAGGCAAGCTGGTTGGAAGCCTGCGCCGGCGTCGCCACGGCCGGTTGCGCGTTGCGCAGATCCGCGGGCGGAGCGCTGTTGTAGGTCGGAATGTCCATGAGCAGGTCGCTGATGGGGTAGACGGCGGGGTACGTCTTGGAATCCAAGGTGCGTTGGGTCGCCACGGAGATGGCGCCGTCACCGACGTCAAACCCCAGGTTCGCCGCGCCCGCGCCGGCTTGGCTGAGAATCTCCGTGAGCGCCTTGCGCAGAGTAATCTGATTGGGCAGGTGCAAATCGATGGGGGTTTCAGCCTGAACACCGGCGGTTTCCAGGTCGTGCCAGTTAACGATGATGTTGACCTGGTGCGCCTCGGCCAAATACTCTACGACGTGCTGCAGCGGATCGCGCCGGAAATCGACATCAATCGGCTGATCCAGCGACCCGAGCAGCAAGTTTTTTCGGTTGGTTTCGCCGGGCCTGGCTCGCAAAGGGCGAGACGTTCGCTCGATCCAATCATCGGGGTAATTGACGTCCTCCCACCAAGGGATTTTGGCTTCCTCAACATCCAGCAGCGCGCCGAGTGACTGATCGTAAAACTGGGTGCGCATCTTGCGCTGGCGGCGATAGTTGTACTGATCCTCGAGCTGGTCGAGCATCCAGCGGGCCGGCATGTACTTCGAATCCACGACGCTAACCTGCCGAAGCACGTTCATCGCCTTGACAAACTCGCCGTCTTTGCGGTGCTGGACCGCTTGAGCCATGAGTTGCTCAACTTGCTTCGCCCGGCGTTCTTCAATCTCACGCAACTTGCGGCTGCGCTGCTGCTCGATAGTCTGACGAACCTCGGCCACTTTGCGTTCGTTGTAGGTCTGCTCGGCCGTGGACACGTGCTGTTCGAGTGCCACCAACTCGCTTCTAAGGTTTTCATACTTGACGATCGGCTCAGCGAACTGGCGACCGGACTCAACGATCTGCCGAGCGCGAATCAGCACCTGCCGTGCGTCATCAAAACGCTCTGCCTCCAAGTCCTGAAGGATAACGCGCTCGGCATCGCGGTACTGCGTTACGGTGCGCTGCCAGTTGATGGCCGCCTCGCGTTGGATTTCATCCGCGAGAGAGCCTGCGGCGGGCCCCAGATTTCGCTGACGAAACTCGCGAATCTGCTCCATGCCCGCAACGGCTTCCGGATAGCCGGGAACCGCCATCAGCGCGGATTCGTAGGCCCGCTCGGCGGCGTCGTATTGCCCGCTGCGACTCAAGCTGTCGCCCTTTGCAGTCTGCTGGCGGGCCTCGGCCGTGCCGTTTTGGCCATGGGCGTCATTTCCGGCTTGGCTTTGGGTATGGCCATCGGCAGCCTTACGATTGAGCTCGCGCAGCCGCGACTGAGCCACCGTACGGATATCTTTCGGCGTGTACTCGTTCGCCAAAACCGTCTGAAGCAGCTCCCGCGCACGGTCCGTCGCCCCATCTTGGGCGGCCGTCTCCGCATCTTCGAGGTCGCGGAGGGACTTGTCTTCCATGGTGATCGCGACTTGAATGCGATTCAGATAGTCGTCTCGCCGGGCCTGATCGGCCGGGGAAAGTTTGGAGCGATCAATGGCAGTCAGCGCTTCCTGGGCCGGCAGGTATTCGCCCTTTTCGAAGAGCGCAATGGACCTAGCCAGCGAGTCGGAATCGTCATTAGCCGAGGCGGGCACGACCAAAACCAACGAGCCCAGCACGATTCCCATGCATGCCAGCCCTGTGAGAAACCTCGAAATCAACAAGGTATGATCCTCCTCGCTCTGTTGGCGATCACTCGAAGCATCGGCGGGGCCGGAACGGGCAAAATACCAATCCGGTGTTCTAGGCCGACATAAACGCGTCGTTACGCGCCGTGCGTCAATCCGCTCGGCGGAAAGCAGTTCCCCAGGGCAGCCGGGCGCATGCCAGCCCCTGGGACGGAGATTCTAGGGGGTGGCCCATAGTGCCGCAACCCCGAAACCAGCGCCCCACTTCCAACCCACCCCTTCGAAATGATTCACACGACAACTCGTTAAGTGACTCATTTCACATGGCCCCACAGCGGTGATTCCAACCGGATCGGCGCTCGGCGATCACCTGGGTTGCTTCGGCGCCTTGTACACTCGCGCCGAATTAACCGACTTACCGGGGTTACCCTTGTCCAACGGAACGAATCGCTCCCGAAGGTGGCCGTCCGCGTCCACAAAAACAACCGAGCACGCTTCCGCCGGGTTCTCCAAGACAACAGTGCCTCGCCCCCCCCGTTTGCGACTGCGATACATGCGTTCGTGATCGATATCCACAACCGTGATCCCCGCATCAAACGTAATCAGCGGACTCTCAACCTCGCCCTCCACGGCCTGCGAGGGCACATCGTGCCGTTTTCGCGCCAAAACGCGCTCGCCGGGTCCAAATTTCGGCTTGGTTCTGACCCAATTGCCTTCGAACCATTTGTAAATCTCCATCGTCACGACGTCATCGCGATCGGAGGAGCCCGTGGCGTAGTAATACGTTGCGGGTTCAAAGGTTACCGGCTCGGAGGGCTCGGACCAGGGCCCTTCGATGAACAGCGTCTTTGCCATCTGGGGGTCGCTGAACATGGTGGGCTGAGCGGCTAGACGATTGAAAATCAGCGGTCGAACCCGGTACTGATAAGTTCCCCCGGCTTGAATACTATTGGGGCGAGCATCGTGAACCCACATCTGCTGGATGGGCGGCTTGTCCCGCTTGTCTTCTTGGTCGTCGATTCTGGTACCTGCGGGCTTGCAGATTCTTCTTCTAATGTCGGCTGTTAGATTCTCCGCGTCCTTCATGAGGCGCTGGGCTTGGGCCTTCTGAGAGCGATTGGCCGATTTGTGAAGCGTCACCTCTTGCGCGAAATTATACGCCCTTGTGGCGTCGTCTACGGCGCAAGTTTTGCGTCCGGTGGCCAGAGACGCCCTGGCTAACTCGAACAGCGCTGTGGGCGTGGTTTGGTCTACGGTAGCTGCCGCGCCGGCCGTGGGCACGGCCGCCCCCAAATCGTATCGATCCTCCGGCGGCTCGGGGGGATCGTTGGGGAATAAGTACCCCATGTCTTGAACAAGCACGTCGTGGCGAGAGGTGACCACGGGAACATCCCAGGGATCGCCGTCGCGCATTTCCGCCATCATCGGACGCAGCAAACCCAGCTGAGTTGGAAGCTCCTTGAGAGAGTCGTAGTAATGGCTAATCCTCCCAAAATCCTTCTTCGCGCAAATGATCTCGCCGTTGTCTTCGGTAAGGACGACCGGCGGCCCATCACCCAAATCGAGCGCTGGCCACCCGGTGATGGTCTCCCAGTCGCCTTCGGACCAACTGCCATCGAGCCGCTGGGCGCGCCGCTGGCATCTGAGGGCGCCTAAGACAACCTCCGCCAACGTGCGGCCGTATTCCAACTGTTGTTTCTCGCTCTGCTTGCGGACCTCAAAGACGCTGCTTATCGTCGCCCAATCCGCCTGAACGAAACGCCCGCCGTCCAGACCGTCCGGATCGACCAGGAGACTACTGCGACCGGTGATCACAACAGGCTTGCCCATGGGCATGACATCGACAAGTTTCCGATCTTGGGTGGTCTTGGCGGCCTTGTCGATGATGGGTACGTTCGGGCCCCCGGCGACCACTGTGGGCAATTCAAGCGAGACCCCTGCAAGGCTCAAGGCATCTACTTGAGCCCTGAAATCATCGTAGAGGGGCTCAACGGGATCGTCTATCGGCTTGGCGGATTCGAGCCGGTCGCGCACGAGTTCCGCCTTTTCCAAGACAATCCGGTCGATTTCGCCCGGCCGCACCATTTCTGATGCCACCTCTATTTTGTTGGGAGAGGTCACAAGATACATGGCCACCGTGCCCAACAGCGCCACGCCCACCAAAGCGAGCACCACTTTCTCAATGTGTCGTTCTATCGGACTGACCAGTTGCTTGGCCATGGTTATTGGTTCCCCAAAACTAATTCGGATTGATGCATCATCGGCCGCCCCGGCAGCGCGCTCGCGATCGAGGAGCCGCTTGCCCGCCGAAGGATCAACACCAGATACATTCGGCTAACCCTCTTCTTCCTCTCGGCTGCGATCAGGACACTCAATGTGGTCATACTCGTCGCACACTTCTTGGGGCATCCATTTGTGAAACACGCTGGGAATCAGCAACGTCTCAAAGTCCAACACGACGTTGGCAGTCGGCTCGGAGCCGTAGATTTTCCCAACCATGTATCGATTGGCCGGCACGGCCGTATATCCCACTCGAAGCAAGGTGTGAAACTTGTTCTTGCTCATTTTGTCAACGAATTTGAGGATATCTCGCTGGTCCATGATGAGCTTGACAGTGAACTGAACCACATCGTACGTCGGACCCGATTGAGAGTTAGAAAAGACGGTGTTGCGCGTGGCGCAAGGAAGCGCTTCTTCGTATCCGCCGGGCGAGGCGCCCACGAAATAGTCGTCGTCGTCAAGGATGAAGCCCTCTGAAACCCGGACGGAGATGATCTCCTTGACGGGCATGATGCCCACCCAACGCAACCCACCGTCGGCGACTGACGCATCCCCCGCCTCTTCGTTAACCGCGCGGATCGCGCTGACCACATCCTTCTGAATCCAGTATTGCACCTGCGCCCACCAGACGTCGCTGATCAGCGGCGGATCGAGCGATTTTGTGTTCTCCATCCACGGATTGAATTGCAGGCTCGCCGGCGGTCCGGCCTTGACGCCGGCACGCACCGATTTGGCCGGTTTGGTCTTACCCGTGGCGTAGCAATTCAACGTCAATGCCTTCTGAACGTGGGCCCGCACCTCAGCGTTTTGTTTTGCCCCAGACATGGTAAGCACGCCGGCCGGCGTGTAGTCCGGCCCGCTTGGGGCGATCGTATCCGTAGACGCCCCTTCGTCGAGGCCCCGCGCGCTGGCTCGGAATATCTCCTGGTCGATCCGCTCCGCCATCAGCGTGATGTCGGTGGCAGTCGCGGGCGTGCCCCAACGCAGCGAATCCATGAGCTCGGCCATCGCTTCGTTATAGCGAGCCATGAAACGAAAACGAGCGTCATTGTCTCCATCAGGAAAGACACCCTCGACGAGCGGCGCATAGCCGTACAGCTTCTCCGCCTCACTAAGAACCCGCTCGCTGTCGTCGAGCAACTCTCCAATGCGCGTGGACTTGGAATCAATGATTTTCGCGTTGACAGGCTTGCCGGAGAGACGGTTCAACGCGTCGTAGACGCTCTTGGCCTTGCTCAGCTCCGCGAGCACCTGCGGTTGCGCGCCCAGCCCCGTCACCGCGAGCGCGATGCCGCCCAAGGCGCCCACGGCACAAACGATGTAGAATAAATGTCGCTTCAAGAAGCTCACGGTGTGCTACTCCTCCGCATCGATCTCCGAAAGTGCATGGCCCCGCGGTCTTCAGTCCGCGATCGCAGCCCGGCCAACCTAGCCGTTGTCTTCGGCACGATCATCCTCGCCTTCGTCGCCTTCCGGCGCAACGTAATCCTCGCAAATGGCGTCGATCCATATCTCGAATCGCCAATCCTGATCGAGCGGTTCGCTGGTAAGTACGTCCTTTTTGTAGTAATCCTTGGACACACCCGTAGGCCTCTTGGCAGAAGAGGTGGACGTTCGGACTCTGTTCGCTGTGCTGTACCAATTGGGGCTCCCGCCGGGCACAGGCTCTTCGGGCTCGTATCTACCGCCATAAACAATGTTGGCCCGATCAATGTAGAATCCTTGCCCCTCGCGCCTGCCATTCTTGATGAGGTTCGCAAGCAGCGTATCTCCTACAAAGTTTCGACCTTCCTTATGCGGGGTTCTGCACAGCAACATGATCTTGAACCCCGGCGTTTCGGCTTCGGGATCGTTGATCGGATCCGGGCTGGCGATCAGCGCATCGGGCCAAAGAAGCTCGTTGACATCCTGGCCGTATTGTATGTTGAGCGATTCGATGAATATCTGCTCGCGCTGCCCACGTTCCACCGACGGGCTCGCAGAATCTGCATCGTTGCCGGACGACCCCTGACGACCCCCACTCGAGCCCGGCGACCGCGGCACGGATGCGTGAATCACGCTCAAGATCCGGGGCACCATGGACTTGTTGTGCTGAACCCGAATGAGTTCTTCGGTTCGCGCCCGCTCGTCTTCCCCTTGCCCCGCCAGCGACGCCAGCTCCTTCTTGAGTGATTCTCCCGCGCGGAGAATCGTGGCGGCTCGCTCTCGAGCCGGAAGACCGCCGGAAGGGCCGCGATTGATCACGTCCGCGGCTTTCGCCCCCGACACGCTCACCGAATCGGCTTGGCCTCCGCTGGCCGCAAGCGCGCTCAGGTCTGCCGACTGCCGAAACCAGATCGACCCGCCCGCCAACAGCAAGCACGCAGCCGCGGCCGCAAACGCCGGCTTTTTCTTGCGCCAGACGATTTGCTTCGCGATTTCCGTGGGAAGCAAGTTGCTGGTCACCTTGACCTGATCCAACCCTTGAAGCGCCAAGCCATAGGCACCCCACAAACTGAGCGAATGGTCGCTTGCCGACCCACTGGGAAGGCCGGGTGAAACGCGGCTGAAGTTCTCAGGGCACACGACGTCGAGGCCGAGGTTCTGCTGAAGGTATTTCTTCAATCCGGGAAGCTTGAACGCATTGCCCACCGCAAAGACCTTCGTCATCGAAGCATCTCGATGGGTGGAGGAATAAAAGCCGATGGACCTTTGCAGCTCTTGCACCAGATCGGCGAAGACGGGCCTCATCGCTTGGAAAATCTGCCGGCGGTATTTGCTGGTCTCCGCAGAGCGCTTGAGATGCTCCGCTTTCGAAAAGGAAAGCTTGAACGACTTGACGAGCGCGTCGGTACAACTGTTTCCGCCCCTTTGAATCGTACGCGTCCAGAAGCTGTCGGGCGTCGCGATAATCAGGTCGGTGTTGTCGGCGCCGATGTCGAGGATAATCGTGGTTTCATCGCCAAGCCCGCCGTCATACGCCACGGCGTTGTACACCGCGAGTGGCGTGGGCTGGACCGCGGTCGGCTCCACCGACGCCTGCTCAAAGTGAAGCAAGTGCTCGCGAATCAACTCCCGCTTCATGGCGAAGATCCCGACCTCCAGATCGGGGGCGCCGTCCTGCTGGAACGTCTGATAATCCCAGATCACCTCGTCCATATCGAAGGGAATCTGCTGATCCGCTTCGTAGCGAACGATGTCGGGAATCTTTTTCGGCGCTACCGGGGGAAGTTTTGTGAACCGCGCGAGCGTCTGCTGACCAGGAACGCTAACAAGCACGTCATCTTTGGAAATGTCGTTGCGGGAGAGAAACGTCTCCAGCGCCTCGGCAATCAACTCATGGCGGTCCGCATCCGGCTGGGAGAGAATCTTGCTATGTTCTATGTATTCGGCAGCCACCAGCTCCACACGATCTTCAGCACCGGGGCGAAGTTTGACCGCCGTCAGTGCGCATCGACCAATATCAATGCCCCATACTGCCCGTACGATTGCCATAAGAACGACTCTCCGGTCTTCCCGCGGGGTATCGCCCACCCGAGTGCGCCGGACTCCAACCGGCAGATGCCATGGGCCACCGCTCGGATCGGTGGCCAACCGAATTCAACCGATCGGCCTACCCATCGGGCGGCTTGCCAATAGGCCCATCCTCGCGATACATTCCCATCATGCTCGGGAAGTATCTGATTACAACGCTTGGCTGTAAAGTCAACCAATACGAAACTCAGCAGATTCGCGAACTGCTCGAATCCCTGGGGCTTGAGCCGGCCATCGGCGAGGACATACCCGATGTCGCCGTGGTCAACACCTGCGCGGTCACCGCTACGGCCTCGCGAAAGAGCCGCCAGGCCCTGCGCAAGCTGGGCCGAAGCGGCATAGGCCTCGTTGCCGCAGTGGGCTGCGCCGCCGGCGAGGACGCCGAGCGACTGCAAAACCTTGCAGGGGTCGGGCTCGTGATCGACCACGAAGCCGACGTTGGCGAGACCCTGCGCGCGGCCATTATCAATGACTCAAAGCTTGCTCCTGCGTTTGCCGAAACCGGCCACGCCTACTCAGGCGGCGACCACTCGCGCGGCACCGAGGCGCGCCGTACACCCGCTCGATCAACCCCCACAACGAACCGGCCTTTTGCAACGAAAAGGCAAGGAGCAACAGGAAGGAATGAAGTATGGATGAATCC
Source organism: uncultured Phycisphaeraceae bacterium (assembly GCA_964651325.1). Taxonomy (GTDB): domain Bacteria; phylum Planctomycetota; class Phycisphaerae; order UBA1845; family UBA1845; genus JADFOB01. The sequence goes on from CAZYXP010000071.1 coordinate 13,005, forward strand.
GGGTTCTTCCGGAACCACTTCCGCTGTCGCGAGGGTCGACACTTCTTCCGGCACCCGTATTGTTCCGACCTCGCTGCCCATTGTCAAGCGCGACACCGATTTGATAGGGCGCATCGATTCGTTCGCGGGACGCAAGCGAGCCTTCTTGAAGATCCAAGACGGGTGCGACGCCTTTTGCACCTACTGCATTATCCCGCGATTACGCCCGACCCTGCGATCCAAACCCATCGATGCCGCCGTAGCAGAGGCACGCACCCTCGTGGAACATGGTCATAAGGAAATCATCCTCACCGGCATCTTTCTAGGCGCCTACGGGCGCGAAACGGCCCTGCGAAAACGGTTCAACCGGCTGGTTTCGCCGCTGGCGAGGCTCATCGAGGCCATTTCGAGCGTCGATGGCCTCAATCGGCTTCGCCTATCCAGCCTTGAACCGGGCGACGTGGATGAGTCGTTGCTATCTGTCCTGGCGACTAACGAAACGTGTACGCCGCATCTACATCTCCCGCTTCAATCGGGAAGCCAGAAGATTCTGCGACGCATGAACCGGCAATACACGCGGGCGGATTTCCTGGCGATGATCGGCCACGTGCGGGCCAGCCTGGATAGGCCGGCGATTTCGACGGATGTCATCGTCGGGTTCCCTGGGGAGACGGATTACGATTTCGAGCAGACGCTCGAAGCGGTCCGCGCCGCGCAATGCGTCAAGGTTCACGCCTTTCCATTCTCGCCGCGCGACAAGACCGCCGCTGCCAAATGGCAGAAGGATTTTGTGGCGCCCGAGATCGTCAAGGATCGCCTTACCGCCCTGGCGGCCTTGGAACGCGAAACGTCACTGGCGTTTCGTCGGTCCTTGCTCGGCGCAACCGAACACGTGATTGTCGAGGAGTGCATCGCTCCAAGCGTCTTCGAATTGACACCCACCCCACTCTATCGCGGGCGTTGCGATCGATATTTCGAGATTCACTTTGAAGCCAACGAAATCGAGGGCGAGAACGAATCCGGAGACCTGGTCGCCGTCCGCATCGATCGCGTCACGCCGAATAGAACCCACGGCACGGCCATGCCCCCGAACTTGGCCACCCATCCCCTTACGGTCCTATAATCCGAACCGCGCCCGTAAGGAAGCGGCGCGGCCCGCCGGCGCCATCATGTTTCGCGCCCGCCCAAACCCCGACCGACCTCTCTCTCTATACTTCCTTCCTTCCTTCTCCTTGGTGCCTTAGCGTCTTGGTGGTGAATCCTCCACATCGTCGTCGCAAAAAGCCTTCATTCCTGCCGGCGTTCGTGCTAAGATGGGTAGACGCGCGTTCCGGCCGGTGCGTTTCCGGTGTAGCGGTGGCCCGATTCGCTAGCGCATGGCTATGTGGGGGAATTACTCGATGAGATTCGCACAACAGACGTTCGCGGCAGGGCTTCTGGTTGCGATTGCGGCCGGTTCAAGCCAGGGCTCGGTGGGACCGTTTGTCATACCGATAGATGAATTGTCGTCGATGGTAACCGTCGAAGTGTGCATCCCGGGCGGATGCGACTCAGACATTTCCGCAGTGAGCGGGTTCTATGTGATCGGGTTGGACAATGGGGTGGCGCCCAATTCGATTGAGCTTCACGATTTCGACATCAGTCTCACCGATCCGATCAACATCAACATCAGCGTTTTCCTGGGCTCGCTTACCGCCCTTGGCGAGAACCTTCGATTCCTCTACGCCCAACCCGGTGTTCCCATCGGGCCGGTCGCGATTGAGGCGGATTCATTCCTGTTTGTCGGCGCCCCGACCAACGCCGAAGGCACGGTTGCCTACAACGCCATGGGGACGGTGTGTGCCGCGCTCTCGGCGTCGGGATTGCCGTGCGTCGATACGCGCGATCTCGCCCAGCTGGGCACGCAGAGCAGCGATTTGGCGGGCGCGATTGTGGTCGTCGATGGAATCGCGACCCTAACGGTCGATCTGAACCTACTGGTCCCCTTAGACCCGCTCAACCCCGCCCTCGGCACGCTCTCGGTCGTCGGCACGGTAGTCGGCAGCGCGCCCGTGCCGGACCCCGCACCGATTCCAACAGTTTCCACGTGGGGTGCCGCGATCATGACGCTTCTGCTAGCGGCCCTGGGCACCGCCGCATTCCGAGCGCGTTCTCTGCTGATCGAGCATTGATGGCCCACCGCGCGAAGTCACGTTTCGCTTCGATTTCTTCGCACTGCGAACCGCAGGCTTCGACCTGCACGGCCACCCGTTATCAGCCCACTCCAACCAGTGAATTCAAGGTTGCCCACCAAGAACGCCCGCGGCAAACGCCCCATCAGATCGAGAACCATCAGGTCGCGAGGGGGCAAACATACCTCCACATCAAAGCCATGGGCGCAAGAACCGCCCGGAAGTGTAGGAAGCCCTTCTGACTTTCCGATCGTGGAAAACTGGAGCCAGCGAGACTCGAACTCGCGACCTTCTGCATGCCATGCAGACGCGCTCCCAACTGCGCCATGGCCCC